>CAWVYO010000159.1:0-7986 GCA_963934385.1 uncultured bacterium
CCGTTGTGCCTCTCGATCTGAGCCCCTAGGATGAGTTCGTCGACAGAAAACTCAGCCCCTAGCTCCTGAAGAGCATACCATTTTCTGGTCATGCCCCCCCAGTGTTGACGACCCGCCAACGCATGGAGCTCTTCGCGTACCTGATGCACATCAGCAAGAGAACCCTCGCTGCTTGTTACAGCAGGAGGGTTCCCGAAAGCTAACGTTATCGCCAATAGGATCAACATGGCGAACATATAACCGAGTTCTTATTCTGCCGCCTCGAGATTCGATTCTGCAAAGGCGAGCCCTTCGCTAGAGTCTGAATCTGTGACATTGTCACCCAAGATCGGTAGGTAGATCTCATCGCCTATACCCAAGCTGTTTAGATCACTGTCACGATTGAACAACTCTACTACCCAGAACGGTAGCCCGGCGTCTTGGACAGCGACTCCCCAGACTGTGTCTCCATAGGCCATAGCATGAGGAGCCACGGAGACAAGACCGCCCTTAGACTCGATATAACGCTCCAGCCTACGTGACTCTCTGTCCCCCCTCGATTCGTCGAACTGCGTAAGCTGTTCACCCCAAACTGGAATTTCTAACTCTTGACCTGCCATGAGGGGATCGCGAACAGAGATTCCATTAATCTCTGCCAGCTCTGTTGGTGTGACTCCGGAATGAGAAGCTAGAGTTACAAAGCTCTCACCTGCTCTGATCCTAATGGTAGTAGTCAGTTGCTCGGGCTCTTGAGCACCCTCGAATTCTAATTCGGAGTAATCTTCGCCCATAGCGAGCTGCACTTGCTCTACGACCTCTTCGAAAGTTGGAAGTTCATCCCCTGACTCTACCTGAGCAAATGAACTCACGGGTTCGACCTCGACCGCGCGATTACTTGTCGATGGAGAAGAGGTCGCAACAACCTCAGGCTCACCGCCACACGCGACCAGACCAATAGATACAAATATAGATACGAATTTCATAACAACTCCTGTTGAAGCCCACTTTGCGCCATTGCTTTGGGCTACATTCATATAGAACGCAAGTGGTGTGCCAAATATCGGAGCTACGTGATTACAGATACTTACATCAAAACCTAAAAATCGTGACCAAGATTTGATCACGATTAATAGATTTTGTATAATAAATTATTGAATTTAGATATTAATGCATTCTAGTTGCTAGAATTCTTCGTTGTAGTAACCGCCACCATCTTCCTCACATGGATCCACTCCCACAAACGGTACTGAAGCGACCAGCGTGCTCGGATCATCAACCTCAGCCACGACAATCCCTGCCGCTGAGACACCGTAGACGAAGTCTCCTTCGCCCTCATCTGAAAAGACTACTGAGCGTTTGAACTCAGTACAGTAGCTGTACCACCAGTCTTCATTACTATCCTCACGTAGGATATCCGATTGCGAGATAGCCCCTACCTCTTCGAGCTCTTCGCCAGCAGCGACGTGAATCACATGCATGCGAGACTCACCCGTTTCGGATGAATAGGCAGGGACAACCAGAGACTCTGTAGGCTCGAAATAGTTGAATGCATGGTGCTCGTACTGGGCATCTGAATAAGAGGTCCCCTCTAGAGTCAACCTGCTCGCTAACAGTGGGTTGTCGAGGTCTGAGACATCAAACATGGAGACTTGAACACCATTTGATTCCCAACCATTCTCATCCATATCTAGACCAATCCCCAGCAGAAGACCATCTTCCATTGGGTGGAGGTAGTTAGAGAAACCAGTAATATGAAGCTCCCCTCTAGCCTCCGGCTCGGTTGGATCACTCAGGTCTATTACAAACAGAGGGTCTATTGTTTCATAGGTGACAACATAACCTGTCTCTTCCACAAACCTCACTGAGTAGATCGACTCGCCATCGGCCAAGCCCTCAACACTACCAACGATGTCGAGTTCATCACCATCGTCCGCCATAACGTATACACCCGACGTACCGTTGCCTCCTTCCCAAAAAGACGTGGTGGTCGCGACACGAAGCCGCCCCTCATACTCGTCTAGAGAGAACTGATTTAAAGTCCACCCCGGAACCTTGCCCGAAGATGTGTAGATAGGTCTTGGGTCCTCTACGTCTATTCTAAACTTGTGGATGATCGTTTCGATACGGTCATCGTAGCTCTGCCAAGGACCGTCAGTCGCCTCAGATGAGACCACATATATGGAATCTGCAGATCCGTAGATGTGATCCAACGAGCTCAAGACAGCAGTACCGTCAAATCTACCGAGTGCGTCGGAAGTATCCAATGACTGCACAGAGACCAACATATCTCCAGAAGACCTGTCTGAACCATAGACAGAAGTACACTCACATACGTCTTCTTCAGAGGCCTCCCAAGTATCATTAACGCTATTTCGCTTGTGATCGTACCTGCGTGGCATCCAGTCCGACAATGTAGAGCTGCGAACCACGTCGAGTGCCTCCGATTTGCCATCAGCCTCTCGCAGCCCGTCCAGCTGCATGACTCGATAGGAAACCACATAGAGCATATCGCCCTTCATTCGGCTGTCGTGAAGAACACCTCTCGTATAGGTCTCCCGCAACACAACTGGCTCCTCAGCATCCGATAGGTCTACAACAGTGACCTTCACCAGACCGCCATTACCATCGTGCGAGGCCCCATCGGAGGGTGCGCCATCCGCATACCAAAGCTGCGACATGACAATAGCCTTATTGTCATCCAATAGGTAAAAGCCCTCAATATCACCCTCTAATTCAATTTGACCGACCATTTCAGCGGACTCGGGAGGCCATGCTGCGGTAACAACTAAGGTCTGTCCAGCGATGGAAAACAGGTTGTCGCCGTCTGTCTTTACCAGGTCTGATTCGTCCACTCCTACTTCTTGAGTATTGGTGCTTGAGTGGCTCCTCCCACTACCACTACTACCTGCCGAGTCATTACTTGAGGAGGATTCCGCGAGCCCGAAGTCGCTAGAACCAAACGACACTCCGCCACCAAAGCCCCAAGCGTACTCCCACCTAATCTCTGTGACAGCTTGATCGATAATCGAGTCCTCTAGGTCAGAACAAGACGAAAATGCACTAAGATCTATGTTGGGATCTCTACCACCACAGCCGATTAAAGACACCGCAAGGATCACCGAAACAATTACTGGTCGCATCACTCTTCTCCGTTTCTGAATATTATTTACTAGTTATTCGTAACCAATTTTGAGGTTTCCACCAACTCTTCCAGCCAGTATCTCAAGACAACCTCACTAAATGTAATAAGCAAACACCGTACCAGAACATAACATATCTAAATTACGTGAGTATTTGCTCCTAGACCCTGAATACAACGACCTAACTGTCGCGATCTATGCGCTTAATCGGTTCAATTAAGATAGTGTGTTCAGCATGAAGCCTACGGAAGATCCAATCCCCTACTCAGTCGCGTTTACCACTGCCCTACCTCACGGGGTTGTGGTGGGGATACACCTACCGGACACCAAGGAACCTGTGCCCGATGAGGTAATAGCTAGGCTTTACAAACAAGAGATTCCCACCGCGCAGGGATTTAGCGGATACAAACAGGTCTCATGGGTTGGTGGAAGACTCGCCGCCTCCCTGGCAACAAAGGGGTTTGGCTTCCCTAGACTACCAGTACTCTCAGGCCCAAGCGGCGAACCCATCTACAATGGAGGGCTCTGCGTCACTATTAGCCACAAACGAACAATGGCGGTAGCCATGGTCGCTAGGTCGCACCACGGCTCCATTGGGATAGACCTAGAGATACCGCAAAAACCTCGAATGGGGATAGCAGAAAGAGTGTTGACTCCGACTGAATTGGCCGAAGTGAGAGCGCTGCCAAAGGATCGCCAGTGGACTGCCACTCTAATGAGGTTCTCCCTCAAAGAGGCCCTCTACAAAGCTCTATTCCCACGGGTAAGGCGGTTTGTGGATTTCAGCGAGGCCGAGATAACTCCCAATGTAAATGGTTCAAGCAATTACATATTGACCCTTAAGAACAACGAGGGACCGTTTATCGCGGAGGGTCGTATTCATTGGTTCGGCGAAAACCTCTTGGCCACAGCACACGTGCGAAAACCACGAAAATCCCGAAGACCGAGGTCAAAAGCCCCAGCACCAATCCAGGTGGACGATACGTAAAAGTGTGTTCTCCGGCGCTGAGGTTGGCTGAGATCAAGCCCCTGTACCGACCGATATCATGACCATCGACACTCCAGCCTCTAAACCAGTTCTGATTGATGACCACCTCTCCAGCCACTGGTAGGGTGACGAGTATCTCAGATGTAGTGAAGCTAACAGGCACAGAAATACCCGAGTCTACGATCCACGCTTCCCCCAAGTAATCATCTCTTCCTACAGCGGAGAGACCAACAGCAGGATCTTCCAACCAAGCGGTAGTCCAACAATCTAGCTTTCCCTGATTAGAGCGGACCGACTCAAAATTGGTCCTAGGTCCCTCTAGCTGTCTAAACGGTTCATCGTGAAGCAATGCAGGCCTATCTGATGGCATAGGTCCGATCCTCTGAGCCTTTGCGCTCTTGGGCGCCGACGTGTAGATCCATAACAGTGCCAAGGCTCCAGCAGCGCCCCCCAACAATCTTCTCTTTCTGCCCGCTAAATCTCCCAGATACCCAAAGCCCCACCCCAAGAACAGAGTCCAGATCAAGCTATATCGCTCCACTACGCGAATGTGATCAAACCCTGGCACCCTATGTAGAAGCTCGAGAAGATTAACAGGAGTTGCACCGCCCCACCCAAAGCTCCAGAACACTAACCCTATCAGCCCCACGCTTGGATTGAACCAGCCCAATGCCATCAAACCAATGAAACCCAAGACAACAGGGTACACAGAGAAGAAAACGTTCTGACCCTCGTGACCCGAAAACCTAGGAACATCTGAACCCATCACTGACAGCACGACGGCTGGGGACGCGTAACAGTCTGGCGGTGAAGGGACCTCGCCTGACTCGGGGCAGGCGTCGGCTATAGATGTAGAAGTCTGAGCAGTCAGGCGCTCCGCACGCTCAAACAACGGTGGCGCCGTGGCTAGCTTTACACCTAGCAACAGCAGGGCGGTTAGTCCGGTATAAAGTAAGAGCCTAAACTGCCGTCCTCGGGAAAACCTCTGGTGCAAAACTACCAAAACCATAGTGACCAATATGGGTAAGTACAGCCAATTAATACCGATAAACAGGCCATTCAAAGCGAGTGGTAGCGCCAGCCATTTGGCTCTAGTGAGGTCGAGGCTGGATAAAATAGCATCAATGCCAATCCAGAGGGCGCCATACAGTAAAAGGTAATGACCACCCGCCAAAAAACTAAGAGCCAGGGCAGCACCCGCGAAGTGCCAATACCCGCGCCTATAGGCCACCCACGCGATGGGCAACCAACCCAACGGCAGAAACATAATGTGCCCATAGGCAATAAAGTTAGGAACAAACGCCGAGCACAATATTGCCGTCGAAGCTCCGTGTGATGCCAACCTAGACAGCCCCATCTCGCGACCAGCTAGGTACCCGCCAAACACCAACAGCGACAAGTGAAACAGGATCCAGAGCTTTATCCCCGCGTTTGTGCCAAAGAATATAATTAAGGCAAAAGGTGGGTAGAACAGCGGGTACTCGGGGTTGGCAAGCAGCGGCACTCCACCTTGAGTAAAGGGGTTCCATGTGGGCAGTTCCCCGAACTCAACGACACCTAGACGCGCTACCTCGTACATCGTCAGCTGCCAGTCCCAGTCCTCGTTCTTTCCGTGGCTAATCTCCGAATACAGCTCTGTACCAAGCCAATCAAACTGCCAGAACGCCAAACAACAAAGCAGTAGCCCCACCCCTGTTGATAGCAGCCACCTAGCCCAGTCATCTCGTCCAGACATAGTCATCGCTAATATTCACAGCAGGGGTTGCCCATGTGACGTATCTGACAGGTGTTACTCAAGCCTCATCCTCGCCGTCAAGGCCTGCCATATAGCCCAGCCACGACTCCATAAAGAGGCTTAGGTTCCCATCTAGGAATCCATCGACATCGCCAGACTCCACTCCCGTCCTTGTGTCTTTGACCATCCTGTAGGGGTGGAGCACATAATTTCGGATCTGGCTCCCCCACTCAATAGCTTTTTGCGATGATCGGTTCTCCGTAGCCTCTTCTTGCCGTTTCGAGAGTTCGTGCTGGTATAGCCTCGCCTTCAGCATCTTCATGGCAGTGGCCTTATTCTTGTGCTGGCTACGCTCATTCTGGCACTGAACCACAATCCCCGTAGGGTTGTGAACAATCCTCACCGCCGAATCTGTAGTATTGACGTGCTGACCACCTGCACCAGAAGATCGGTATGTGTCAATTCTCAGATCTGACGGGTTAATATCGATCTCTATATCGTCTTCCACATCGGGATAGGCGGCAACAGAAGCGAACGCCGTGTGGCGCCTAGCATTGGCATCGAACGGCGAAATCCGCACCAGCCTGTGAACGCCTATCTCCCCTTTTAGGTAACCATAGGCGTATTTACCCTTAATCTCCATTGCGCAGTGCTTGATCCCCGCCTCTGGATGGGTCTGCTCATCAACGATCTTAGCTGAATACCCCTCTCGTTCAGCCCAGCGTAGATACATACGCTTCAACATCTCAGCCCAATCCGACGCATCAGTTCCACCCGCCCCAGAATTTATCTCCAGAATTGCCGAGTGTTTGTCGCCTTCGTTGCCCAACAGTCGTTGTGTCTCTAGCTTATGACACGCAGCTGATACGGCATCAAAAGAGGCTAATACCTCAACTAGCTCAGCGGTATCCGCCTCCCCTGCCTCAACCATCTCAAGTAAGACTTCTGCATCCTCCAAGCTGGAGTCTAGCTCTTTAAAAGCCCCTACGAGTCGCTCAAGCCCCCCCTTCTCACTCAGAACACCACGGGCTCCTTTTGGATTATTCCAAAACTCTGCCTCACTCGTTATAGCCTCTATGTCGTCTAAGCGACGCTGCTTAGCACCGACGTCAAAGATGCCCCCGGAGGAGCTCAACTCGTGCTGTAAGTGTGCGGTGGCGTTGTTGAAGTTCGTCTACTTGCATTTTCTAACTCGACCTCATTGAGGGTTCATTTTGTTGGTGGCTAACCTCGAAACTCTGGTATCCTAAAAACTGGCTATTCGCTCCCTACAACAGAGATTAGCCCAGACCCTCGCCAGTTCAACTTGGTCATCAAACGGGTCTCAGCCGCAGCCATCTCCTCGCGTTCCACCTCTCCAAGCTCGTGGTCATAACCAAAGAGGTGTAGCAGACCGTGAACCATTAGAATCCTAAGTTCATCGCCAGTAGAGTGCCCGTGGTCAACCGCTTGTGACGCGGCGGTCTCTATAGAGATCACCAAGTCGCCTAGCAGGAGGTCGTCGTCTTGAGGAAACGACAACACGTCTGTTGAATGATCTTTACCTCTCCATTTATTGTTGAGTGCACGCATTTCAACGTCATTAACGATCGAAAGCGACAGCTCCATCTCCGCGACCTCAGCCGCTAACATCAGCGCACTGGCATCTGCCACCACACCGTCGCAAGCCGCCTTAATCTTTGCCCCAACGTCCTCGCTAATTATCATTTCAACGCTCATGAAAAGCCTAACGCTCCTTGCGCGGGGTGGACTTGAAGGTCCTCTCCCGCGGGAGCGCTTCAACAGATTCATAGTCACTCACATGACTGTCCTGTTCTTTGGGTGTATCGGAATCCGCCAACGCCTTCTCTCGGAGCGCAGCTGCTTCACGGGGTGGTAGATCTAGAGTTATGACATGCTCGTCTTGATCAGACCCGCTCTCTTGAACATCTTGGAGCTTAACAAGATCTCCAGATGAGATACTGCGAGTTTCTGGGTACTCGATTCTCTGATGGTGAATCGCGAGTACAACCTCCTGAAATTTGTCCGCTACTGCGTAGAGATCCTTTAGGGTCAGCGGGCACTCCTCGAGCTGCCCATCCGCCAAAGTGGAGCTAAATATCTTCTCTATCATAGCTGCTACCCGATCAGGAGTGGGCTCCTTG
>CAWVYO010000160.1:0-7966 GCA_963934385.1 uncultured bacterium
TGCTCTCTTTCTCCCCAGATCACGTCGACGACAGGATGCTCAAGAATCTGGACAAAAACTTCAGATACAAGGATCTCCAGCACACCTACAGGATTGGAAAAAAGCACAACATTGATGTTGAGTACAGCTTCTTTCTAAACTCACCTGGTGAAGACTTAAAGAGCCTTCTCATGCTGTTTAAATTCCTGGCTGAAGCTAAGTTACACCTTGGCTCCAACCTGAGGATGTTTACGCTTCTCATGATGCAGCCAATCCGAATATACCCTCACTCGAGGCTCTTCGACTTGGCAATAGAGACGGGAATGATCGATAAAGACGCCGACCTCATTGAGGGTCAATTCTGGAACCCCGGCGCCCTAGGATGGGCCGCAAACGGTGTTCAGACTGGAGCGCAAAACGTCTACGCTATGCGAGAAAGAATGCGAGCCATCACTGGCAACAAGGGTAAAAACAGTACCCTCTAACGCCTTGCTCGAAGCCAGACTAAGAGCCAAGCTAGCAACAGAAAACCAGCGGAAAAACCTACCAATATAAGGCACAGGTTTGGGAATGAGATCCCATAATCTTCGCTGCCAGGTGGCTTTAGACCAAGGTTATATAAGGCGCCATTTGATCTAATCTCACCATAGCCACGCGCACCCCATTCGGCGAGGTGAGCATATGTATCATTACCCGTGACTTCATCTTTTACCGATTTTAAGAAATAGGTCGACTTCAGAGTAGCGTCAAAGGCAAACCGTTCGATTGTGAACCAGGTGATCACCTTTGCTAAAGCACCCATACCTTTCAGGGGTACTAACATCGACGAAAAGCAGATCTGTGGGATTAGTATCAAAGGCAATGTAGCGACAGCTGCCTCAGTACTAGACAGCCAAGCTGAAATAGCCAACGATAGGGACATGCCCGTTAAAGCGGTCAACACTCCAGCTAAAATCAACAAGGGAAGGCTATACAGATACGGCGCACCTCCCAACTCCAACGCCCACCAAGTGATGGAGGTAAACAAAACGGATTGCACCCCCACCATTCCTCCTAACACTAGGACTTTTGATCCCACATAAGGCGTAACCCCAACTCCAATTTTATGTTCTCTTTGCCATATGGCGCGGTCCTGAATCAACTCTCTCACAGAAGCCGACATACCAAACCAGAGCCAAGACAAGGAGATCATGAAAAGGGCTGGGACCGTTGGTTTACTAAAGACAATCCACATTACCATCGCCAAGATTGGGGGCTGAGCCCAAAACACTGCCATGCCGACCCTATCTCTAATCTTGGTCCTAAAATACCTACTCGTCAGCGTCTGCAGTTGCTGCAATCCAGTGGGCGTAGCACTTATTCTAAGTCCATCGCGCCTCGAGTCGGGGATCGTTAACTCAGTGGTCTCCGTCACCGGCGCGTCATCGCCTGCCAATAGCTGTGATCTTGTGGTTACGTACCTGCGGCGATCTTTACTCACTCTATATTGCTCAGCCCATTCGTCAGCGCTCCGTTCACCGAGTCGCGAGAATATAAGATCTGCACTTGGAACCCTAAAGTAAGTACACGCGTCCTCTGGCGCCCCAAAATAGGCAACGCGACCGCCCTGGACCATCACCAACAGGTGATCAACCTGCTGAAGTATTCCCGTAGACAGATCGTGTGTGACTAAAAAGACTAGCCTCCCACCATCCGCCAACTGGCGCACCTGTTTAGCTATTTCATGAGAAGATTTGGGATCAAGCCCGGACGTTGGCTCATCCAAAAACAACACTCTAGTGCTGCGAGTCAACAGCTCCTGACCTAGATTAACTCTTTTTCTCTGTCCTCCAGAGATACCTCGCTTTAGCGCATCTCCGATGCGGGAATCCGCGATATGACGAATATCGAGCTCACCAAGCACTCGGTCGACCTGAGCCGAGATATCTTCGCGACCAACATCAGAAGGCAACCTCAATCGCCCAGAATAGTACAACGATTCCTCTACGGTTAGCTCTGCGTGAACCAAGTCCTCCTGAGGAACTATTCCAACCCCAGAGGGCTCAGACTCCAATATTGCGTGAAAATCCCCACCGCCTAATGTAACGCTACCGCTGTCCGCAGGAGCTATGCCAGCTATTGCATTAATAAGGGTGGTTTTTCCTGCTCCCGAGGGACCCACCAACGCAACTACTTCGCCTGAAAAGATGGTAAACTCGACATCTTCCAACAAGACTACGTCGCCTATCTTCCTGTTAAGCCCCGAAACAGACAGTGCCTGAAACGATCGGTGCCCGAACCCTTTTATCTCTCCATCAAGCACCCTCAAAGTCCAAGGACCTACACCAATCTTACTCTCGCTCGAAACTGGAGACGAAGACACCGCCACGCCGTCGACCAAAACAGGTCTCCCACCAACGCCCTCTATTCGCCAGACATCACCCACCGAAAACAGTGTGCAGTGGTGCTTTCCCACCTGCGGATCTGGGATAACAACGTCATTTGAAGGAGAGCGACCTATTGTTATCCGCTCACCGGTTACCTTCCAGGTCCGATCGCCTTCGGCAAATCTAGAGTCGTATCGCTGAAAGAACGCCGAAACAACCAAGGGGTCGACACCCAACTCTTTGGCAGAGCCCTCAAGTCGCCTAGCCACGGCTTCAACCATAGCTCCATCGGCGACTGCCACCTGAAAAAAGGCCTCTAAGAGTATCAGAGAAGTCTCTGGACCGTATCTCAGAGAGAACTGCTCAAGATCGACCTCTCCCGCCTCTTCTTGCTCCAAATTAATCGCGGCGGCCTGACCGAAGAACAAGCCGTAAGCCCCAATCTCCTGAGAGGTTATTCCCGTACGAAAACTTGGCTCGCAAGATATACCAATAATTATTTTACGACTGCCCTCGCAAAGCGCTGTTCGCGACTTTAGTGCGGAGTCCAAGACCGAGACAACCGAAGCACGTAACTCACCACCAACAGATCTAACCAACAGGCGTACAATGTCAGCCGCAAGCGCGGAGTCGACGGGATCAACTTGTAAATCGACCTCGGCTAAGGCCTGCTGAAATCGTTCCTCAAGGCGAGGCATAGCGCCTCTACTTGTATGTTACGGCCATTCCAACGCCAGCCGTGCCACCCTCTGGGGTGACCTCACGAGCGTGAACAACAACAAAATAAGTCGCGGTAGCCGAAGGGGTAAACTCTATCGCCGGCTGACTATCAGTTGTACGGTCATACTCCACTGTGTTGCCATCAGCGTCGTGTAGAACAATATCTAAATTGCCAATATTGTCATCTCCAACACCTACAATTCGATACTCGTTACCAGAGTACAATGTGACCAAAAAGATCCTGTACTCATCTTGACCTAACTCAGCGGTTGTAGCCGTTCTTACAGCAAATCCGTCTTCGTAACCGCTCCAAATCCTCTGGCGGAGCAACTCTTCGGCGAAACCTTCATCTGCCAAGCTTGCGCCGCCAATAGCCATTCCCATTACCAAGACTGCCTTTGCACAGTTTTTTACGTAGCTTTTCATCTTAGAGTAGCTCCAATACGGACTGGGTTGATGTCTGAATAGTATCTATATCAGAAGGATCAAGTGAATCTTTAGAACAGATAGCCTTTAGAGACTCGAGTGTTGCCGTGAGGGTCATTAAAACCACATCTGCGGCGCGACCGTCGCCCTCTGATTGTACATACTGTAAAAAGTAATCCACAACGTCTGGCTGACGAAGAAGCTCATTGCCAACACCTGGCTCGCCCTCCTTTATGGCTTGAGCGACTAGGTTTGCACCCTCAAGCCAAGCACCAGCCTGAATCATAGGGAGAACCCAGTCAGCTTCATACTCAAGCTCAGGGATTACAGCTGCCCGTAATTGGTCGAGCTCAAAGACAAGGTGATCGCCCATTAAGGCACCGTTAGAGATTCGTTCGATTAGATCGTCGATCTCACGTGGAAGGTCAGAGCCAGTCTGAAGCACCACGAGACCCTCGCGGAGTTGCCCGAACCTACTCACGGTATCATCCAATGTAGCTGTCTTTACCGTAAGCAATAAATCAGCGAGAATCACACCTGTGCGAACTGCTACTTTATCCCTATTGGTGGCCGACATATCTAGGGCTCGTCTAGAAACGAGAGCGCCTAATGACGTCTCAATACCAGCACCTGTCAACGCAGCTTGCATCTCACCAGGGCTTGGAACTAGGTGGTCTTGAGTCGCGCCCGCTCTCATCTCCGCTGTCAATGCAGCAGGAGCCGCTGCCTCAACGACCTCAACCGGCTCAACTGGAACGGACTGTTCGCCGCCTCCACATGCCAGCGCCATACTGGCAATGCCCGCGGTAAATAATCTAAAACGGTTGCTACTAAAAAAACTATTCTGCATAAAATCGACCTGCATTTTGGAGCGTAACTAAGTGAAATAAAAACATTCGAGCGCAATTGTATTCCCGTTCGAGGTAGTTGTGCAACTTCTCCTGTGTCATCCCATTGTCAGGACTAAGTTCTCTGCCCCTCAGCAGCCGTTATTTCCAAAACAACACCCGCCCCTTTTTCCCACAAAACAGTCACATCCAAATCAGCAGAGCTTTGAAGCAGTCGTGCAAATGTCGATGGATCATGCCGGACGGTGTTCAACCGCAGGAGATGTTGGAAGAAGAATTGGTCCTTAGATGGGACAAGAAGAGTGATGATGGCCCGCCCTTTATCACCAATTAGTTCGTGGATACGCTTCCCGAGCATTGAAACCAGCCTACGGGGTAGATAATCGGCCAAACCATCAATAATCAAAAGATCGCAATCATCAAGCTGATCTGAAGACTCAGCGGTCAGCCCCAACAAGTCACCGTGCATCGGCTGAAACTTCACTGATCTCGGTCTAAAGGCGAGCTCTCTATCAATATTAGCTAGGGACTCTGAGTCTCTATCCAAGAAACACAACTCACCCCCCCTGTAGCCAAGCTGCATCGTAGCCACCTTAAACACCCCCCACAGTAGGCACGGTGTGACGCAGACTTTTTTAATCTCAGGTAATACTAACAACCGCTCAACATGTGAGCGCACCAATAATTCGCGCTCCCGGATAGCTGCGGCGGTCGGTAGACACAAGATGGCTGAGTCTAGCACCTGACCCAGGCTTGAATCTCCGCATAGCTCACCGTCTGCCATGTGCGAGTAGACGCCAGCCATACCCATTCCCGACTCACCTATCATCTGAATCAGCTTTGAGGTCTCACAAGGGGCCATGAAGGGATGGAGTTCACGATACAGAAGCTCACCCACTAACGACGCTTTTTCGCTTGAGAGCCCCCTGAAAACACGAGATCCCTTGTCTATCAGATCATCGAGAGAGAGCTTTACAGCCTCTACGCCAGGTCCACCAGGCTCACGCTTTATAGCGTCACCCAAGTCTAAAAGAGCACCCTTGAAGCTATCGGAAGCACTCCGGGCTGATCTTTCAAGGTCACCTGACAGCGATACCTGAGCTACTGGACCTTCTCCTTTACGGTGAAGAGCAACACCCGTTGTGGTGCGGAGCCTCTCGACTAACAAGGTAGAAAAACCTTTGTATATCGCAACTTCGAAGGCTCGATCTAGCTCAAAAGCCTCAGACAACACCTCGCTAGACCAGTGTAAAACTCGAGTATCAACACCAGCCCGCACATTCATAGAGCGCTCTTCATGGGAAACAAATGCCATTTCACCAACAAATTGGCCTGGTCCTAAAGTGTCCACAACAATGCGCTGGCGCTCGTCTACAACCTCTAGCTTCCCAAGTACAACCCTGTACATGTCATCACTCAAGTCTCCTCGACGAAAAAGTGTCTCTCCCGCACCTAGGCGCATCTCCGTAGAAAGCCGCATGAGCTTGTCGCGATATAAGGGGTCTATGTATTCGAACAGCTTCATATAAAGTTTGTCGCAGGATATTGTATGACGGGGTGGCTGCCATACTATTCAACCACATCTAAGCGTCTTTGTGCAAAGCCATAACGTTAATCAACGCGTGACGGTTAGCCACAGGTTATTTATGGTCGATACTGCTAAACATTGCCCTTCGGGTAATAGCTCAATTAAGAGAACAAGGGGCCTAAGTGGAACTGATTGAAACTAGAGTTAGCGCATTGGCGCAGGCATCCGACGATGAGAAGCTCACTATTATTTCTGAACTTGAGCAACTGTGTTTGGGAAAAAATGGGGATGACGCTGTTAGCCGCATTGAGCGGAGCGCTCGCTCTAAGATTTTAACCGTACAGTGGGAATTGGAGGAACTAATTGAGCGTGTTCGCCCTCCAGAACCAGAACCAGAACCAGAACCAGAAGCAGAAGCAGAAGCAGAAGAGGAGTCCGACATGCGGGTCATATACAATGATCCTCGAGGGCTAGTTCTACATTGCAACAAAGACGAGAGCCGCTGGTTGATAACTCAAGTCGACCCCCGCACCAGAATGCCAACAACTTATGAGCTGCCCCAAGAGGATATCCCTCAGATAAAAATGCAACTCGCCAATTCACCGCACTGGACAGAAGACGCACCTAGATAGGCTGGTTATTGTGGTTTACTGTCGGTGAACATCCTTAAAAAGCAAAGACCTCACATACTACTAACTTTTTTAATCGGGACTTATGACGTATAATCTCCCGCGAAAACAGATCGCAATTACGGTTGCATCTAAAAATTCTGTTGGAGAACAAATCGAATGATTTTACGCCGCTTAGCCCTAATGACTATCCTGACAAGCTCCATAACCGCTGTTGCACCAGCACTGTCGCCAACCGCCATGGCTCAAAATGTTGCCGTATTCTCTGACGAAGGGCTTCTTGAGATGTTGCCGGCGGGCCAAATCATTGGCGATGGACACACTCAAGTAAAACTATTCGTCACCGCTATAGCGTCAAATGGTGCGCCACTTGACACCAGCCGACTAAGGATCGAGGCTACCTCGGGTGAGACCACAGATCTAAACAACAGAGGCGACGGACTCATAGAATTTATGTTTACCCCCGATAGCGTCACTGCAGAGCAAGAAGTGTTGATTAGACTTCAAGGGCGTGGACCTGATGGCATGAGGATAAACAGCGCTTGGTCTGTGATGGTAACTCCTCCAAACGCCGCCACCATGACCTCGACAATCAACCCAAGCGAGGTGATCCTCAACCAGGATCGGTCGGCTACAGTTTCGTTCTCTCTTTCGGGAGTTCACTTGAACGGCGCCTCACCATCTCTAGTAGTAAGATCCTCTTCTGGCGATGTCTCTAACATTACCCATCTTGGCGCAGGTCAGTTCACGGCCCTTTATACGCCGCCCGCTGTATCTTACCCTCACGCTGCTATTATCACGGTAGCCGACGAGAGATCCCCATCCGAAACTTATAATTCACTCTCTGTACCACTCGTAGGAAAGACCGACTTCCCATTGGAGAACCAGGTCCCAAATGCCACTATTATTATGGAGATTGATGGACGGAGGTTTGGCCCATATCAAACAGACTCATCAGGACAGACATCCATTCCTGTTATTGTGCCTCCTGGTGTCAACTCAGCGATCATTCATACTATTGTCAACAGTGATGCGACTCAGGCAACCATTCCGCTACAGGTTCCTGCAACAAGGCGGATCGCTATGTTTCCGACAAACTCGGGAATACCAAGCGATGGCATACAGTCTGTCACTCTCCGAGCAGCGGTAATAACTGCGACTGGCGCCCCTGATCCCAACGCCGCCGTTAGATTCTCCGCTTCTACCGGAACTATTGGAGAGGCGGTCCACGAAGGCAACGGAGTCTACGCCGCTATCTTTTCAACGACTACATCGAACAATTCTGGACAGGTAGAGCTAGCCGTATCGATTGATGGCGAGGGCGGAGTTCAAAATGACTCTATTGTTGTCCCGCTAATACGATCACGCCCAGCATCACTAACCCTACAGTCAGACCCACCAACTCTCTCTGAGACCGCACAAGGCTTTAAGCTATTCGCAAAGGTCGAAGGGACTGACGGTACTGGGTTG
>CAWVYO010000161.1:0-7909 GCA_963934385.1 uncultured bacterium
TGAATGTAGTCGCCGAGACCAGGCTTGTTATCGGTCTGAGTCCAGACCACAGAAGGATCGAGCGCGTGGTCTTTTCCGTCGTCCCAGACGCTTTGCCAGGAGGTCTCATGATCTGAAAAACTTAGGGTGATGGTTGGCGTCTCTAAACCGTTATCGCTGTATGCTAGGTTTATAGCGTCTATATATGCTTCCATATCTTCGCCGTAGCTCCACCCATTCGCCCAGAGGGTTGGTGGTGAATTTGGCGAACGGAAATAGAAGGTCTCAATAGCCAGTAAATATGCTCCGACATCAACCCCTCTCGCGATTAGTTCGCGAGCGAGATCGCCGGCTGAGGCTGAATCGTCAGTCACTGAGTTTACATGTATTAGAAGCTGTGCACCAATCACTTCGGTGAGGCGAATCAGATCTCCCATATTGTAGAAACCCTTACCTTCACTTACCTCCATGAACTGGAGGTAGCTTGCGACCTTTTCGCCTAGGCATCCGAACCCGTCATCTGAGGTGTCGCTGAGGCTAGGGCCTTGGTAACGATAGCACTCTCGCTTCCTTTCTACCTGATTCGGCTCCTCGACTGAGTTTCCGTTTTCGTCTGTGACTGTGTGGTAGTTTAGATCCTCACATATCTGATCTTCGCCGTGGTCGATGCTGGCATCGTAGCAGTCAGTTGCACATTGCCCGAACATACATATCTGACCTGAACCGCAGTCGTTGGTCGTTGAGCAGACTCGTTGGCACATGTGGTCGTCTGGGCTGGCCGCTGTAGGTTGTGGTGCACAGGTCTCGCCCGCATAGTTGTCATCATCTGTCTCACAGGCATTTGCGTCTGTAGGATCGCAGACGTCGTCAGGCTCAAAACGCAAAGCCCAATCATGGTCGAGCTGCCCCATTGTCCAGTCTGCTACATACCCACTCGCTGGGTAGCGGATATGACCAGTAAGCACGTCACGTGCTTGTTCAATTATGCGGTTGTCCCATGGCGACAAACCGTGGTTGTTTACACTGAGGTTAAAGCCTACAACCCTCTCGTGAATGGGCGACTTCTCCTCGCTGTCGATATAGACACACGACATTAAAGCCCCGCTCTCACTGTCGACTCCAGTACAGGCGAGTGGCTCTATAGAGGTGTCAGTTGTTGTGGTGTCAGTTGTTGTGGTGTCAGTCGTTGTGGTGTCCGTGCCAGCCGTGTCGCTGGTGTCAGAGGACTTAGCGCACGATATTAAAGCGGTGAAAACCATGAATTGAAGTAAACTTTTGCGTATAGTCAATTTCTGCTCCTAATGTTCGCGATAAGCGGCTGAATTTACTGTGCCATCTACTGCTCTCGTGTGTAACCTCAACGGTCTAACTCTGAATCTATCACAGATATCATCTGAGCAGGTTCGTAGTGGTTATTGATGTATGCGATTGTTCCATCAACTCCGACGATCCAGTCTTGTGGATAAGCGGCGGTAGGGAGCCCGTTAGTCATGGAATATTGCTCGAACACCGATCCGTCGACGTCGTTCAATATTGGAAATGTGATACCTAATTGGTCTCTAAATCTTTCCAAGACGTCAACCGGTTCATTCGACCCAACACCCCAAACCAGCACGCCAGCGTCTCTGTAATCACGCCATATTGTCATCTCTATATCCGAGACCTCGGATGGACATACAGGTCACCATGTGGCGAAGTATACCAACACAACGGGGTGACCTAGCTGTTCTGAGAGTCTGTGTGTGGTTCCGTCGAGGTCCGTCAGTGTAAAGTCTGGAGCGGTCTCACCGTATGCGATACTCGATTGAATCTCGGATTGATCGGATAATTGGAGCATTAGGGTTGGGTTTTCTGGGTCATTAGAGGCTAGGCAAATAGTTGCGTCCAGGGGCTGATCATCACCCGTAAACAAAAGCTTTATCTCACCGCTTTCACCACTGGGTACTTCATCTGTGGAGCTAAGAATAGTTACCCGAGGATCGGTTGAGGTAGCACCAAATAGGTTTAGTGTGGCACCTCCTCGGTTTCCAAGGGTTACGGTGACCTCGTTGCTGTCTCCCATAAGCGGCGCGTCGGTGGAAAGGTCAATGGACGGCGCAAGTACAAGTGAATCCACCTGGTATATGGCGAGTTGGCCCCAATCAGCGACCCAGCCCGTGGCCCCTTCAGCCTCGACGTGCAGTCCAAACCCCTGAGTCTCCTCAACGCCAATGGGGATAGGGTTCAACGCGTCCGAAATATCTAAAACAGCCACGTCCTCGTGTCCCACAATCCATAAGGTATCCTCATCTGCAGCGACTGAGACTATAGAGTTCGAGTAGGGGATAGACATCTCGGCAACAGGGAGACCAGCCTCGTCTACGGAAAACACCTGTAGCCCAGTCGAGCCTGTAGCGACATAGAGGGCCTCCTGTCCAGAGTTGTTCGTATGATGAACTATGTCCAAGGCGCCACCAACTGTCTCAACCGACTCCCCGATTACGGGTAGTTCTGGGTCTGATAGGTCTATGGGAACTATCCCCAATAGATTGTCTGCAATCCAACCATGCTCACCATCAATAACAAACACCCATGGAGCTTCTAGCCCATAGACCGTAGAGACTGGTGTCAGTGCTTCGTTTTTGAATTTGAGAGTATCCAACTCTCCATCCTGGCTCGTTACATAGAGGTATGGTGGAATCCAAGCCATGCCTGAGGCGCCAAATATAGGCCAAAAGTAATCCACCGAATAAGTAGAAGGATCTCCCGATACATTTATGATCTCTATCCCTCGATCTCGATGTGATACAGCCACCAGTCCATCTGATAGGAGCTCGATTTGGTGATATCTACTGTGTCCTTCTGGTGGAAATGTCCCGATTATGGAGGGGGTTTGTAGCTCCCAGACTATTAGTCCCCCCTGTCCGACCGCGTACATTAGCTCTTCCGTGGGAGCGTAAGCAAGATCCAGCATCTCGTAGAGTGGTCCCCCCTGTTGTGGCTCATCATCTTCTGGTCGCGCAACCAATTGAAGCGGATCATCAGATAGACCATCTGGAGCTGTGCAGTTGTCGGGTAATGAGACCCAGCCGTCAGTCGTTGTTCCTGTATCGGTAGTATCGAGAGTATCGAGAGTATCGGGCACACACTGGTTTCGCGCGTTCATTAGGAAACCGTCTTTACAGGGCGTATTGGTGCAGCCTGCAAGACCTCCGTAGACAGCTATTGTAAATGCGACTGGCAATGTTGCTACTAGTCTGGTCACAATAACTCCGCCTATATTTAATTATTTACTAATAAGTACAGCCCTAACTGGTGAGGCGTCAGCCCCTTCTAGCTTTAACGGTAGGGCAATTAGATTGTACACGCCGTCTGGCACACCCGTCAACACCACCCCCTCTAAGATCGCCATATCGTGCGTGGCTATAGCGTTATGGCTAAGCAATACCTTGTCGTCATAGAGGTCTACAGAGGGGGTGTCTATTCCCGCCAAACGTACGCCTCTGTCAGCGAGGTAGTTGATCAGTTGTGGAGATAGAGCACAGAAATCTTCGTTGAAGTGATCTGGATCCGGAGCGCTGTCTGTTCTAAAAATCACCCTAGGTGCCTTAATCTCCACTGGACACGTCTCTATACGGGTGCCCAACGGAATGCTTACCGTGATAATCTGACAATCACCCATGTACAGCTCGAGTGAGCGAGCACCAATGTCTGCACCGTCCTTTTTATAGTGGTTTGGACCGTCCACATGGGCTCCGATATGCACTGTGGTGGTGACGCTTGATAGGGTGAGGTTGTCTCCGTTTGCCATGTCGAGAGCTACGCTGCGCTCAAAGGGTTGATCACCGGGCCAAACCGCGGTCCTTGGGCTGATCAGGGGGCTTATATCGTAGATCAATTTCTAGCCCTGGCGATCACTTTAAACTCAACGGCGATCGGTGTTGGGAGTGCGGTGATTGCCACCGTTGTTCTCGTTGCTTGAATCTGAGTAAAATACTCTGCGTAGATCTTGTTGTAGCCTTTGAAGTCTCGATCCATGTCTACAAGAAATACCTGCACATCGACTATATCAGCCAATGAGGCTCCGGAAGCTTGAAGGATAACAGATACGTTCTCGATGACCGCTCTTGTTTGAGCTTCGATATCGTAGTCCAGTCTGTTGCCATCAGTGTCCACTATTGGACCACCGGGGATGGCGTCTGTGACAGGTTGGCGCGGCCCTACCCCGGACAAGAAGATAAGCTCACCAACCACGCGGGCGTGGGGGTATGCTCCAACTGGTTTTGGTGCTGCGGCCGTAGATATTGGCTTTCCGATTGGCTTTGACTGGCTCATTTTGCTCCCGACAGGACTCCTCGGTCCCCCTTGTATCGCTCTACATCGTCTTCATCATACTCAAGGTCAGCCGCTTTCCCAGGGTTGGGAATAAGCCCTACCAGTGCGGCGCCTGTACCCCACACAGCCTGATAGTCGTAGACTGTTCCATCGTATTCGTTGTTTTGACCCATAATAGAAGCCAACCACCAGATAGCTTTCATGCGGTTGTCTCCGTTGGCCTCTCGGGAAAACATCCGGGCTAGCTGAGACACATCTTCAAGTCGCCCTTCAGCCAGTATGTCGAGGAGCTTGCGGTTCCAGTCGTCGTCTTTTGGCGAGTGAATTCTGTCGTCTTTTGGATCGATCCATTCACTCCACATGCGGCTTGATAGAGATGTGATAGCTATTGCTACGACCCTCTTGCCGCTCTGTTTTACAGCATCTAGGGCCGACTTACCCAAGACTATAGTCTCTCCTCGATCCGCATAGACATTACAGGAGCACACACTACTGGGAAACTTATTCTCTGGGTTCACTAATTGGAGGTTTACGACTGTCCCCGTGTCTATTGGGAAGCCGTAGTAATCGACACATCTGGCAGTTAATCCCCGTGCCTTACTCGCGTCTCGCCAAGCTTCACCGAACTCAACATCCATCACAAAGTCATATCGCATGGTACCGAGCGCGTGGAAGTCCTGATCGACAATGTCCCATTTAGGGTTTGGATCTGACAGCATTTGGTGCCCGATTATACTCGCCCATTTTGCGCTATAAATGACAATAAGGTCGGGATTTAACCGTTCTATATCGGCCCTTACAGAGCTGTAGGCGTCGCGTAGACTCTGCCATCCCGCGTTTTCATTTGGGGCTAGTAGCGGCTGTGGCATGGGTTGAAGGATAAATCCACCAACTACTTTGCCTTCGACATTTTGTTGGCTCACTTGTCACCCCCTGGTGTCCATTCGACGATGGCGTTCCCAGTTCCGATGATGCTGCCATAACCGTGTACTACGCCAGGGTAGTCGGGGATCCCCAAGGTAGCTAGAAGCCAGGTCATACTACCATCCTTGCATTCCGACGTTGCCTGTTCTATAAAATCTGGCATCTCTGCGATTAATTGCCGTCCTTTACCCTGGGTTATTAGTGACAGCCACCGCTTATCCCAAGCCGCCTGGTTAGCGTTATAAATGCTCTCAAAGCTGGGATCTTCTGGATCGTCAGGCTCGTTGGTGAAGTGCCTGTGCGAGAGGCTGTTGGACGCGAGCACCAAGGCTCTTTTTCCACTTTTTTGTATGGCAGCTAGTGTGGCCTCTCCGAGTGCCAACATCTCCCTGTCACCAACGTCGTTATTGTAATAAAAGTATGGTCTGCTAGATGATATGACGACTAGGGGTGTATCCCATTCGGGCTTTACTAGGTGGCATGTTGTTAGGGTGCCGTAGTCTACTCTAAAGTCTGGGTTTCGCATCATTGATGTGACAAGCCCACGAGCCTCGGCCTCGGCTGCAATCGACTCAGATAGCTCCACGTCGATCTTAAGATCGTAGCTGTATTGAAACAGGTTGGGAAATATTGGGTCTACTGAGAGCCCTTTGAATGAATCAACACCCAAGAGGTGGTGTCCAACGACTGTTTTCCAGTGTGGGGTGTGTATGATTATTACATCGAACTCTTTATTGGCAATACTCTCTCTGAGTGAGTCGTAGCCATCTAGTAGTGCTTTCCAAGCACCAGAGCCCGATGCTTCGGGCGCATTTTGTGGTGGATTCATGGCGTAGAGTAGGTGAGGCGGATGGGGGGCTAGACACCCAGATACCACTGTTCCGTTTGTTGAACTCATAAGTTAATCCCCCTCAACTTCGTCAGATATTGCGATACAGATATTCCTGACTTCAGAATAAAATGATAACGACCAAGCGCCACCTTCCCGACCTAAACCGCTCTGTTTTAGCCCGCCAAACGGCACCCTGAGATCACGCTTGAGCCAGGTGTTTACCCAGACCATACCGCTCTCGACGTTGGCTGCGACTCTGTGAGCTTTCTCCAGATCTTTTGTCCAAATAGAGGCTGCGAGACCGAACTGCACATCGTTGGCTAAGCTTGTAGCCTCTGATTCATTACGAAATGTATTAACAGTTACGACGGGTCCGAAGATCTCTTCTTGAACCGTCTTACAGGAGTGGTCTAATCCAGAAATAACTGTTGGTTCATAAAATGCGCCTTGTTCTGGACCAAAGAATCGTCCCCCGCAGAGGACATCTCCTCCATCGGCGATGGCAGCCTCCACATAACTGTGGACTTTTTCCCTATGGTCTCTTGATATGAGTGAACCAAGAGTCTCTTTTAGTCGTTTTGCCTCTTTGACAAGGAGCCCTGTGAACTGCTCGGAGATAGACTGCTCTACTAAGATACGTGATCCGCACAGGCAGATCTGACCTTGGTTGAGAAAAGCTGCTCTGGCAGCCCCAATGGCCGCCTTCTCTATGTCAGCGTCTGCAAACACAATTGTTGGATTCTTTCCACCTAACTCTAGAGAGAGCTTTTTGAATTGAGGGGCTGCTGATGCTGCAACCATTCGCCCCGTCTCGGTGCCTCCAGTGAACGAGACTGCGTTTACCTTTGGATGTGAAACTAGTGCCGCGCCTGTAGGGTTGCCCGGTCCGTGTACCAAGTTGAAGAGCCCGTCAGGTAGCCCAGCAGACTTACATACTTCAGCTAAGAGGGTTGCAGTTGTCGGGGTAATTTCACTGGGTTTGACCACTACGGCGTTGCCCATACCAAGAGCGGGGGCCACTTTCCAAGTGAGTAAATACAGGGGCAGGTTCCATGGAGTGATTAGGGCTGCAACACCGACAGGTCGCCTAAGGGTGTAGTTGATAGCTCCATCCATTGGGTGGAACGAACTCGATTGATGCTGGATCTCTCCCGCGAAGAATCGAAAATTGTCTATTGAGCGGGGGATATCAACTTCACGGGCTAATGCTTCGGGTTTGCCGGTGTCAATCGATTCAGCCGTTACGAACTCTTCGAAGCGTTCCTGGATGCCATCGGCGATCTTGTTTAGGATTGCGCCTCGAGTTTTGGGTGTCTGTTTAGCCCAGTCGGTCCAAGCGGCATCAGCAGCCTCAACGGCTCGGTTCACTTCAGACTCAGGTGTGATCGGCACACGGTTGATTTCGGTCCCGTTGCGTGGGTTGATGTTCCCCATGGAGTCAGGCGTGTCGCACGGAGCTCCATTTATCCAATTCGAGAGTTTCATACAAACTCCTCCCAATCGTAGTGGTATCGGTCGTTGTCTGGATCCCAGTCGTCCCATGTTGGTACATCTTCCAGTGCCGCTTGCAGGTTGGGTGGGACCACGTTTTCGACAATAAATGCCTTCTGTCTGTGGAGAGGGTAGGGGTTTCGCAGCTCGAACCCAAGTACACCCAAGATAGAGCGAGCTAGGTACCAAGTTGCCTGAGAGTTCCACCCATGGGCGATCTTTATTACCACACCCAAGCCCTCTGGATAATCGGGGTGGACTATTGAGAGACCAAGGAGACCATCAGCCCCCTCTTTGGCGATAACGCGGTTGTCACAGGACTTGAGGATCGTGCTGTCGAGTCTGTTGAAACCACCAACTAAGTCTGGG
>CAWVYO010000162.1:0-7787 GCA_963934385.1 uncultured bacterium
GTGGCGACGGCTTTGTTCTGTTCTGAGGTGCTTTGTTACCCATGTTGGCGGTAGTATCGTGCAGGGCTGTTTCACCCTCCATTGCGTCGCGGTTTATGGGGGCGTCGTCACCCATACCAGAAGTTGTGATAGGGGGTCCATCAGACGAGTCTGTACCGTCTTCATTCGCGCCTATTGCTCCTAGTTTCACTAGTTCAATAGCCGAGGCTCTACCTTTCATGATGACCGTCTCAAACGCATCATCAGGGTCTTCTCTCTTGTCGGTCTCTTGAGTTGGGAGCCTCTCCCATGCGTCTAGCTTTGGTAAATTGGCTAGGGAGTCTGGGTGCGGTTTGGGAATAGGTGTTGTCGGGGTTTTTTCAATTACCTCGATCCTAGAATCTTCTTGTGGAAGATTGTCCTCATCCCCTTGAAACTTCATCCCCCTAGCTCGTAGGCGCTCCACAAGACCCGCAGGGTAAGATATGGAGAGACCTCGACCACACCAACAGTGCACCTCGCTACCTGGAAGCGGGTATGGAGCCGTCAGTTCATGACGACGAGAGCAGTGAGGACATGATATTTTTAGAGCCATTGCTCACTTTCTGAAGGGATTGTACGTTATCCTTTCGTTTATCTTGAGAACGGTCTAGACGCGAATTTCTAAATTTGAGTAGAGTTGTTTTCTTATAGGAAGTTTCGAGGTCGACAAGTGTTCGTCAAGGGGTATCCTTCAATATATAACTGTGGCAAGATCGCCGAAGCATAGCGAAAAGAATGTCGACTAGAGGGAATAATGTATAAATTAGCAGCTCAAATAGTGACCATAGCCCTAGTTTTAGGGATTAGTGAGGTCACCGCAGATGCTCCTTCAGTGACGCCAGTGCCAGCGAGCGCAGATGAGATAGAGGCGACCTCGAGGAAGAGTTTCTACAGGCTGAGTTCGCTTCGTCTCCTACAGAGAGTCAGGTTCTTGGTTGAAGATCGGTATGTTGACCCAGATAGGATTGACCCTGCAGTGATGTTTGACGCGGCGCTAAACCGTGTTGAAAGGGAGAATCCGGAGGTTCTGTTTCGCCATGAACTAGGGGGAACGCTTTTACACATTTCAGTAAACACCTTCTCGACTACCCTGGAGTTGCCGGAGATTGAACGTCTAAATGAGATGTCTGAACAGCTGGAGCGAGTGGCGTTAATCTTGGACGAACAGCTAGGCGAAGAGGTGTTGAGACCAGAGGTAGAGTACGCACTTATAAACGGTATGTTATCAACGCTGGATCCTCACACGATATTGATGCCACCAGAGCAGTCAAGGGAAATGGAGGTCGAGAACCAGGGTGAATTTGGTGGGCTAGGTATCACCATAGGGATCCGTGAGGGGCGACTAGCTGTGCAGTACCCGCTTAGGGACACTCCAGCCTATAGGGCTGGCCTAGAGCCTGGAGACCGAATCCTTCGAATCGACGACGAGTCGACGGTGAACATGTCCCTTGAGGAGGCGGTAACACGCCTTAGGGGGATGGTGGGTGAGCCAGTGACAATCTCAGTAGATCGCGAGAGCTTCGAAGAGCCCCGTGACTTCACAATCGTTAGAGCTACGATCCGTATGAACCCTGTTCAGGGTGTACTTATGGACGGCGGGATTGGTTACATCCAGATTGACAATTTCCATGCTGCAACAGCTAGAGATCTGTCCAACCTCCTGTCTAGCTTTAAGCGCGACAATAACGGTCACCTTGCCGGACTTGTCTTAGATTTACGAGGAAACCCGGGTGGCTATCTGCATCAAGCCATCGAGGTGGCGGATTTCTTTATTGACGACGGTGTATTGGTTTCTACGGTGGAGGAGAGCCGGAGGGATGTGACACAGGCCCACTCTGATGGTACTGAGTCCGACTACCCTATGGTAGTTCTGGTGAATGCTCACTCTGCGTCTGCATCAGAGATTGTAGCGGGCGCACTCAAGAATCATCAGCGGGCTCTTATCGTTGGCGAGCGCACCTTTGGTAAGGGCTCGGTGCAGAACCTCTATCCGAACGGGGATGAGTCTCGTCTAAAGTTAACAATTGCTAAGTATTTGACTCCGGGCGATCAGAGTATTCAATCCATAGGTATCCCCCCAGATATTCTATTGAGGCCTTCTATTGTAGAGCAGCATACGAGTGATGACGGAGACGTCACCCCGCTAGTCTCCCTGTATTGGAGGGATCGTCTGGATCGGGAGGCTGATCTTGATCAAGCCCTTGAGCGCGTCACCTTGGAAGGATCGGATTCCGCTTTTACACTAAGATATCTAAGGGAGACGAATGAAGACGAGCGCCAATCGGACGAGATAGACATCTCCAGCGACTGGGAAGTGAAGTTTGCGAGGGATCTTATTACAGCAGCACCATCATACCGACCCGCTGAAATGTTGCAGGCTGCGGAGGCTGTGATTGGCGAGTACGAATCTCGCGAAACAGACAGGGTGGCTGTTGCCTTCGAGATGCATGATGTGGACTGGAGCGCTGGGGTTCAGGCTGAGACTTTCTCAATATCGGCATCTATAAATTTAGGAGAGAACGGCACTATAGTTTCTGGAGTTGATGACCAATTTGTTGAGCTTGCCGTCACAAACAACAGTGATACTCCGATTTTTCAGCTCATGGCAGTGAGTGACTCTACCTTCAGGTGGTTAGATGGCGAGGAGTTCTTCTTTGGTCGCCTCGATCCTAATGAGACCCGCAGCTGGCGAAGAGCCCTTAGAAACATCGAAGGATACACAGGGCAGGCTGGAGAGTTGAATTTTAGCTTTCAAGACGCGAGCGGGACCTCATTCGGTGAACACTCAGAATTGATTGAGATTGAGGGTAGCGGGCTCCCTTCATTTAGTTGGAGTAGCCAACTGTTGGACTCTGGTGTTGAAGGGGTAAGTGGCGATGGTGACGGGATCCCTGAGGTAGGTGAAACCGTGGCACTTAGAATTGAGGTTCTCAATGACGGGACTGGGGCGGCATTAGAGCCATTTGTAAAGCTCCGCAACCTTGCAGGCCATGATATAGATCTTCAGGTTGGGACGGTGGAGTTAGGACCTCTGGAACCAGGTGAATCAGCAGTGGCTGATCTTATCTTTGAGATCCGTGCCGAAGAAGACTCAACGGGAGACTCAGCGGTCGAGGAGCTGCCTGTCGAGTTAACCATTGGTGATAACGTGCGGTTTGATTACAACGCGATCATGGGCGGCGGTTTCTATTCCTTCTTTTCTCAGGTACAAGAGTTGACCGTTGATGTGGGAACGGAGCACGAGTGGGAGCCACAGGCTCCTCCAGTACTCGAGATAACAAGGTCTCCAGAACTAACCGTTAGTTCGTCGACCGCCGTAATTTCCGGTGTGGTAAATGACAACGATGGTGTTCGCGATTTACAGATCTATCACGGTGAAAACAAGGTCTTTTACCAAGGTGGAGGAGACGGAGTACGCTCTCTGCCGTTCACTGTAGACCTCAGCCTAGTAGAGGGTGACAACCTTGTTGTTGTGCTGGCTAGGGATGAAGACGGTCTAACAGATGTTCGTTCAGTGAACGTCCACTACAGCCCTGAGTAGCGACCACTCTTTAGACTATTAGTCCACATTCACTACGTTAATTATGGCCCTTCCGCTGTAGCTATCGTCTTGAAAGTTTATTCGAGCTATTCCGCCTCGTGTCCGCCGGGTTTGGTTGCCAAACACCAAGCTACCAGCGAGATCCTCCAAGTAAGTCAGGTGTTGCCATGGCTCAGATGCAAGGTGCGGTGTGGATGCGGCCACCTCTACATAAAGAGGTGTGCTAGGTCTAAAATCTAACAAAAATGAGCCTTCTAGGTGTGAGAGGACTGCGTCTCCTGCTGCGAGAGCCTCGCCTTGAAAATAGGCCCATGCCACCGCGTCTCCTCCGACCTGGTCTATACCTATGGAGAAATCGCTGCTAAAGACATAGACGCTGTCTCTCCCGATTCCCGATAGAGCTGGTGGTGTGTCGCCTCCTCTGTATAGAACTACCGCACCCCCAGTCACAATGGATTGTGTCGGTCCAGATCGCAGTGATCCAGCGGCTGTTGCATCAATAAGGATAGCGCTGGTTGTCCAATTGTCATCTTCTAACTCCGGTCCTTTGTGTCCTCCCGTTAATTGAAGCCTCAAATCAAACTCCCCGGAGGCCACGGTGAAATCCCATTTGTCTTCTCCCTGAACTAGCTGGTCAGGTCCTATTGATACCCGAACTGCTTCGCTGGAATTAGTGAACACTGGATCCACTGCGCTTCTCTTGTATGGGGAGTGAATGCCGGTAGTGGGAATCCAGTCTACACTTAGGTGACCTTGGTCCAATAGAAGACCGGAATTGCCCATGCTAAATCGTCCATCCAAGATCGAACCGTCTGAATTTAGTACGTAGATTTCCATACTTTCAGTTTCGGTGAGGTTTGGAGGTATGCATCCCAGTATGGCGAGGATCGTGATCATCGTCCTTCCCCTGGAAGGTTTCCAATTGGCGGTGCCATTACTGCAGTGACGTCACACAGATCTTCTATTCGCCTATTATTGAGGGTGCGGTCTAGGTGTGGGTCGCTGACGTATTGTATTGCCTGAGGAAGTTCGCCTTCACATAGATTAGCTCCAAGATCTCTGTGGTGGTTTAGCCTATCGTTGAGGACAGCTATGGAGGTCATCTCACAAGCCTCCCTCTCCATCGCTCGACCTATTTCAGCACAGCTCGCTCTGTTGAGTGGGCGTTGAGCCCCTAATACCCATCTCCATATTGCTGACCAGGGTCTAGGGTCATCGGGGCTTAGAGTCGCCGCCTCTATGTGGCTTCTCGCTATAAGAGAGATTGCAGCCGGAGATGCTTCATTGGATATCCAGCTATGTAGTGATCTAGAGAAAAGATGCATCTTGCAATTGAATTCGAATTCGCCCGCTCGTTCGCAGAGGCTTACATCATTTATCTCTTCGGCAACTTTGAAAATACACTCATCCATATCAGTTAGGCGTTCACATGCGGACAGCCCCGAGGCTGGGTCGTTCATGGCTATGGCGGGGGCAGCCTGTTCGACACACCTACCCTTTACCGCGCTGGAGTGTATCTCAAGGCAAAGTTCAAGCGCGGCAGTAGGTTCACTTTCAATCAGGTCAATGGCGCTAGTGAGAAGCTCGGCGTCGCTGATTACAGGGCCGCTACATGCTAAAAGGAGAGAAAACATGTACAGGAGTATATTCGTGAACGCTTGGCATAGGTGACAAATGTTTCCCTAAGTTAAGATTTACTCAAAAAAATAGCGTAGTGGTTAGCATCACCTGCTTGGTCTGCGTTAGGACTTCAGTATGTCAGAACCAATTGGACCAATTTTAGTCGTAGATGATGAGCGCGATATTCGTGTTCTAGTTTCAATTAATCTCAGAAAGGCGGGCTATCGCGTCGTGGAGGCTGGGACTGGAGCGGAAGCGCTTGAGCAGGTAGCCAAGTGCTCTCCCGCTTTAATAGTTCTCG
Source organism: uncultured bacterium (assembly GCA_963934385.1). Classification (GTDB taxonomy): domain Bacteria; phylum Myxococcota_A; class UBA796; order UBA796; family CAJQPC01; genus CAWVYO01. The sequence goes on from CAWVYO010000162.1 coordinate 5,484, forward strand.
ATCTTATGTTGCCCGATCGTTCTGGGAGGGACATCTGTCGCACCTTGAGGGCAAACCCCGAGACAGCCAAAATTCCAGTTTTGATGCTGACGGCTCGCCACGAGGAGATGGACCGTGTCAAAGGGTTCATGTCAGGTGCAGATGATTACGTGACGAAACCGTTCTCTGTGAGAGAGCTGGTCCTTAGGGTCGGTGCAATCTTGAGAAGAGGCGGTGGCGCCGGGTCAGCTGACGCCCATATCTTGGATTATGGAGATCTGCGTATAGATACTTCGGAGTACAGGGTACATGTAGAAGATGAGGAGATCACCCTAACCGCTACTGAGTTCAAGCTACTGGTTATTCTGGCTGACAGGGCAGGACAAGTGCAGAGTAGAGGCAGGCTCCTTCAAGATGTTTGGGAGGCGCCGCCAGACCTAAACACAAGGACTGTTGATACGCATGTTAAACGTCTCCGTGAGAAGCTTCAAGGGGCGGCTGCTCATGTCGAGACGGTTCGAGGCGTGGGTTATCGCTTCACCCGCTGATGGCCACCAATTTCCATGATTTAGTGCTGGACGCGATCCCGTCAGGGGTTGTCGTGGTCGACTCAAATTCAATAGTAAAGAGGTGTAATCCAGCGGTCAGGTCTTACCTGGCGATGGTACCTGAGCCAGTTGGGGTTCATGTGGAGAGAGCTATCCCTTGCCCACCACTGCACAGGGTTATTGTCCATGCTTTCGGTGGTGGTGAGGTCGTCGAGAAGGTTGAGGGAGTGGGGCGGTTTGATCTGCTCCTTAGAGCTGTGCCCCTTGACTCCGGCGAAGGTGTTGTCGTAGTGATCTACGACGTCACCGAAATGTCGGGAGTGGAACGGGCGAGGTCGGATTTTGTCGCGGCGGTATCACACGAACTTAGGACTCCTGTTACCTCGATATTGGGTTTCGCGGAGACCATGCTGGACCACGTGGATCTAAATGAAACCAGCGTCTATATGGTCGAGGCAATAAAGCGAAATGCTGAGAGGCTCTCGACTCTATTTCAAGAGCTTCTCCATCTCTATAGAATTGAGGCTAGAGAATCTGACTTACCTCTTGAGAGGGTTGAGATCGACGAGATGGTCCGAGAGGTCGTTGGTGATCATCAGATGGAAGCAGACAGAAGAAACATAGAGATATCGATTCAGGAGTCAGATTCTGTTTGGGGGATGGCCAACGTAGATGCTTTCCCTCATATCGTTGGGAATCTAATAAGTAACGCTGTGAAGTACACTCCAAACGGTGGTTGGGTTCGAATCCAGATTCGCAATGAGGGCAAGAGCGCACTCTTAGAGGTTTTAGATAGCGGTCCAGGGATCGATCCAGCGTATAGAGATAAGATCTTTGAGCGATTCTTTCGTGTCGATCGAGGTCGGGCTCGGGCTGACGGAGGGACAGGTTTGGGGCTCTCCATAGTGAAGCATCTGTGTCGCGCTTCAGGAGCGGACGTCGGAGTGAACTCGGTGCCTGGAAACGGATCACTGTTTTGGGTGAAGTTTCCTCAGGGTTGAATGGGTCTACTGTTGGTGTAAAAACACAGAATCGTCACCAAACTAAACTCGACAGGTACTCCAAAAGGTGGCACCTTCTCCGCGAACAAAATGAGGTTCGCTAATACGGACCTCCTAAAAATGTTTATTTCGGAGTAGCATGATGCAACCAAAAGCTCACAAAAACGAATTAGATGGTCAGATTAGAAAGGGCGACAAGATCATTTGGATTAACGTCTTTTTTATCTTGGGAACCCCAATACTGGCAGTGGCTCTAGCTATATGGCACATCAGCTTAGGTAAGTTCACCTTGGCGCATGCTGGTGGATTTTTTGTCACTTGGTGGTTGACTGGCTTGGGCATCACCATGGGCTATCATCGTCTTTTCAGTCACCGTAGCTATTCAGCGAAGCCTTGGCTTCAAGCCATTTTAGCGTTCTGTGGCGGTGGGTCTGTCGAGAACAGCGTAATCACATGGTCTGCAGCACACCGTTACCATCACCGAGATGTCGACACGGCGGGCGACCCCTACGACGCGACACGCGGCTTCCTGTACAGCCATTTTCTTTGGCTATTAAAAGAAGGTCCCCGTCACAAAGATCTATCTAACGTTGATGACCTTTGGGCTAATCCAATCTTGGTCTTTCAGCACAAGCATTATCTGAAATTAGTTGTTCTGTTCAATATCGGAATCCCAGTGCTACTCGGTCTCATGGTGGGCGACATAATGGGAATGCTTTTGTGGTCTGGTTTAGTGCGATTGGTAGTAGTACATCACGCTACATTCACAATTAACT
>CAWVYO010000163.1:0-7679 GCA_963934385.1 uncultured bacterium
GATAATCAGCCTGGGAGTAATCGGCTCTGGTCTGTACATTTGGGCTCGTGCGTTGAGCTCCAGGTTGGCGGGTTTACTCGCCGTCATATTTGCCCTTTCTCTCGCTCCGATCGTTCTACTTGGACGAACCATCACTTTTTACCCCGAATACGTGGCGGTGTTTACCCTAGCCAGCGGATTGACTTGTCTAGCTGTGAAACAGCGACGGCCATTCTACTACCTGCTTGGCGGACTCGGTGTGGCGGCGTGTCTATTAATAGATCTTCGCGGATTTGTATGGGCGCTGCCTCTGTCGATGGCAGCTATAATTGCGGCATTGGCGTTGCGCTCTAGGCACAGTTTGATCTTAATCGCCATATTCGTCATGCCCATTTGGGGTTCTTGGTCACTTGGAAGTCACGTATATTCCTCTAAGTCAACCCCACTTGAAGCCCAGTTCAATGCCGTACGTCTGTTTTACGAGCACGGCTCCCCAGAAAACGACACTCGAGGCATATATACAAGTCGTGAATTGCCATCCTTTGTTTGGGGACGGACACCGATAAGAACGATCCCAGATACATTGTACAATTTATTAGACGGCACTAGGCAGACAGCCCCATTAATGCGCAACGAAGAAGTGGTCGCTCGCGGGCGTAACATGCACCTCATTCCCCTCTTGTATATAGGTGGTCTCTCCTTTATAGGGGCGTTTATCTCCACCATCAGGAAACCGCTTAAATGGTCTAGCCTAATACTGACCGCGTCCCCTTTCTTGGCTGTTCTCTATCACGCTACAAACTTAGAGTTTAGACACAGGTTTGCCGCAAGTGCTCTCCCAATAGTGGCGATCTTTTTTGGACTGGCGGTGTCATGGGTAATTCAGGTCCAACTACCTAAAAACACCATGAGCAAAAAAATACAAAGCCTGCTAGGCAGAATACCTAAACTTAGGTCTCTCTTGGTGTTGGTTATTTGTGGAGCTGCCGTAACCGGTATTTTCCCATCAACCCTGAGCCCAAACGCACCCTGGCGGACCCCTTTTGTCGAAGATAGCGATATCAAGCGATTGATAATGGCCAGTAGATTTGAGACTACACTGCAGGCTCAACGCTCAGGAACCTGTGTGCGAGCCCTCACGGCAGACTTCGACAATGGACTACCAGTTGGCGCTACGATTCTGTCCGAGAACAGGTGAAAATCTAGGGTTCCCTATCTTAAATCCACGCCCATACGACCCGAGATATTTACAGATACCTCATCTTCGACAGATTGGTGACCGCACAACCTAATCAGTGCCCTCAAAGCAGCTCCAAGGTGGACTGACTCTACACTGATGATACCTGGGCTTACGGACTCGAATTCAAACCGCCTTTCGCCTATTCGATTAATTTCAATCGGCAAAAGCACTTCCTGCGACGAGTCTGCGAACTTAACCTCACCCCTAAGAGTGGCTCTCCTCATGGCTCCAACACCGACTCCACCGGTTGGAATGCCATCTATGCCAGTAACCTCAAAAGTCGCTGAAGGTGACTCGCTCGTATTAAACAACACCTCTCGAACTCTTTGATCACGCAGCTCGTTTTCACTGTCCCATTGATCCAAGGGGATTGTTAACTCTCCAGCCAGCCCTCCCCAGGTTGCCACATTTACCATAGAGAGCTGCCCAGTCACACTTGGGAACCGAGCGGGCACATTGATAATGCTATCTTTCACAGCCACAACAGCGATCGTCGCATCTACGTCCATGGTTACACGTTGCTCTTGAACTAACTCAGGAGTTTCGGGCGGAACCTGGGGCATAGGAACACTTAAAGGTGTCCCGCAACCAAGAGATAGTCCTGCTATTGCGCCGAGATAAATCCACTTTTTGGAAAGAGCCATGTCAATCTCCCTATGTTCCCAAGCGGAACTCGTTCTAATTTCGTTACCTCTATACCAAGATCAACTAACGAGTCAACTGTCTAATAATCCTTGGCATTAGGTCTGGAAGGCTTGTTACGCTCTCAATGACGGTGTAGCCCACGTTTCCATAAAGTTCCGGAAGATATGAAGCTCCAGATGGATCCACCGTGATGCAATATGGACTAATTCCCGCAGATTTCACCTCCTGCAGGGCGCGCCTAGTGTCAGCCCGACCATACTGGTCTCTATACTCCTTTGAACCACAATCCAGAGGGCGACCATCAGAGAGCACCACCAATAGTTTAGTCTGTGCATCGTTTTCTTGAAACTTGGACACTGCGTGCCTAATCGCCCCCCCGTCTCGGTTCTCCATCTTCCAAGACAGTCCTCCTATCTTCTCCTTTGCAGACCTGTTCCAGTCCTCATGAAACCTCTTGGCGATATAAAAGGACACCTCCTCCCTACCAGAACCCGAGAACCCCCACACAGCGCTCTGTTGACCCAGGGCATCAATAGCTTCACAGACAACAATCAATGCCTCTTTTTCAACCTCCAAGATGGATCGGGCTCCAAACCCAGCGGGCTCATTAGTTGAGGAAGAGAGATCCACCAAGAAACCGACTGCTAGACCTTGATCGCGACGCCTAAGCCTGGAATAGATCGCTTCATTGACATGCCCCGTACTTTTGAAATCTAGTCTCGCCTGTATTGCAGCATCTATATCGATCAAATCTCCATCTTTGACCCGTCGAACTCTAAGCATCCCGTCATCCCGAATCGCCTCGAACTTTCTTCGGACTTGCCCAATTACATCACCCCTTTCATCCAAGACTCGGTCTACGAATTCGGCGTCTTCACGAGTGACCATATATTCGGTTACCCGTACCCAATCCTGCTTATACCCACCCAGTCTAAGGTCCCATTCTGGATAGAGCGCCCCCCTTCCGGGAACCAGGGCAACATCTCCCCCCTTATCCAAGAATTCCTCCCCTTCTGACCCATCACCATCGGTGGAATCGACGATACCGCCCCTGTGCACTGGGTTCCGATCTAAAAAATCGTTGACTTCCCGGTAAGAATCACCAGTATTCATCACCCCTGAGCTTATTCTGCGCACGTCTGTCAGCGCTACAGAGATACCTTCTGCCGCCATAGCATCACGAAGCCGTCGCTCTCTCCCCCAAGATTGCCTGACGCTGCTGTCCAGACCATCTGTTCTATGTTTGATTTCTCTCGATCGAGTCTCGCTGGGCTGGCTCTCAACAAAGAGTTGTTCAAAATGCGGGTACAGTGCGGTCACAGCCGCTGCAGTAGCCTCTACAGGGCTCCCCGCTTCCGTAACAGTTGCTAGAGCTCCCTCCCACTGAGCCGGCCTATCGTAAACTGTCTCCACATCACCTATTTCAATGAAACAACACCACAAGATGGTTCGATACTGTTCATGTGGAACGGTTTCATCAAGTAACCTCGATAATATCTCCTTCAAGATCGGTGCACTTGCCTTAGCTACTCCGGGATAGACTAGAAAAACCTGTGTTGTCACTCTCGCCAACTCCAAGATTGGGAACAGTGAGGAGGCCACTATTGGATGCTTGAAAGAGCGATAAAATAGGGCGTGGTGATTCGGGGTCGACTCGTGAACAGATGGCATAGTGCCATCCTCAACCTGGTGAATGAAGTCCTCTGAGCCGAATTCGAGAAATCCAGACAAGAGCGCGGCTAACCCCCAATAGATTTGTTCATCGCGACTATCCTTGAACTCCCCTATTGATTTTGGGAGGAATATTTGGTCTCCAGCTCTCCAAGCCCTGTCTCCACTCACGGCTGTAATAGTTAATGGGAGCCGAGCGTGCGCCGTTGAGTAGGCTGTTAGTGTCCGTTGAATGCCCGAGAGCTGAAAACTCACAGGACCGCCATCTAATAGAGGAGCCAGTCCAAGATCAAGCCCGGTTACGAACTCTTCATTTGAGCCATCTCCGACATCTGACAGCCACCTGTCAAAGTCCACTGACTCATCGCGGTGAATGGCCTGATATATATTCGGTAAAATCTCGCCAAACACACCCGGTGATCGCTCTAATACATCTCCCAACACACCTATAAAGCGTTGGCGGAGCTGAGGTTCGGAAGCCACAATGAAGTCTGACACGTCCGAAATGACACTCTCGGCGATTCCGTCCTGATCAAGAACCGATAATATCTGCTGCTCAAGGACCATAAGGTTTTCATAGACCACCCCAGCAAGAACCTCTCGAAGAGCTTGTTTGCGTAAGGACTTATCTAATCCTCTCACCGAGACACCAACGCCCTCGATACGACTCTTCAACCGCCTGATGATGCTCGCTTTTTTGCGAGTTCTGATCCCCATAAGAAACTCTTACCTTTAGAGGTGGTCTGACACCAACGATCTTACTGCCCCTTGCAGCTGACGATCGTCCGTAAGATTTTTCACAAATGCCATCTCACAGGCGGCCTGTGCATCAACACCTAAAACTATCAATTTCCCGGCGTATACCAATAAGCGGGTAGAGACACCCTCGTCTAAGCCACGTTGTTTTAGCTCTCGGACGCGCCCACCTATCTCCACCAAGGCTGCCGCCACATCTTCGCTCACTCCGCTCTCGCTCTGTATGATCTCAGACTCTATCTCTTTAGATGGATAGTCAAATTCAATGGTGGCGAAGCGCTGTCTTGTAGAAGGCTTCATCTCCTTGCGTACTGATTGGTATCCGGGGTTGTAAGAGACAACGAGCATAAAGTCCTCTGGTGCTCCCAACTGACACCCGAGCCTCTCCAGTGGTAAAACTCTACGATGATCCGTCAATGGATGTATCACCACCAAGGTGTCATTTCGCGCCTCAACCACTTCGTCCAGATAGACAATGGCACCATGGCGGACACCTGTCGTAAGGGGTCCATCACACCACACGGTCTCATCACCAACAATCAGGTGACGTCCAAGCAGGTCCGACGCCGACAAGTCCTCATGACAAGCGACCGTTATTAACGGACGACCCAGCCTCTTTGCCATAGCAGATACAAATCTACTCTTACCGCACCCAGTTGGTCCCTGCAGAATAACTGGCAACTTCGCCCGCCAAGCCGCCTCAAAGAGCGAAACCTCATCCGCTGACTCCAAATACGGAGCCTCATCAGTAACTAGATATTCGTCAGCATCTGGTGTCAAAATTCTCATCAAATCGTCCCCGTGTCTACTGCTTCAAGGCTAATACATAACAGAAAGGGCTAGAGGAGGGTAAATCAGTTGCTGACAGCGACCAGTTCACTTGATACGAGTAGGCAGCGATAGGAAGTTTGATGACAGACGCCGAACGGCTAAATAGTGAACTAAGGGAATCAGCGCCAGCGGCGGAGCGTTCTCTTTCACAGCTCGCAAGACGAGCAGCCTTCCCAAAAGGTATTCCTATACAAGCCGCGCAAGCCTCTGAGTGTGAATACAGGGCCACCATTGGCCAGGTAACTGACCGAGCAGGCGACCCGATTCCCCTGCCGACGATGAAGAGGTTGTTAGGTTCTTTAGACAGCCGAATCTCATTTCTTTACTCGCCGCAAGGGGGCGCACCAGCGCTCCGTGAATCCTGGCGAAACAGACTCCTATCAGACGAACCTGACGTTGAAATATCACTGCCTATGGTCACCTTTGCGATCACTCATGGGGTCTCTCTGGTTGCTGACCTATTTGTCGACGAAGGGATTGAAGTGGTTGTCCCTAAACCATGCTGGGGCAACTACAAGGGAATCTTCGAACTTAGGCGCGGCGCAAAGCTAAGAACTTGGGACTTCTTTACGAACGATGGGAGATTAAATATTGAAGGGCTCAGGGAGACCTTAGCCGCGACTACAGGGAGGTCCGTCGTATTACTGAATTTTCCTGGTAATCCTACTGGTTACAGTCCTTTAGCGTCAGAAGTTGAACCATTACTTCAAGTTCTTTTAGACCACGATCGACCGACAGTAGTGCTATGTGACGACGCCTACCAAGGGCTAGTATTTGAAGATGACGTAAGTGTCCGCTCCCTTTTCTTTGAACTTACACGCAGGTGTGACAAGAACCTGATGCTTACTGTAAAGGTAGACGGAGCGACTAAGGAATTAGCTTTCTTTGGCGGTCGAGTCGGTTTTCTTACTTTCGGGCTAAATCAAAAAGCGGCGGAACCTCTTGTGGAGAAGGCGCGAGCGATTGCAAGAGCCACCGTATCCGCACCACCAGGTCCATCTCAGGCAGTTGTCTTGGCGGCCCTGCAATCCCCGAATATAGAACAGGAAATATCGGAAATACGCGATTTGCTGGGCAAACGTTATCGAGCGTTACGTGCAGCTATGCCCATCGTTGAGCACAGCGGGTTTAGGTCCTATCCATTTAATGCGGGATGTTTTGCATTAATCAAGGCACCCGACTTCATAGACGTAGAGGCGCTGCGAGTTTACCTCATAGAACAATACTCTATTGGACTGATTGCGCTTCCATCTGTTGGTGCACTAAGGATAGCGTACTGCTCCATGGATGAAAGAGACATTGAGCCGATGTTAGTTCGCCTTTCAAAAGCTCTTAAAAACTATATTTCAGCTAAAAATAGGAGGTAAACTGTGACCTTTTTTGAACAGATCGATCCAAGTATCGATATCGATCTAGAGATTGAAAAACTTCGTAAAGAGAAGAATGTTGTAATTTTGGCTCACTACTACCAAGAGCCTGATATTCAAGATTTGGCTGACTTCATTGGCGACTCTTTACAGCTCGCACAGGCGGCAAAGTCAACAGAAGCAGATATCATTCTGTTCTGCGGCGTCCATTTTATGGCAGAGACAGCAAAAATATTGAATCCTGAGAAGATAGTATTAATTCCTGACATGGATGCCGGGTGTTCTTTGGCGGAATCATGTCCAAGCGACAAACTCGCCTCATGGAAAAAGGAAAACCCAGAACACGTGGTGGTTAGCTACATAAACTGCACCGCTGAAACTAAGGGGCTTTCCGACATAATTTGCACCAGCTCAAATGCTAAAAAGGTGGTCGAATCTATTCCGGCAGAAAGCCCGATACTATTTGCTCCTGACAGAAATCTAGGTGCTTGGCTTATTAAGCAGACTGGGCGCCATATGGACCTATGGCAAGGAAGTTGCGAGGTACACGAAACTTTTTCAGAGAAGAGGCTGATCGAACTCAAGGCTAGAAACCCAAAGGCCGAGGTTATTGCTCACCCAGAATGTGAACCCAATATCTTAGCGTACGCCGATCACATTGGTTCTACGTCGTCACTATTGAGGTATTCGTCTGCGAGTGACAGCAAGAGCTTCATCGTAGCTACCGAGCCTGGTATTATTCACCAAATGGAACGCAACTGCCCCGAAAAAGAGTTTCTTCCCCTACCTGGAATGGACGAAACATGTGCATGCAACGAATGTCCTCATATGCGTCTAAATACAATGGAAAAAATCTATCTGGCCCTGCGGGATCTCAAGCCTAGAATCGAGATGTCTACTCCCACTCGTCTTGCTGCTCTCTTGCCCCTAGAGAGAATGTTGGAGTTGAGTACATGAGCCAAGCCTCTTATCTACCAACCAGAGGCAGGTGGAGCGCGGAGGAGCGAATCGTACGTGGCACTGAGGGTGATGTCTGGTTGGCACAGGGGCCCGATGGACCAGTAATCCTCAAAATAGCCCACACTGAGGACAACAGGACAACTCTTCTTCGTGAAGCACGAGTGCGAGCCCTACTGGATACAAATCAGCTTCCAGCGCTTATTGAGGCGGATGAAAAAGGCGAGTGGCTC
>CAWVYO010000164.1:0-7614 GCA_963934385.1 uncultured bacterium
CGTAGTCACCATCTATGAGACCTTTTACTGCAGATTGTAAGGCTGCCATAGAGCTCGCACACGCCGCATCAGCGGTAAAGTTTGGTCCACCCAAGTTGAACGCATTGGCAACACGACCTGAAATGACGTTTGAAAGCTCTCCAGGCATTGTGTCTTCGTTAATCTCCGGAAGGTCTGCCTTGTACTCCACCTCAAAGCTCGCGATCATGTCAACCTGTTCAGCAGGAGACAGTTTAGCGAAGCCAGGTGTACGCCGAAGGGCCTCGGCTGTCTCTGGAAAAAACACGCGCCTTGTAATATCATCGCGCAGCTTCTCTCCACCCATTGAGTTTCCCAATATCACAGCGACACGAGAGAGATCAACGGTGTTGCCCTCAGAGCCTATTCCACTATCTTCTAGGGCCTCCGCCACTGCCGAAAGTGTGTACTGCTGAACAGGGTCAATATCTCGAGCGACCTTTGGCGGAATTCTAAATCGCTTGGGGTTGAACTTGTAATCGGTGATAAAGCCACCGATTTTGGCGTAGCTCTTGTCGCGAGCACTTGGATCCGAATCAAAATGAAGAGCTGGATCCCAACGTTCAACAGGAACCTCAATAATAGCGTCGTCACAGCCCAGTATATTGTCCCAAAACTCTCCAACATTCTTGGCTTTTGGGACCACACAACCAAGCCCCACGATAGCCACATCTTTGGAACTATCAATTGGGGTTGAAGTCTTTATTACGGCTGGTTTTGTTGTTTTCTTAGTCACTGTGTTGTCCTCAACTAGAGCCTGTTTTGGGCCTGAATCGATTGCCGTCAGGAAGGCTTGAAGCAACCCTGACAGATCGCGGTATTTTGCGGCGAGCTCCACTGAGTGAAGCGCCCCTTTTCCCGCTGGAAAAATGGTGTTTGAATTATCGTCAGCGACGCGCCAACCTCTAGCTAGCTGCGCCGGAGATTCGCCCCCTGACAGACGCCTAACGGTATTTGATAGAGGTGAAGCAATAAAGCTCCATCCCGATTGGCGACGAATACTGCTTTGGGAGACTCGAGATAGTGTTTCTCGATGGTTGTCCCCAAGCCCACTCTCAGGGAGAGCGTAGAGTTCGTCCGAAAGCAATACACCCTTAGCTCCTAACGCAGCGGCGGCAGCCGATGCAGACGGGGTTCCACAACCCATCAAAATCGCAGCGCCGCTGAATTTGCTTAAAAGGGCTAAACCTTCGGACTCCCCACACGGTCCGGGAGCCTCTAGCCCGCGAATAATGGCGCCAACAAACCCATTAGGAAGAGGCGATGAGTTGCTCTGTTCGAGCCAAGTCTCTCTGTTTGGTATGGGCGACCCACCCTCGGTTACTATTACAGAAGAATCGCCAGGAGCCTCTTGACCGGCATCAATACGAACCCAACACCCGGAAGGCACAGCACTCACCTCACAACCGGTAAGGTCCAACACTACTGTTACACCCAGATCCTTAGCCCCATCAATCAGATCCTGATTGTCGGGTGATACCAGCGCAAATAGCGAAGTTCCGGTCATCTAGATGGTCTCCAATGCAAAGGATTGGTGGCAGTAAATGCAAATAAGTGTGTAGTTATCTTCGCAGTCAAAATACGATTATAATGCAAAACAGGGCTTTGACGGTCTAAAATGCACCCCTTCTCTGTAACTTAAAATATATCTTCTTGGCTCTAAGCATGTTCCATGCCAAATCACCAAATCTCCACTACACCGAACAGACGTCCGCTTTTAATTAATGCTGACGAGGCCTCTAGGGCGCGATGCATAACCCCGTCATTCGTCCAAAAAGGAATATCTTCTCTTATTACCGCCAGCTTTTCTGCCAGTTTGGGAGCCAAATGAACACTGTCCCCAGTGATAGGGTCAACGCCCCTTTTTCGAAGGTCGAGCCCCTGCGACGCACACAGGATCTCTACAGCCAACACCTCCGTGAGTCCGTCGATCACCTTCAAGCAACCAAAGGCCGCGATAGGAGCCATTGATACATGATCTTCGTGGTGCTGACCCGTTGGAATGGAGTCCACTGAAGCGGGGTGCGATAAGCCTTTACACTCGCTAGCCACAGATGCCGCAGTGTATTGAGCCAACATGAAACCTGAATTAGTACCTGTGTCGTCAATAAGAAAGCTCGGAAGATCGCCACTTAGGTGACCGTCGGTAATTCTAAACGTGCGACGTTCCGAGATTGTCGCGACCTGAGTCAAAGCTATCTTTAGGCTGTCCATAGCCATGCCTACAGGCGCCCCGTGGAAATTACCAGCCTCTATGATCCTTCCGTCATTCATAACAAGTGGGTTGTCGCAGGCACCGTTTAGCTCAACCTCTATTGTCTTTCTAGTCTTTGCTAAAATGTGGCGGGCTGTACCCATCACGGCTGGAGCACACCTGACAGAAAACGAGTCGGCGCGGCGATCTAGACCTACCAACTGAGACCCCTCAAGTAAAGAGGATACACTTTTAGCGACATCTACGGCACCGTCGTGCCCTCTAGCCATCAAAGCCTCTACTGAGATACAACCAGTGTTGGCCCTAACGACCTCCATAGTCATCGCCAAGGCAACCTCTGCCACTGAAAGTAACTTCTCAGCCCGTTTACAAGCGATCGCAGCCAAAGCTACAGACAAGGTGGCACCATTAATAAACGAAAGTGCCTCTTTGGTAGTTGGCTCGAAGCTTTGAAGCTTTGACATCGCCTCAACCGCGCCTACGCGCTCACCATTAACGAGTGCGTAACCACCGAGCCTAAAGGCTACCCTGGCTACCGCCGCCAACGGTGCGAGATCTCCCGCAGCGCCAACTGAGCCCTGAGATGGCACCTCTGGATAAACGCCATGGTTTATCATATCAATTAGTAACAGCGGTGCTTCCGGGCGAGCGCCCGTTAACCCTGTCGCGAACACATTTGCCCTACAGAGCATCAACGCCCTAACCTGTGGAACGCTGAGAATGGTTCCAACTCCGGCACAGTGACTTTCAACAAAGGCCTTTATTCTTTCGCTATTGGTGGCGCTGACCTCTACCCCCATGAGCCATGCCTCTTTACCAGCCAATATGTCTGGAGAACCTGCACCCAACCAAGCCCTATGATTGATTTCCATTGCAGATTTTGCCTTGTCTCCAAGGGCGACTCTGGCTCCGTTGGCGACGCGAGCTACATCATCTACACTTAGAGACTCACCCGTCAATACAATCGTGTCGATAGCGGTCATGACGGCACCTCACCAACGCTCAACAGAGGTCCTACCGCCGATTCCACCCGCTCAATAAGTCCCTCCATCAAACCTAGCATCTCCTCGACAGCCTCAGATGGGACTAAATCTTTGGAGGTATTTGCCACCAGGTAATCAAATGCGACTGATGTTCCCGCGCCAAACTTGACCTGTGGATGCTGGTCTTGCCTGAACTGGAGAGCTCGAAGCCCAGCAACCAGCTCAATAGCGATCACTTTCCTGGTGTTTTCCACAACATCGGCAGCTCGTCGTGCAGCAGTAGTAGACATTGCAACGTGATCTTCTTGGTCCTCACAGGTTGGAATAGAATCCATACTGCTAGGCCAGCCGAGCGACTTGTTTTCACTAACCAGCGCCGCAGCTGTTGTCTGAAGCCCAAACAGCCCAAGACCAGACCGACCAGAGATAGCTAATGACGAAGGGAGATCCGCAGAGAGTTTTGTCGTAACAAGCCTATAGAGCCTGCGTTCAGAAAGGCTCGCTATCTCGGATACTGCTATCTTCATATAGTCGGCGACCATACCAACATGCTCTCCGTGAAACAACCCCGCGGAGAATGCCTTGTCTTCTGAGTCGGCGTCCAGACAGAACACAGGGTTGTCAGTAACAGCGTTCAATTCAATTACGAGCTGGTGCTCAACATGAGCCAGAGCATCGCGAGCGGAACCAAACACCTGGGGTGTACACCTCAGAGAGTATGCGTCTTGGATCTTTCCACTTACAGTGTTGACAAGCTCCGACCCCTCCAACATTACAAGCAGGTTCGCAGCAGTCGCACGAGACCCATCATATGGACGCAGCGCATGCACCATAGGGTGAAAGGCTCGCGTTACACCCAACAGAGCCTCGATAGATATAGCTGCCGCTATCTCTGCGCACTTCAAAATCCAGCTGGCATCAAAGCAGGCTATAGCCGCATAAGCAGTAGAAAGCTGAGCCCCATTTGTTAGGGCTAGCCCCTCTTTAGGGCCCAACACTACAGGCTCGATTCCCAACCTCTTAGAGAGATCTCTACCGGTTATTCGCTCACCATCAAAGTAAGCCTCGCCAGTCTCATCATCTGGATCATCGACCCCAAACGACAACAGTAGCCCTAAATGTGCCAGCGGCGCCAAGTCACCGCTTGAGCCACACGATCCCTGGCTCGGGACAACGGGGGCGACACCGGCATTAATAAGCTCCACGAGCCTCTCAACAAGGAGCGGCCTACAGCCCGAGGAGCCTTTTGCGAGGGCGTTTGCCCGCAACAAGGCCATCGCACGAGCGACATCTTGCGGCGCTGGCTCACCGACCCCAGCGGCGTGAGAGCGGATGAGGTTTCTAGATAGAGCCTCTATTTTCTCTTGAGGAATCCGAACCCTAGCTAGGGAGCCAAACCCCGTGTTTACCCCATAGACTGCCCTAGGCTCGCCCTGGGCGTTCAGGAACTCACCATTAGCGGCCCTGGCTACCCATGCATAGGAGCGCTCCATCTCTGCCAAAGAACTCTCAGACAGAGAGATATTGCGACCATTTCTCGAGATCGATACGAGCTCACTGAGAGATAAGTTGTAACCGTCTAGGATGAAATCAGGCATGCTCATGGCTTAACCCAGCCGAGACTAAAGAACCCTCAAAGAGTCACCTCAAAAACAGAGAGGGCGGCTACTAAACTAGTCAGCACCGCCCTCTTTTACTGTTCATAGACTTCTAAGTCTTAGAACTCACATGTAACCGTGTTGTTACGCTCTCTAAGCTCAGCTTCGAGATCTCCATATGCCCATGGGTCATCGCCAAGAACTGGGATTTCGAATGAACCTCGAACAACTAAGTTTGAACCAGACTCAAACCCTGCAAGGTATATCTGGAAATCACCAGTTACAGACGAGCCAACCTCGTAGCTCGCACCATCTGCGATTCTAACCCAAGAGTGATGAATCTCTGCCCAGTTGTCCAACCCAGCGTCCGAGAGATCTATTGGTCGCCACTGATTGCCCTCAACCTTCAACTCGAACATAGGACTATCGGTTTCTGAGGTCATGTAGGCGTAGTTTTCGTACTCGTTAGCCCAAACACCTGCCACAGCTTCCAGATCGGTGATAGCCGAGGCGTAAGCATCAGGGTTAGGGTTCTGAGCGTCTCCACCAATATAGGTGAAGTCGTTAGGAAGTACATCGAATTCCTCTGACCCGTACTTGGCGATAGCGTAACCAGACAACCACTCCTGTGGCAGTACCCAGTACTCTTCGTCATCGTATGGGTTCAACTGGTAAGAGCCAGCGTTGAGATAGAAGATCTGATGACCTTCCTCGTCAGCTGACCACTGCTCAACAACAGGGGCGTAATCGATATCCATTGGAATCGGCTTTCCTGCAACCTGAAGCTCTTCGATGTTGTCCCAAGCGCTAGCGCACTCTGGATCCTCGAAGTCGACGAGACCATCAGAGTCGTTGTCGGAGCCATCGTTACACTGAGATACCGCTACGGTGCCGTCCTCGTAAACGCTGGAATAGCTACAATCTGGGTCAAGAGCATCCACCCAACCATCGACGTCGTTATCCACGCCATCGGTGCATTGGTCGAACTCTTCTTCGTTTCCGTCGACAGCGTTGCTGCAACCAGCGTCGTCACTATCAACAAAGGTGTCACCATCGTTGTCTATGTTGTCTTCACAAGCGCCTACTCCAAACCCTCGTTCGTACGATATGGAGCTGCTCTGGCAGTCTGTATCGTCACTGTCGACCCAGCCGTCAAAGTCATTATCTAGGTCATCGGCACATGAGTCATCAGTTAGCTCTGAAGAATCCGAACCTGTGAAACAGTCGGGGTCCTCTGAATCAGCAAAGCCGTCCATGTCGTTATCAACCCCGTCTGAACACTCTGTGGGTGCGCTAGAGATCTCGTCACCACCTGACATACAACCTACGTCATCTGAATCGGTCCAACTGTCTCCGTCGTTATCGACTCCGTCATCACAATCAGCACCAAATTCACTCTCGGTCATCTGGGTACCGAACAGGCAGTCTGCGTCATCAGCGTCAGTGTCACCATCAAGGTCGTTATCCATACCGTCATTACACGCAGAGAGACCAAGGTAGTTCTCAACGCCGCCATAGATACACTCTGGGTCTAATGAATCCACCCAGCCGTCACCGTCATTGTCGTCGCCATCGGTACAAGAGCCGCTCGCGATACGCTCTTCTGCGTTATCCCAACCACTCTTACAGTCACTGTCGTCTACGTCGGTTTCCCCGTCTAGGGTTCCATCTTCGTCTGGGTTATCGATACCATCATTACAGGCAGCGATTCCAAAGAATGAGTCGTCTTCTGTACCACCCAACACACAGTCAGGATCCTCAAGGTCAACCCAGCCGTCGCCGTCGTTGTCGTCGCCATCTTCACAGGTGCCATCAGTGTCACCCTCTGATCCGTCGTGCCCAAGAATACAGCCAGAATCTTCGGAGTCTATGTCTCCATCTAAATCGTTGTCTAGACCATCGTTACACGCTGTAAATCCAACGCCAGCCTCTTCACCGTAGATGGTGCACTCTGGGTCGTCATCATCGATCCAACCGTCACCGTCATTATCGAATTCATCACGACAGATTCGCTTGTTGTTTGGACCACCCTCACCGTTATCGAGAGCGTTAGCACACGCACTATCATCCATATCAACGAATGAGTCGCCGTCGTCATCTATGTTATTGTTACACTCAGTGTCCCCGAGACCCACTTCCGCGCTACCAATAACAGCACAGTCGGGATCAGCAGAGTCAATCCAGCCGTCGCCGTCGTTATCGTCACCGTCTTCACAGGCAGGGTCAATTGACGCCTCTGTGGAGTCAAATGGGTGCTCACAGTCTACATCGTCGCGATCGACATCACCGTCACCGTCATTGTCAAACCCATCGTTACATAGGGAATCAGTGAATCCACCCTCCCAGCTACCGTAGAGGCAGTCTGGATCTTCGTAGTCAACCCAACCATCGCCATCGCCATCTTCACCCGTGTAGCAACTCTGGTTCTCTTGAATACAAATGCTTGGTTGGAAAGTAGGATCAATAACAAATGCGAACCTAAAGTCAGCGTCAGAACCTAGTTCGTGATGCACAGTCACCTGAAGATCGCCCTCAGATGTGATGATGCCCTCTGATCGCCATGGCTCAATAGAGCCCTGGTTCAGGAAGTAAACGTCGTCTTTGATCCAAGTAAGGTACTCAGAGTCATTTACGTCATCCTCACAGACTCCGGCGAGCTCCTCTCCAGACGCACAGTTGATGGTAGTAATTTCTGCTGGGTTTAGGTAGCGGACCTCTGACAACCCTGATGAGCAGTCGTTATCGTCACCGTCAACGAGATCATCGCCATCGTTGTCGCTACCGTCGTTACAGCGGGTTT
>CAWVYO010000165.1:0-7560 GCA_963934385.1 uncultured bacterium
CAAAATTATTGTCCGACCAGATGTTCGCGATGACTACTATGTCTGGCTCTAAAGATAGAGCCCGCATCTCAAGTAGGTTTAGACTTTGATAACTAGAATAACCGGGAATAGCGGCATTCCACGCCTCAATGTTTTCGTCAATAAGGGCGAGATGTTGCTGGGCTACGTCAATGAACACTTCCCCATCGCCGACCATGAATCCATAAACAGAAGAGTCACCAGTAATAACTAAACGGCGAACTCCTGCAGGTTTTGGGATTTCGGGTTCGGGTCCACGTAGACCTAAAGAATTAATGTTTACGTCGGTCCCTTGTTCTGTCCGCTGACCTGGGGTGTACTCCCATAAGAGGTATGGATTTCCTCTCATTGTTTGGGCCCAATCTTGCCGCTCCAGAGCCCGACCTTCTCGCTCGGAAAGGGTATCTTTTAGCAAAACGCTCGCTGAAAGCTCTAAAAGCCCTAATATTACGATTGAAATTGTCGCACCAAAGAGAAATTTCCTAGTGGTAGTTAGCTTTGGCGATCGATTTGAGTCAACGTGGGCAATCAATGGAATTCTCTGCAAAGGAATGGGACACTTTATCAGTTTCTCTACATAGATAACAGGGGCTGGTGTTGATCTCTGTCGAATCATCGCTATTCTTACATGATAGTGTCTTTCATTGTTGCTTGTGTTTGGTTGTCAGTGGAATTTGGAAATTGTTTGGTACGGAGGATGAGTGTCAGAGCTACTTGTAAGTGTAACTGTTCACGATCGTGTTGAAGAACTACGAGTAATTGGAGTTACCGGTGACATAGGTAAGGTTGGAGGGCTCTTAGAATTGGCTCAAGAAGACCGCTCACCAGCAGTACGGCTACGCGCGGCAGAATCCGCCGCCAGTATACTAGTCCGACACCGTGTCGGCCCCAGGCGCGACTTGCTTTCGGTTACTGAGCGCCGTTCACTGTTGGATGGTTTTAAGACCCTTGATCCAGGGGAGAATCTAGGACTATTTAGTGTTCTGGCTGCCCTAGACTTACCTCGGTGCCTCGGTCGAATCTTGGTGGGGCTGAGAGACCCTCGCTATGATGTGCGACTCTCGGCACTAGTGGGGTTACGCAAGTTTAGCTGTTCACTCTCTCTCTTTGACGATGAAAATCTCTCAAAGCGCATCATCGACGTGATCTCCGACAAGCGCCATAAACCCGATGTAACTGCGTCACTTGCCGAGTTCTGCGCCTCTATGGGGTGGAGCGACGTCCGCCCACTGTTGACTGAGTTCCTAACGCGAGAGGACCAAGTTGGTTCTGCAGCAGAGAATGCTTTAGAGCTGTTAGACCTTGCGGAGTCTGTTGAATCGTTTCCTGGTATTTGGTTTTCAAATGGTCTCGACATGAACGAGGTTCAAGATACTGAGGGACCTGTCGCTTGGCTGGCCCTTAGAGACGACGGCGCGGGTGTATTGCACGATGATGATGTGGGGGGTGAGCCTATTCGCTGGGTCGCAGAGCAGTCAAATTCCCTTAGGATTACCGTTGGTCGGGAGACTATTAGTCATAGGGTGAGGCGCCTAAATGTAGTGTTTGACAACAATGCTGAGCCAGCTCCCGTTATGCAATTCAATGGGCGTGTCTGGTACCAGCGAGATGACGAGTACGCCATACAGGTCGGAGAGCACTTTCTCGGCGATTCGAGTGGCATTAGGAAGGTCAAGCGAGAGCGGTTTGTAGACACGCTTTTACCGATGATTCCAGATACGCCAGTAGGGACGTTAATGACCGCAAGACTAGCTGCAAACGTGGGTCGATACGACAGTTCCATTACTGATATTAAGGGTTTAATGTCAGCAGTAAAGAAGCCTGGTAGCAATCTATACTTTCACCTCGCAGAGGCTTACGAGGGTTCTGGGGATATGAAGAAAGCTATAGATGCACTTCAGGGTTGCGTGAGCGCAGATAAGGGTGGGGCTCACTACGAAATAGCCACTTCGAAGTTGGCTAAGTGGTCAGAGGTCTAGATGTCGCTCTTAGATGCACTCCATTCTGCCGGTGCAATTGACAAGAAAGCTGTGGCAATGGCTAAGCGAGAGGCCAAGCGAGCCCGCAAGAAAGAGCGGGGGAACCTAGAAAAAAAGAAAGTATTAGAGTCTCGAGCGGAGGAGAATCAAAAAGAAATTGTTCGGCAGCAGTTTGACCAACGGAGCACTGAACGCCTTGCTCGGAATGCAATCTCTTCTAAAAAAGAGGCCAATGTCACCGCCGCCAACTTGATAAGGGCTTGGGGTATTAGTTTCTCAGTTACATTCTCGACTACCAGTTTCTCTTTTGAGAACACTGCGGGCGAGACCGAGACAATAAGGTTGCCTGAATTCCTTTTAAAGCGTGTGCGTTCGGGTGCGCTAGGTTTGGCCAGGGTTGGTGAAGATGGCGATCCAGCTGTTTTACCAAAGGGCGCGTTGATCAAACTTCACGAGGCGCTTCCCAGCGCCGTACTGTTTGTGGCTAATGACCCCGAATGGAGAAGTTAGCAATCCCCTCAGAAAAGCGTGGGAACAGCCCCTGAGACAATACTGTTGCGTAGCAGCTCCTCGCCTGTTCAGGTGCCCCTTCCATTGCGAACGTTATGAGACGTCCAGCGCTGTCAGTGGTTAAGCGTACGCGCGTGGATCTCGGTGCGTTACCCCACCTCTCAGAACAGGCTATCATCGCTCCTTGAAGACCCTTTGCCACGTCTTCTAGGGCGGTTTCTAGGTATCTGTCATACAGACCATCTGGAAACGATCTTTCCCCCTCGGTGACAACGCTGGGAGCCTCTGTTGTGGCTAGGAGCTCATTAACTATCTCGGTCTCACTTCTGGGTGTGGAGATTACAACTTTAAAGTAATACAGACTGGAGGCGAATAGCACCACTGCGAGGGTTAATGCGGCGTAGAGCACGCTTCTTGGTTTGTTTTCAGTCACTAGTTAGATAGAGCCTTGATATGTTTGCTGTAGTGTTAACGGGTGAGGTTGTTGATTGACTAATTTATATGAGAGGTTTGTATGTTGTTGACTCTTGAAATGGCTCTGTGGCTAATGACTGGTTGCAGTGGAAAGGGGGAGATAATTGACCCTCAAGAGACTGGAACAATCGAGACAGGTCTCACCCAAACTCTAGACAGTGGCTCACAGGACACCGGTACTACGACGTCGACCACGGCTACAACTACTACCACAGTGACGGGTCACAGCTGTCTTGATTTCGAAGATGGGACGCTGTTTGGGGCTGGATACACAGGCTCTAGCGTGACTCTCTGGGACGGCGCAGTCGTCTCTGCAGTAGAGGAGGGGAGCGATTTTTCGGGTTTAAATGGAGAGGAGGGAATCGATATGATCGGTCGATTTTCCGTAGCGATTCGGTCCTCTGATGCTGGAGAGATATCGTCATTTGGAATAGCCTCCACTCCTGTGAACTGGTTGGATTCACCTGTGTTCTCTTGGTGGCAGCTTTCTGAGGTACCGGAGGCAGGGATCTGGTTGGCATTGGATATTATTGATATCGACGGCTACGTGCTGGGCTCCTTAGAGCTACCCGTCGTTACAGGTGGGCATGAGGCTGGGCTGTTGGAGGGGCAACCCGAAATAGAGGGGCTAGAGTTACTAAATGGACCAGGAAACCCAGGGGAATTTGTACAACAGTCGATTGATGTATCAGAATGGGTAGGTATGCAGGTGACTTTCGTTTTTTATCAACACACGCTCATTGAGGGGAACGGTTTTTTCACACTTTTAGACAATCTCTGCCAAGTAGATGAGGCGGGAGATAGTGAACTGTTGGAGTTTGGGGAGCCTGACGACTGGGGACTGTAGCAAAAACAGACACGCGGCGTGGAGAGCAATGTCGCCACGCCGCGTGTCTGTTTTTACTCAGCTATACAGCTCGAGCTACAACCCGCGAAACAGGTACGTTAGATACAAGCGCCACAGAGCCAGCATCTTTCTCCAGGCGGAACTCCGCTGTGGATTTGTCGACGTTTACGTAGCGAGAGATAACTTCCATTATCTCTGTCTTCATTGCGTCTAGCTCTACTGGCGATAGATCAACCTGGTCGTGTACTAGCAGGAACTTCAGGCGGGACTTCGCCTCGTCTTTTGATCCCTTGGGACCGTGGATCCATCGGTTTATGAGTTCCAACATTATGCAGTTCCTCCTGAAGTCATTCCAAACAAGCGCTTGAAGCCAGACCATAGTCCACCGTTTGTCAGGGCTATGTACGGAACTTCAGGCTCACCACACAGTCGGCGAGCTAAGCGGCGATACGCTTCACCAACAACGGACTCAGGGTCATAAGCAGCAGGGATTCCGCGGTTAGCAGAGATGATTACCTCTTCGTGTTCAGGAACAATACCTACGAGAGGAATAGCCAAGATCTCCATGATGTCTTCGGTGCTCATCATGTCGCCGCGGTCTACCATCTTTTGTCTAAATCGGTTTATTATGAGTTGTGGCTCTGGCAGTTCGGCTGCCTCTACAAGTCCAATGATCCGGTCTGCATCACGAATAGCCGACACCTCTGGGGTAGTGACGATTATCGCGCGGTCTGCACCTGCAACTGAGTTTCTGAAACCCTGCTCGATTCCAGCGGGACAGTCTACGATTACGTAATCGAAATCCTCTTTTAGTTGAGCGACCAAGCCACGCATTTGCTCTGGATTTACCGAGTTTTTATCTCTGGTTTGAGCAGCGGGTAGCAGGAATAGGTTCTTGTTGCGTTTGTCTTTGATTAGCGCCTGCTTCAAGCGGCACTCTCCTTCGATTACGTGGACAAGATCGTAGACGATACGGTTCTCTAAACCGAGAATGACGTCCAGGTTACGCAGACCAATGTCAGCGTCGACTACGGCTACTTTGTTTCCGGCCTGAGCCAGCGCTACAGCCAGGTTTGCCGATGTTGTTGTTTTACCAACCCCACCTTTTCCAGACGTAATAACTATACATTCACTCATATTCAGCTCCTTTTTGCCCTCAGCGATGACTCTGCCCCGAATAGGCTTTTACAATGACTTCCCCACCGTGCACTGAAGCTATCGATGGGGAGTAACTCTTTTCAAATCGTGGACTCCACTCAGTCGGCTCGGCAAACTTTCGGCCGATGCGGAGCTGTGTGGGTCTGAAATCGAATGCGACGACTGTCGCGCCGTCGTCTCCACGTGCACCTGCGTGAGCTAACCCTCGGAGGCTTCCTAAAATAATTATATTGCCTCCAGCCAGGATTTCTGCACCGGCATTTATGTCGCCATATACGACAACATCTCCGGCAAATCTCACCCGTTGTCCTGAGCGCAGACTCTTTTTAAGGGTCAGAACATTGTCGGTCTGTGTAGACTGGTTGAGGCTATCTCCAAGGCTAGGCGACTCTATCAAGATGTCATTGCCGTCCCCCAAGTCGCCATCGTGCTCTTCGGCGATCACGACAGTCTCGTTAGGCACTTCTAATAGGGCTGGCGCTACTAGCTCTTTTACCGACGCAGACTCTAGTTTTTGTTTCTCAAAATCAACTGGTGTGCGTGGGTGCACCTTTAGCTTTAGCCCGCTCTCTGCAAACGCAGTGAGTGCATCGTGGCTACAGTTTAAAGCTTCCACAGTAATTTTGAACGAATCTGAGAGCATATGTTTCAACAATTGCAGCTCGAATAGATCGATAAGGCGGCTGTCCATGTCAATCCGTGCGAACTTGCCTTCCCACGGATTGGACTCTGTTAACTGCTCGATAATCGTAGACTTAATACTGCTAAAGGTCGCCTTGGGGGCAAGTGTAATCAGCAGCTCTCCGCCCATATTTTCACCTTGCTGGGTGAATGTGACAGGACCTGACTTAGTCACGCTCGCGTTGAGGCTCGGTGCGGTAGATGCCATTTTTTTCACGTGATTTTGAGAGGGTATGGATAGCCCGTGATTAAGAACAGGGGATGTTCTTAGGGCTCTCCGAATGGAGGTAGATTGAGCATTGCGCTCAATCTAAGTATAGAAACAGACTGAGACTCTGTTCATTGTTTACTGCTCTGTGATTAGCAGAGCGGGTGTTGCCCTGTCAAGAGTTTTCGATAATCTTTTTCGTAAAAGCCTATGTTATCGAAAAATACAGTGGTTAGTTTTCTAGTTTTGAGTTTATTGTCCCGGCTTTGTGCAGGGCGTTTAGCTCGTCAAAACCGCCGATGAGTTCCTCTCCGAAAAATATCTGTGGGACAGTTCGCATTTTAGTTTTCGCGACGAGGTCCTTTCGAGCCTGGAAATCTCCCGTGAGATCCACCTTTTCGTACTTTATACCGAGGTGTTCCAGAAGGTTTTCAGCCGAACGGCAGTAGGGGCAGAATTTGGTTGAATATACGGTTACTGATTTCAAGGTAGGCTCCTCAAGTGGATTTACAACCGCCGTATAACTCACTGCAAAAATGAGACGACCCCCGATTATTCGGGGGTCGCCTGGTTACTACAAGGTTTTTGGGTGGGGTTAGTAGTAAGTGTAAGGAATAATCTCCATTGTATCAAAATCATCGCTGATGTCGAAAGCGGTAAACTCAACACTGTAACCCTTGTATCCGCAGTCTAAAAAAGTCGAGTATTCGAGCCAGTCGGAGAACCAAACCTGTGGTGAAGGAGTTTCTTGGAATAGCTCAAAGCCGTCAACCCAGTAGCCTCTAGCGTCGAAAATATCGGCGTAAACCGCATCTACATCGTAGAAACCATCGTTGTCAAACACGTCTGCTTCGAACCACCAAACGTAGTCGCCGTTGTAACTGTCCCAGTAGCATCCAGCGTCGGCCCAGTCGATAGACGGGGCGTCGTTGAAGGTCACTGAGTTTCCACCGCCGTTTGAGCCGCCATTTGGACTGTCTACTACCTCGATCACACAGCCAGTCAAGAGTGGGAGGATTGAGATTCCTGTAAGTAGAATGCGTTTCATTTTTGTTCTCCTTTGTTGTTCGAATGTGCTCAGTTTTTCGGTTCTTTTGGGGTACGCCACTCTCGTTTGTTTCATTCAAAATAAATGTTTTTCATCTGCAAAGTGGCTCGCAGTGCGATGTTTTTGTTTTTTTGCCCTAGGGCCGTTAGAAGGGTGTGTATGAGGCAGACTAAAAAAAGGGATGTTAAACTCAGAGTCGATCGGCAGGCGGCTTCTGCGCTCCGACGCGGTCACCCGTGGGTTTTTGCGGACGGCGTTGATGGCAAGGGTGAATTGGGTGAAGCCGTAGAGTTGCTAGATCGGGACGGGGGTACTGTAGGTTGGGGACTCTGGGACGAAGGCGGGATCGCGGTTCGAGCTCTGTCTGGCGAACAGATGGAGATAGGGGCCTATTACAAAAAAGTTCTACAGAGAGCAGAGCTCTTTAGAAACCGTATTATT
Source organism: uncultured bacterium (assembly GCA_963934385.1). Lineage (GTDB taxonomy): Bacteria > Myxococcota_A > UBA796 > UBA796 > CAJQPC01 > CAWVYO01. The sequence goes on from CAWVYO010000165.1 coordinate 7,365, forward strand.
CCCAGCTTCACCGACACCTACAGATTGGTGAATGGTGCTGGTGATGGGCTGCCAGGGGTGGTCGTCGATCGCTATGGTGAGGTCGCAGTACTTCGCATTTACAGCGCTGCTCACGAGGTAAACGTTGAAAAATTGGTCTCTGCAATAGCCGAGTTGCCATGGGTAACAACTGTGTTTCGTAGGTTTGGGGTTCGCA
>CAWVYO010000166.1:0-7432 GCA_963934385.1 uncultured bacterium
GTTTGATCCAAAACAGTGGGGCACACAGATCCCAATTAGCAAAAACTGGGGCCGTAAGACCACATGATTTCCCTTGTTACGATTGTCGGGCAGATTCTATTCAGTCCAAACTCGACGGCGATCTTTGGGACTCTCAAGCGGAATATGCCTCACCTGTTGGGTTAGTCACCCTCAACCCAAACATCTCAAATTCTTAACCAAAGTCAAAGTACACAATACTCGGTACACAGGATGACCTGCCTGGCTCATTTGATGAGCGCGAACCTTACTCGTCGCGCCACTCGCGGGTCATTGCCACCTCAGCCCTGTAGGTTTCGACCTCATGCGCTATTCGTTCTCTACTCCACCCCAACAACTCACCCATGTGTTCTGCCACTTTATCTACCACCCCAAGCCCCTGATCGTAATCCTTAAAAAAGATCTGGGTACGACGAATCATAAAGTCACACACGGTGGTCGCAAGCTCTCGCTTTATTGCCCAACTAATTAGCCCCCAAGGCTCTAGTCGACCCTTTATTATGGGCGCAGCACTTTCGGAATTCAGCGTCGCCGCTATCTCCACTCCACATACACCATAGCGATCCACAAGGTGCCTCGCCATACTGTCACCGACAGCTCCATTGGAGAGAGTAACAGCTCGTTTTGCCACAGTTTGGTGATCATCACTACTAGGCCAACCCTTGGCACCTAACAGAGGAGTTGAAGACGTCTTAGATGCCTCTACGACCGGTGAGGCGATGCCTTGCCGCCTATAGGCCTCAACAACCTTGTCCACCACCTCGGCTCCCATTCGCCTATAGGTAGTCAACTTGCCACCAGCCACAGTTATTAGCCCAGAGGGATCGACCACTATTTGATGTTCTCTAGAGACAGATGACTCGCTAGAAGCGTTCTCGTCAGCGACAAGGGGGCGAAGACCCGCCCATGTTGCGATGACATCTAGCCTAGCCAGACAGGCATCGGGAAAATATGTCCCACTCATTCGCAAGATGTAGTCCACATCCTCTGATGTCGCTCTGATCTGATCGGGCTCATCGGAACAGTCGGTGTCAGTCGTACCAATATATGTTCTGTCTCCCCATGGGATAGCAAACATCACTCTGGAGTCATCTGGGTGGGTACAAACAACCGCATACTCTAAAGGTAAACGCGCAGCATCTACTACGATGTGAACCCCCTTTGTTGGGCGCAACAGCCGAGAAGACTCGGTTGACATAGACCTCACTGAGTCTGTCCAGGGACCAGTCGCATTCACGACAAAACTTGCTGATATCTCAAACTTCTGACCCGTTATTTCATCTACAACCTCCACACCGCAGACAACACCTTTCTCGCGTTTGAGACCACTAACTTTTCGCCAAGTCCCGACAACAGCACCGTCCTCCCTTGCGGACAGCGCTGTCTCTATCGTTAGACGTGCATCATCAGTAGTGCAGTCCCAATACAAAGCCACGCCATTTAGTTCTGACTGAGAAAGCAAAGGTTCAACCTTAGCGGCCTTCTTGGGAGAGTAACTTTTATGCATTTTTGGGGAGCGAAAAAGAGATAACGCCTCATATATCCACAATCCTATTTTCAACATCCAAAATGAAACTGGACTATGTCGAAAAATGGGAAAAAGAAACCCTTGTGCATTTACCAAATGTGGGGCTGTCTTTCGCAAGATCGCCCGCTCCGACACAGACTCAAACACTAAGCCGAATTCGCCTAACTCCAAGTAGCGTAGCCCACCGTGGACTAATTTTGATGATCGAGACGAGGTGCCAAAAGCGAGATCCTTGGCGTCTATTAGGGCAACCTTCAGCCCCCGTTGTGCCGCATCTCTAGCTACACCGCACCCAGTTATTCCTGCTCCGATCACAACAAGATCAAAGGACATGGAAGCCAATTCATCGTTCAGCGCGCTCCGGCTTTCAGACTCCAACTTTATTCCAGAATATTCCATCTCTATTCTCGAGCCTCTGCCGACTCTTCTTCGATTGCTGCACCATGTTTAACTAAGGCCTGCCAAATATAGTTGCTAAACAACCTATCATCACTCTCCAGCAGACCATTAACTCTATCGTCACCCTGACCAGCTGATAACGCAAACAACTTACCAGCCGTCCACCTAACCTTATTGGACGAGTGAGTCAGATACGGCTCAAACACATCTGGTAAAGTACCCTCTCTAAAATACAACGCCTCCAATATAGCTATCAATAGTTCGTCCTCGTCGGTATCTCCAACCAGGCGAACGCCTCCGCCAAACGTACCTACATGTTGGTGTATACGGGCATCATCTGGAACAATTGGAGAAGAGTAGCGACCGACTCTTCTGTGTAGTTTTTCGAAGCCTTCGGGCACCGGATCTCGACCATGCCAAGCTCTAGTCACACGCGAAATTGTGCGGGAGTCCACCTCTAGACCATCTGGTGCAAGCAGCCTGACAGCTTCGAGAGCCCAAGCTGTCATTGCATGATTTTTATGAATCCCTGTCGCCTCTTTAGCCACCATTGGGTCTGCCACACCTGAACCCAGGTAGAGATTAAACCAAGCTCGAGCCAGTAAAACATCTGTCCCCTCACCTGATACACCTTCTCCAGCGCGACCTAAGATTATCTGAACCGAAACACCAAATCTCTCTATCTCACTAAGGGCGTTATCTGACCTAGAGTTTAAACCCTCGACGGCAGGCATTCCCCAAGCCGCGTGTGTAACGCAGTTACGAGCGTACTCCCCCGCCAGAGCACAATGCTCCAATGACCTCTCAACATTTCCAAGGCGCCCCAATTCCTCACCTGCGCGAAAATGGCACTCTTCTCTCCACAAACCCTCGTCTATAGCTAAACAGGCCAGCATAGCCCCTCTATCATCACCCGAGGCTGCGCTCCTTGCTGCTACAGAAACCCTGCATATACTCTGGATTTCTGGGAATTCAATTGGCTCGCATTGTGAAAGAGAGTGTGGCTCTAGCGCCAAAACACGGCTCGCCACCTCGGGATCGGATGCAATCCCTCCTCCAACACAGCCCAAAATAGTAAGAAACAGAAACATCAATCCCCCCGACGCGGAGCTCTCAAGTGAGGTCGCCCCAAAACCTGACGGCACCTATCACCAGCCGTTCGAGTAGAGACACCATCACATAGCCATCCAAACTCAAACGGATCCCTTACCGCGAGGCGAATGGCGATTAAATCCCTAGAAGAGTCATCGGTGATTTCTCTAAGATACCGAGACAGAGCTGTTCTGTTGCTCTGAAGTTGTAATGCCTCTTGAAAACGACACTCTTCCTGATCTGGACCAGGTACAACACTCTGACAACCCATGAACTCAGGTTCTCCAGAGCAGGCTATTGTCAATAGAAACCAGATCACGGTTTGTACTCCTGTAACGGTCCCCACGACACCGGGTCACCCCCGCGGATTGCCTTGAAATTTTCACGCCCTTTCTGGGCGTCACCGGTGTCAAGACAGTGCTCATAAGCTAACGCCTCTATCTCTTGTCTAGAATCGCCAACCGACCCAACTGCTGCCAGCGCTCCACGTTTAAAAGCTGCTACGGCTGTCGGACTATTTTTTGAAGTCAAATCTGCCATAACCTTGGCTCGCTTAAGCCCTTCATCAACAGATCCTACGACCTCCTGAACGATACCAATTCGAAGGGCTTCATCAGGACCTATTCGTTCACCTGTCATGCCTAAACGCAGGGCTTGTGGCAAACCAATCTGACTCCAAAGCTCGGCCGTTCCGCCCGCCCCAGGGATAATACCCAGACCTGTCTCTGGCAGTCCAAACAACGAACCTTTACAGGCTATTCTGTAGTCGCAAGTGATCGTAAATTCTGTCCCCCAACCGAGAGCAACTCCATTTACAACGGCAATATGAAACAATGGGAGTCGACGCACTCGCGCCAAGACACTTCTCTGTCGGCGTACATGAGCCGCCACTTGATCCCTAGACCAACCAGTTCGCTCGGTCACGTCTGCTCCAGCTATAAAGATAGGAGTCCCTCTCGAAGAGATGCGATTTGACCAAGTGACTAAGACCTGGACACCGCCACTCTCAAGACGCCCACACAGCTCCTCAAAGGCGTCGAGCTGAGCGCTACCCATCTCGTTTGCTTTACCGTGATCCAACTGCAAATATGCTGTCGCACCATCCAACTCTAAATTAAAACTATTTTTCACCTGTCTTCCTTGGCTAACAGCTTGTCATTAATCGAAGGTCTCAACAACTCTCCTAGTCGCTCTAACATCGGCAGATCATCTGCCAATTCTAGACTCGCTTTAGCTAGGTCATTGTCCTCGCCAGATCCAGCGGAAAACCGCTCTATTCTCGACTCACCGGTCTGTAGTCTAGCTCCGCACTCCCAGGACATATATACGCTTGCGTTTAGGTCTTCGACAGCACCGTCTTCACCACACTCATGGCGAGACAGCCCCCGTGCCAGCCTACACTCTGCCTCCAACAGGGCCAAACCATGATCCCTCGCATATTGAACTGAATTACTCAACCCCGACGATAGAAAATGTACGTTACCCAACGATAACATAGCCCGGGCACCATACGACAACGCCCGGTACCTCTCTCCAACGCGACCGGCTAAACCCCATTGAACGGCTCCCTTTTCGTAGTTCTTTAAGGCCTCATTGTGCATACCTTGAACAGAATATGTTCGACCCAATTCCACTAGCGCTGCACCTGCCCCACCACTGCTCTTTTCGTGACCAACTAAGCCTTTTACACAATTCTCAAATGATGTAGATGCCAATTCGTAATCGCCATCTAGACGAGCGAGCTGACCTATGCGAAATAGCTTTGCCAGCCCTGCCGCACCAACACCACCGTCGAACTCCTCTATAAGTGATCTAAGAGCACCTATTCGACCACTTATCAGCCAAAGGCTAGCCACCGTGTCTATCGCTATAGACCTTGTGTAGCGATCCGTTGCAAGATCCAGAAGCTCATCCGCACCCGCAAGGGCATCCGATATACGACCAAGATCCAAGAGGGCACCTAGTCTATAGACCGCAAGCATTGCCGACTCCGACTTAGAGACAGCGTGAGGTTCTCGTCGCTCTACGATCTCAATGACTCTAATAGGCAAATCAGCACGTCTGTAAGCATCAAGCGCCTTCAACAAGGCCTCTTTTTCAACATCTGTAGCGCCTACTTCTTGAGCGACTTCGCATGCTCTCCACCAAGCATCCGCGCATTTAGGCCAGTCCCCTGACGTCCTCGCGGCCAAGTCCAAAACCCACTTAAGCCGCCATCGTCCTCCATCACTCATCTGTTCTCATTTCCAATATCTCCAACGTCCTTCGGAAATAGGGCGATCTCTAAGCGACAGCCTAAAATGAACCAGTGACAAAGATACTATTCGGTGTCAACGACACTGATTGACCCTCGGTATAATAGAGGTATCCGCCGACTCCAGTAACTACAGCACCTGCGCCAAGTAATCCTAGCGTTGTAAATCTGGCAGAGTCCCAGCGAGCCGATAAGTCGTCAAACTGAGCTGGGGTTATGGAGTTTGGATTATCGTAAGAATGCTGCACTTCTTCTTGCACTGGTGCCGCGACAACAAAATTATAGATAATGCCGCTCAGCAATACGGCGCCGCCGGCACCAAGCGTAATAGTTGAGGTTGATAGAGCGCTAGAGCCACCACTTCCATCACTACTACTGGTGCTACTTAAAACGCTCGCAGGCCTATCCTCTGGAGACATCGCCACTCCGCCGTTGCCAAAGCAAGACGACTCACCGCACATACAACCGAAATCAGGAGAATCACCGAACTCTACCCATTCTCCGACTATAGATTGGTCCTCGCACATAACCTGCACTAGGTGTCTACCCTGAACCACAAAATCATCAGACCCCAGTACAATACCGTCCAAGAACACTCGAACTCCCGAATCTTCAGGGATACGTGAAGCATATTGAACTCGAGAATCGATCTCACTTTTCAGTTGTACAAAGAGATCCTGAATAGTTCCACTTGGATCAGAGACAAGGCTCCTGTCCCAGTCAAACCTGGGATTAAATACGATAGCTTCTCGGAAAAAGTCCATCGTCGTATCGCTTGCGATACCCGTAACAATACCCTCACCAAGATAGTGATCTAGAACACCTCGATAGTAGGGGATATTCGCCAAAGCAGTTCTTGTGACTGGGAGTTCGCTATTCGGCGCTCCAACGTCAGCCTGATCCAACATGGCCGCCGCCCGATCAAACTCAGCATCAAAGATGAGTTGGCGTGCTTGAGATACTTGGTCTTCCACCTCGCCAGCAAATGACACCGAAGAGAAAAGAGAAATTGACACCAAAAAAGTTTTTACTCGCACCGTCTACGCTCCACTCGGATTGAACCGCCGTCATCAAAAAGTCTATAATTACAGACCTTACTGGACACTACTTCTATACTTCGCCAAACTGGTTCATCAGAACCAGCAGGCTCAATCTTGAGAGTGTAGGTACCTGGGTCTAGATCTTCAAGTTCAATCCTGATGCATCGCTCGGCACAACTATGATAAAAGCCTCCCTCACTGCTTATGGCTACTGGGGGACCACCTAGGGAAATACCATTAATGCGCAGACCTCCCGGAGGTCCAACTGGCGCAACGGGCTGCTCCGCAACGGTGACAACTAAGGAGTCAGTCGTTTGACCAGTACCGTCGCTAACGATTAGTTCTACATTATAAGTACCCGCGGCAGTGGGGGTAAATGCAAATTCCGATGAATCGGTAGCCTCTGAGTAGGTGGCTTCACCATTACTCGAAGATGGTTCAACTTTCCATTCGAATGTAATTGAATCTCCTTCAGCATCTGAAGTAGCGTCGCCATTAAGACTGACCTGCTGACCAACCTCCACCTCAACATCTGGTCCTGCATTAGCTACAGGAGCCTCATTAACATTCTCTTGCCTTATGGTTCTATCATCAACGATCTCTTGCTGACCTATTTGCTCATTCACTCCTGTGGCTTCGCCTTCTGTGGCTTCGCCTTCTGTGGCTTCGCCTTCCATGACTTCGCCTTCCACGACTTCAACCGTCGTGGCTTCGACTTGCGCAGCTACATTGTCCCCACTATCAGCCCCCTCACCTGACATCACCAACACTACGGCACCAACGGCCAATAGTCCCACTACTCCAAACAGGGCAACTTTACTTTTACCTCCCGTTGTTTCAGGGCTAAGGTTGGATTGTTGAGAGCCTATTTTTGAATAGTCTACAGCTCCTGAAACAAGTGGTTCGGGCGAGGGTTCAGGCTCGGGCTCGGGCTCAGGTTCAGGCTCTGGCTCGGGCTCGGGCTCGGGCTCGGGCTCGGGCTCGGGCTCGGGCTCGGGCTCTGGTGTCGTAAGTGGGGCATTGGTAATATCGGCGATATTTATAACATCAACCCAAATCGGTGTTTCCAAGTTTAAGGGTTTACTGCGCAAAAATGGAAGC
>CAWVYO010000167.1:0-7372 GCA_963934385.1 uncultured bacterium
TGGAGCCTTTTCAGCGTGACTGGGCTCGGCTGAACGCAGCTACGATACTGCTAGAACAGGGGCTATTAGACGATGCCTTCTTCGCCCTCAGAGAGGTTGAGGCTGCCACTACAGATCCAGAGGTGATCCTGCAAGCACGCATGGGAATGGTTAGCATTTATCAAGAGAAAGAGCGGTTCGATCTGGCACTAGAGATCGTAAATGAAACCAGCGTTGAAGGACTTGGTCCTGATTGGGCCTCATCTCTTGCCCAGAGTAAGGCATCCACCGAGCTGGCCATGGAGAGCTATTCTGAGGCTCAAGCCACCTGGGAAGAATTGATGTCCTCTCACCCCGATAACGAAGAGACCATTATTGTGGGTCAGTTGGGGTTGGTAGAGGTAGCCTTGAGATTGGAGCAATTCGACAGGGCTGAGAGTATCGCTCAAGAGGTGATCGAACAATCTCGCGACTCGGCGTGGATCGCTATGGCGATCTTGACTGTCGGAAGATCAAAGCTGGCTCGTGGGGACACAGACAGCGCTGAGGTAATGTTTGAACGAGTGGTCTCTGAGTTCCCCGAACACCCCGAGTTGGTGTCTATCGCAGTTGCCGCTATCAATGGAATTGAAGAGGACAGCGAATAGACGACAGTCTTTAATCGTCGTCGTTACGATTTTTTATAGACCAAGTCACTTTCCTGAACATTCCCCGCAGAATCTTTAGGTCCATCTCTGTGGGGTTCAGGCGCTGGAGCATGTTGGTTAGCTGTACCAATAGTTGGTCTTCGTTTTTACCTCTCATATATGGGGTCTTATACAGTAGCTCTAAAGCCTCGTTAGCTACATTAGTTTGGCTGTCCAGAGTCGCTGGAGGGCTGAGCTCTATTGGTGCCTTGGTACCTTTAGCTACACCACCAGAACGACGCCCCTGTCTCGGTGGTTCGTCGCACTCCCAACCTCTATTCCTAGCTTCTCTTAATACAGCATTACAGACTAATAATACGGCTTGGCTTAGGTTTAGTGATGGCTCGCCGTCTGTCGGGATTCTCAGTAACTTTTGGCATCTGGATAAGGAGTCATTATCCAGCCCAGTGTCCTCTCTTCCAAACAAAATGGCTACCGGTCCATGGGCGTCGAATGCGTTAGCGGCTAGTTCTGGGGGCTCGACTACCGGCCAATTCCATCGCCTAGCCCTTGTCGTGCAGCCAAACGCCAGTGTACAGTCCGAGACAGCCTCGGCGACAGTGGCAACAAACCGAGTGTTTTCTAGAAGGTCTTTGGCACCACCGGCCATCCACCTAGCTCGTTCCATGTCGAAGGAAGGAGGTGCGACCACGATCAGGTGCCGAAGCCCCATGTTCTTCATAGCACGAGCGGTAGAGCCAACGTTTCCCGGCTGAAGGGGATGAACCAGAACTATTCTTATATCGTTTCGCAGGCGATGCTCAAGGCTATCCACCGAACAGACCTTTAAAGAACTCTCCCAACCATCTAATGGGGTTCTTTGCTGGATCACTTGCAGCATTAGAGAGTGTGCGTTTACCAGGTATCGGTCGAGGTAGTAATGCTGGGCTAGAGTCGTGATTTTCTGGCCATTCCATTTCAGGGGCAAACAGCTCTTGTGTCTCCTCAGTCTCGTCCCACGGTAGTATCTCCGGTAACATGGGCATGGCTAAATTAATGGTTGGAATTGAAAGGGGCTGCTCTGACGGCGATGATTGCTCCTCTGGAATCAGAACCTCTTCCTCGCTTGTGTCCTCTTCCTCGCTTGTGTCCTCTTCCTCGCTTGTGTCCTCTTCCTCAGTGGGTGCATCCGTTTCCTGGAGCTCCTCAATATATATGTCCGGCTCAGCCAGGTCATCTAAACCAATAATGGATAGCTCACCGCCCTCGTTTAGAACAAAAACCAACTCGTGGATGACTTCGCCGGCTGCAAGCTCTTCTAAGTGGCTAATAGTGATATCTCTTAACGGCTGCATGTTGCCTTCTGACCCTTGTACAAGCGAGAGATCGATACATGACTGCCTATCTTTGTTGGTTGTCAGTGAAAGGGGCTGTTTTGCAGGTAATGGGGTCCCCATAGGGAACAAGGTGAACAATTCTCCTGTGGGTTGTCGGATAGCGATCGCTTGACTTAGAATGTCAGTGACTTTCCGAGCGGGTTTTATGGAGTGAGATAGAGCTTCCGCAAGAATAGCTGCTCCAACACAGACTGTTCGTGTGGGATCTATTGATGGTGTCTTGCAGTCTGGTAGAACACCCTTGGCTCTCTCCAGAATCATAGGCATCTGGCTCTGACCTCCAACCATTAGCAGGGTATCAATCTTTCGACTCTTCGCTGCGATACCCGCGACACGACTGAGGGACTTCATTGACTCTTGTATCAACGAGAATGTCACCCGCTCAAGATCAGACCTCTCTACAACTATGTCTAGATCCGAGATTGTCCTGTCGTCACCGATTCCAACAATCCTGATAGGGTAAGTTTCATCTTCCGAGAGAGCGATTTTAGCCTCTTCAGCGCCCTTTCTGATGCGTTCAACCGAAAGAGGACCAAGTACGCTGTTGTTTGTGTCGCCGTTAAAGCAGAGGTGCCGCTCAGTTATCCAATTGGACAGGCATTGATCAAAATCTACCCCACCTAAAAAAGTGTCACCTCCTGATGCAACTATTTCGTATTCGTCACCTCTAATATCAATAACTGAGATGTCTAGAGTCCCACCGCCGAGATCGAACACAGCCACTCGCTCTTCTCTGCCCTCTTTGTGTCCAAAGGCTAGGGCGGTAGCTGTAGGCTCATTGATAAACTCCAACAGGTCTATACCGGCTGCCTCTGCAGCAGATCTTAGCGCTGATCTCTGTGTGGCGGTGAAGTTTGTCGGAGTAGCTATGACGGCGGAGCTAACGGGCTCTCCGAGCTTTTCGTCAGCGATTCGGATTACTTCTTTTAGAATAGATGTAGTTACACTTTCCAAGCTAACGGTGTGGTTGCACAGTCTAAGCGCTATAGCACTGTCATCTCCGTCTACTATCTCATAGGTAAAGAGCTGCCTGACCTCGTCTATTACTCTTTGAGTTTGCCCCAGAAGTCTCTTTGAACCCCAAAGTCCAGCGAGTGGGTCTGAGTCTAGACGGTTAGCGGCGGCGTCTCCTACCTCTAGTTCACCCTCTTCTCCTACCGTTACAACTGAGGGGATACCATCGACAGGGGATAGGTGTACTACCTGCCCGTCGATCATCACTGCGGCAAATGATGAGACACTGCCAAGATCTATTCCAATGCAGGCCCCCAACTTTATCCCTCTGTGGTGGACTGAGTAAGACCTCGGACCAGCATTATCTTGCCGTCCGTTCGGCTACAGCTCTTGTTTAGTGCACCCAAGACGTCTGTGAATGGCATTCGCGAAGTAATCATAGGTTTCACTAGTAAGCGCTCTGCCTCGAGTAATCGGATGATCTGAGGGAAACACCCCATGCCAGCGTGACCTCGAGACCCAGTAATCATAGCGGCCTGTGTGACGAGCACATCTAACAAGACGGGTGCGTGTTCACCTGTCCTTCCGAGGTAGATCATCTTTCCACCTGGAGCGAAAGAGCGCTCTATTTCTGGCATAGTGTGAAGAGCTGCACCAGCGCATTCTATATGAATCTCAGCGCCAGCACCACGAGTCACCTCTAGTACGATCTGTGATGGTGAGGAGCCGTTAGCATGCAGCGTACTTGAGTTCCATACAGTGTCAGCACCACATGCCAAAGCGACCGTTAATCGCTCTTCTGAAATATCAAATGCGGTTACCGTTGCTGCGCCTGCGGCACGCGCTAGAGCTATAGCGCCGAGCCCAATGGGACCGCAGCCGTAAACTACGACGTGGTCACCAGGGCGCATTCCGCCAGCGGCCACGAACAGGCCGTTGAATGAGCATGAAATAGGTTCTACTAGGGCGCCGAGTTCTAATGCGGCTTGTTTGCTTCCAAGTTTCTCGGCCAGTCCATTAAGACTCCAGCAGAATTGCTCTTTCACAACAATGTAATCAGCGTAAGCCCCTGGGCTTGAAAAGCCGACCATCTCTAGGTTAGGGCATTGGTTTTGATGTCCAGTTCTACATGCTTCGCATACGCCGCAGTAAAGCATGCCCTCTGCCGCTACGAGGTCTCCTATTCTCAGGGTTTTTACCCCGGGTCCTACCGCGACAACCTCTCCAGCATATTCGTGGCCCGGCACAACTGGCAGCTTTACTGGGCCAGAGAATAGTATGTAGCCGTCGTTATCTGTCTCTACACAGTGGGTATCCGAGCCGCAGACGCCACAGGCGAGAGGTGCTACCACCACCTCTCCATAACCAGGTGTTGGATCGTCCAAAGTCACGGAGGAAAACCTGGGGTTTTGCCAAACCATCGACGCCATCGTCGCCTTTTTTGAGGTGATTTCGTGAGGCATCACTCGGTAGTTGGCTTTCGGGTTCCAGTCAGCTTCTAATAATATCGCATCCATACCTGTTACTTACCCTGATTTTGATCTTTGTGGTGTAGCTTGACCTCAAGTATTGCACGATCGTTCGCTTTATGTACCTCATAAACCCAGCCAGACTCGACTACTCGTTCACCTACACAAGGAATATGCCCGAGTTTTGCTAATATAAATCCAGCCAGCGTCTCGAAATCTCCGTCGGGAAGTTGGAGCCCGGTCGTTTCTATTAGAACGTCTTCCTCCACTCTGGCGTTTACGATCCACTCCGTTGGACCTACCTTGCGAACTAGCGATCCCTTTGCGTCGTGTTCATCATTGATCTCTCCAACTATCTCTTCCAGAATATCTTCGGCTGTAATTAGCCCAACAGTTCCGCCATATTCGTCGACTACTATAGCTATTCTCTGACTCTCCCTCCTGAATTCTCTGAAGAGGTCATCTACTGGCTTGGATTCGGGTACGAATCGAACCTCTCGCTGAATAGAAGAGGTGGGTTGGCTGAGATCATCGATAAATGTGATGTCTGAATGGTGAATTATTCCGGTTACTCTATCGACTCGTTCAGAGAACACAGGGAGCCACGAGTGCCCGTGGGTCAGGAACTGCTCTAGAGCTTTAGAGAGGGGCTCACTGGTCTCAACGGCTCTTATGTCAATTAATGGGACCATAACCTCTTCAACAGTGGCCTCTGATAGCTCAAAGACCTTGTTTATTATTGAGCGGTCATCGTCGTCAAGCTCTATTGCACTGGATCTGAAGAGCGCCTGGATGTCAGAGCGAGAGGTGGATTCTGCGTCGGAAGACGTGTCACCAAAAGCGTCCTTCAATGTGTCAGTAAACCACTCCAAGGCGGTTAATACAGGTGTGAGTATCCTAGAAACCAACCAAAGAGGGAATATGATGCGGGGGACAATAGCGTCGGCGTGTTTTCGGTAAACTGTTTTGGGAATGAGTTCGCCAAAAAGGAGGACTATAGGGAACAGAATTATCGCTACGACAATCTCACCACCCGTGCCGAATTTATTTGCTAGCCCCATGGTTGCGACGGTGGATATTGATACGACCGATAGGTTTGTTCCAATAAGGCAGGAGCCAAGTAGAAACTCGGGACGCTCCAACATTTTTAGTGCCAAGGCTGAGCCTCTGTCACCTTTAGAAGCCTGTGTCTTTAACTGAAGCCTGTTAGCAGATATTACCGCTATTTCACTGCCAGAGAAGAACCCTTCAGTCAATAACAAGAGGGCTATGATGAGGTAGAGATTCACTCTTCTTCCTCTTGTGTCACAACCAAAAGTTCGCTGATTACGCTGTCTTTTAGTTCGGTAACCTCAAGTGAGATTCCACACGTGTGTACTATGGATCCAATTTTTATGTGTCCGCCCAACTTTTCGGCGATGAACTGTCCTATTGTGTCTGTCGTAATGTCAATCCCCGTCTGACTCTCGAAATCTTCACCGCGCATGTTTGCGGAGATCTTCCAATCATCTGGGATGATTCGAGTGAGCTCAGATGTGTCTGGCTCTTCATTTTCTTGAATGTCGCCGATCAGTTCGCCTAGTAGATCATCCATGGTGATTAGTCCAAGAAGCGTACCGTGTTCGTTCACAACAAAGGCTAGGTGAATTCTGTAGCGCTGAAAATCGCTTAGCAAGTCGTCTGCCATTTTACTGGCAGGCACAAAATATGGCTCTCTCCACAGCCCTTTCAGCTCTCGCCTGCTCGCGGGTCTATCGCGGAATTTTAGCATATCTTTTGAGAACAACACGCCCACCATGTTGTGTGGGCTGCCCCGATAAACTGGTATACGGGAGAAATTACCAAGACGAATAACCTTCAAAATGTCGGCGTGGTTTGCTGTGTGCGGTACCGAAATAATGTCGGACATGGGCGTCATTAGGGAGGATATGTGAAGGTCGTTGAACTCAAACACTCTATGGATGATGTCGGCTTCAGTGTCGTGGATCTCTCCGGACTCATGTCCTTCATTAATAAGTGTTTTCAGCTGGTTTTCGGAGATGGTACTAACCAACACCTCGTTATTTGCTTTGAACAGCCTCACTATCACTTGAGAAATAGCAATTAGTACCCAGCGAATAGGCGATGTGAGCGTGGCCCAAAAGATAAGTGGAGGAGCAATTAGTTGAGCTAGCCTATTCCTGTGTCGCAGGGCAAAAACCTTGGGGGTTATCTCGCCTAACAGTACAAGTAGAGGGGTCGCGACCAACAGATTGATCCAACTCTTTGTCGGAAATTGAGCGATGATCAACCCGGCACATATTGTGGATAGCGAGATGTTTACCAACTCGTTTCCCATCAAGACCGAGGCTAAGGTTTTATGGGGTTCGCTTAAGAGTCGAGTGACTCGCTTACCGCTTTTACCCTTCTCTTTGAGACCCTCTAGTTCCGCTGGCTGAAGTGAGAACAGTCCAGCTTCTGAGCTGGAGAAAAAGGCCGACATGGCGAGTAGTATCACTATTACGGGGATCGCAATATTAGGTGGGATCGGGCTAGCCTCTATGCCCATCAGGGGGATGGTAGATGTGTTTATCAACGGTCTTCCCCAAAATGATGCCACCCCTGTGGCCAGATTTCTCCAGCTAAAACAACATTGGGGCTCTCTGTTGTCTCACCGATTGGAGTCACTTTTATTTTGAGTTCTGAGGCTATTGCGAGGATGCTGTCTCGAGCGTCCTGGGGTGCTATGAACATGAGCTCGTAATCCTCTCCAAACCCAACCTGATGTGTAAGCAGTGAGCTACCGGCTAACTTTTGTAGCATAGGTGACGCAGGGAGGCGATCTGGATAGATGACTGCTCCACAACCCGAGGCTTGGCAAAGCCTGTGAATGTCTCGTGACAGCCCGTCAGATAGGTCCATGGCTGCTGTGGCAATTCCCGCTAACCTAGGGCCAAGTGCAGTAGGT
>CAWVYO010000168.1:0-7345 GCA_963934385.1 uncultured bacterium
GGAGGAGAGCGACGCTGGTGAAGATACTGGAGAGATGCCACCGCCAGAAGAGCTGGATGCAGATGATGGCGAGATGGATGAATCCGACGGCGATTCACCCGAGGAAGCCGCTGGCGCCGCTGGTGAATCATTAGCAGAGGGGGTTCAAGAGATCAGTGAGGCGGCGGCTCAGCGCCTGTTAGAGGGAGTTGAAGAGGGTCGGCCGCATGTTGTTGTTACCGGTGGTTCACAGGAGCGAGACTGGTGAGATTATATTTCAAAGTGCTCTTGCTCCTGTTGGTTTCGGCTCTGTTTACTCCAAAGCTATGTTTAGCAGTGGAGGTACAGCTGACAAGCGATACTCAGCGTCTACAGCTGGGTGAGGCTATGGGTATCTATTTGTCGGTAGTAGGAGAGACCGTAGAGTCGCAGCCAGTCATCCCTGAGGTCGACGGGCTCACCATTCAGTTGAGTGGTCATAGGAATTCATCTGTGAATTTGAATGGTCGCCGTAGCAGGACAGTCACTTTTACTTATCTGGTTCGCACTAGCATTACGGGCTCCATTACTATTCCAGGCTTCACAGTAGCTACCTCGAACGGGCAATATGTTAGCAACGAGATTACGATTGATGTCGCGGAACCTGATGGGGAGTCCTCGGGATTACAGGCGGGGTTAGATTCAGAGGAATTGTGGGAAGGTCAGACCGTTGTTTACGGGGTTAGATTTGAGACTTTGGAAAGGGTGCTCCAGTGGGGCTGGACTCCTCCTGATCTCATAGGGTTTGCGCCCGAGCAGATTGTGCCTGAGTTCAACAGGGAGTTCGAGCTAGACAGAAATGGCGAGAGAGTCAAGGTCCTAGAGATATCAACACCACTTGTCGCCATTAGATCTGGTGCAAGAGATGTATCGCCTGGGGTTGTCACGGTGGAGGTCTCCGCGGAACAAAAACGCGGACGTCGCCGCTCCATGTTCACCCAGACAAGGCGTGATGTTTACCCCTCAGAACCTTCAACTGTCTCTGTTTATCCACTCCCCGAAGAGGGGCGCAGTCAGAACTTTTCGGGTCTGGTCGGTGAGTTCTGGATAGAGGCATCTCTGTCTCAAGCATCGGTCTCTCTTGGTGAGTCTGTGACTCTCTCTGTGAGGATTACTGGAAATGGTACGCTGGCTGGGTTTGTATTGCCTGAGGTAAGCGATGAGTTGTTTCAAACTTACGACCAAGCGGGGCAGCTATTTGGCGGTGTGCAAGGGGGGGATTTCCAGACAACCGGTGTTTTCCAGAGGGCTATAGTCCCAAGCGCCGCGGGCGAGTTAATAATTCCACAGTTAGTCATTCAGGTTTTCAGCCCCGAGGCGGGAGAATTTGTCGATGTCTCTACAGGTGAGTTCAGTCTGATGGTCCTTCCAGGGGAGCAAGTAGAACAGGTCCAGGGCTTTGGTGATGGGGATTCTCCCTCTGGTGTCGCAATACAGGGGGAGGATATCTTGCCTATTCACACGGAGGCGGCATTAGGGTCTTCGTTTGTATTGAGGGTGAAACCAGCTGTGGTTTTAGCGCTTACACCATGGTTGTTTGTTGTTCTTAGCGTTCTGAGCTCAAAGCTTGGTGGTCGTACCCCCTCAAAGAAGGTGGCTGTAAAGGCTATGATTAAGGTGGCTAAGTCGGGAGACATGATGGCTGTTGAAGCTGCTTTTAGAGCCGCGGTCGCTTTCGAATTGGGCTGTACACCGTCCGCCTTGACCTTGGAGATGCTAGATTCTCTACCTGTTCCATTTCGAGACAGGGCTGTTCAGATTTACAGCGAGATCACTGGCGCCAGGTACGGTGGCGAAGGCGCAATAACAGCTGACGCCCTTCAGTTGGCTTCCGACCTGTTGGAGCTGCGATGATTACGCTATTCTTTGCCCTGTTACTAAATGTAGCCGTTGCAACTCCAGAGACCGTGAGCAGTCCATCAATTGACTCCGCCAACGCGGAGTTTTTGAATGGGAACTACGAAGACGCCGCCCAACAGTATCTAGAGGTTATCGAGTCTGGAAATCCCACGGGCGATCTCTATTACAATATGGGAAACTCTCTGTATAAGGATGGTCGCCTAGGCGAGGCTATAGCGTCGTGGCGAACGGCCCAATGGCTCAGCCCCAGAGACGGTGACATAGCCGCAAACCTAGAGATGGCGCGCCTGGATACTCGAGATAGGCTGAGTGTGAGATCACATAATGCCGCCCTGTTTTGGCGATCTAGCGTCTCTCCATACGAGCAGATTTGGTTGTCTGCATGCGGGATATCACTTCTTGGTTTCGGTTTTATTTTGCTTAGCCGTCGTCGCAGACTGGGCTACGAACTTCCGTTCTCACAGGTGTTGCCCACTGTCGCGGTAGGAGTGCCCTCTCTTATCTTGTTGCTCTCTGGTGCTTCTCAGATTTTGTCTCTCGACTCTAAGCCCCATGGGGTCGTGATTGTGAACGAGGTTAGTGTGAATTCGTCGGGTGCTGGTGGCGTGATCTTATATGAACTACACGAGGGGGCGGAGATCGAGATTTCAGAGAACGCTAATGGGTACCTGCTAGTGAATGTGGCTGGATTGGGCTCAGGATGGGTTCCAGAGAGTTCGGTGTTTATTATTGACCCAACTGGTTAGCATTTCACAGAGAAGTTCTTTGTGTAATGCCGTGAGTTACATTAGATGTTTTTATGGATAAAACGTACTTTGTATCGTTTGTGGGAGGAGCACTATGAAGATTAGAAACCTTGGGATGTTGTTGGGATTATTGACTCTCTCTGGCAGTATTGTCGGTTGTGGACCAACTGGAATTAAGCGCCTGTCTCCTGTTGAGTGGAATCATTACAAGGCTCTTAGGGTCTATATGAATGATGATATTCGCGAGGTTTACCTCGACCAAGATACAGAGGTAGACAGAAACCAGTTCTTGCACGATGCCGGGTTGTGGGATCGCTACTACCAATATCCAGAATATGTACGAGCAGAAATAATCGCGGGTGACGTAGCCCTAGGATGGACTAAAGATAAGCTGCTTATGTCATGGGGTAGACCACAAGATCGCGGTAGAGTAGCCGGGCGTCAGGCTAGAATTTCTGAGCGTTGGATCTACCGGTTCGAGCAACACACAAACGGAACGTTGCGCATTTGGGAACCAGGTTCATCCACGTCTTATCACGCTGCCAGACTGTTTCAAAGGGTAGTTCTAATGGACGATGACATCGTGGTGGACATCACGGATTCCGATGATTGGTAGCGATTAGAGATCAAAATAGCTTTCATAGATCGTGATTTTAGGATATCCTTCACGCTACTAGTCAGAGCGGATGTCTTGGCTATGGAGATATATAAATGCGTATTACACTAATCAGCCCTTACCCAGACATAACCAACTACGGATTGAGGACCTTGTCCGCCGTTCTACGCAAGGCAGGTCACGAGACTAGAGTTATCTGCATGCCAGACTTCGCAGGTGATGGTGAGATTGATCACATCGAGATGTCGCAAAATCGTTATTCACCAGAGGTTATGGAGCAGTGTCTAAAGATATGTGAAGGGTCAGACTTGGTCGGCATCACTCTGATGACTCACTATTTTGACTCAGCTCGCCAGATTACAAGCGCAGTACAAGAGCGATTAGAGGGCAATATTCCCGTTATCTGGGGTGGTTTCCATCCATCGGCTAGACCAGACGAGTGCGCTAGGTATGCCGACTATGTTGCCATTGGAGACGCCGAAGACCTCTTGTTGAAGCTCTGTGTCCGTCTAGAGTCGGGAGATCTAGAAGATCTGTCAGACATCAAGGGACTAGTGTGGCGCAAAGGCGACAGCGTTATCAAGAATCAAGAAGGGGAATTAGAGCAGGATCTAGATGAATATCCGTTCCCTGATTTCGCAGACCAGGGACATTGGCTTCTGTTCGAGGGTGAACTTCGCCCCGCAAGCACCGATCTACTGCACAGGTACCTGAGAAACGGAACTGTCTCTAGAATGTTTGGCAAGGTTGGCTATCAAACTATGACAGGGAGAGGGTGTCCTCACGCTTGTACCTATTGTGGAAACAGCTTTACTCGAGACCTCTACGCTGGGCAGCGCTATGTCCGGTTCAGAACGGTAGAGAACGTAATGCTAGAGCTCGAAGAAGTTAAGAGGAACATGCCGTTCATCAACTTCGTCTGGTTCTCGGACGACTCCTTCTTTGGTCGCTCTCTAGAAGAAATTGAAGATTTCTCTCGTGAATACAAGAAGCGAATAGATCTACCGTTTTACCTTCTGGGATCACCCGGTACTATCACTGAAGAGAAATACGCCCCTCTTGTAGATGCAGGGCTACACTGTATTCAGATGGGTATTGAGCACGGCTCAAAGCGTATCCAGAAATTGATGCGTCGCTCTACTATGGGTAACGATAAGGTTCTCCGTAGCGCTGAGATTATTGCAAAATACGCTCACCGTACGGCGCCACCGCAGTATGATCTTATCTACGATCTCCCATACGAGACACTTGAGGATAAGATCGACACACTGAAGCTCGTCTCTCAGTTACCAAAGCCATATAAGCTCCAAGTTTTCTCTGTAATATTTTACCCGGGTACCTCGCTGCACACATTGGCTCTCAGAGATGGGCTGATCGGTGATGAGCGCGCGGAAATCTACGACAAGATGTACTTTGAGAAGAATGACAACTACGCTAACACTCTCTTGTATATGACCAGAACAGGTCGGTTCCCGCATGATCTGTTGAAGGTGCTTATAGATCCAAAGGTCGTGAAGGTCATGACTAGTGACTACATACGCCCAATGGCTGGTGTGACGAAGAAGGGTGTTCAGATGCTTCGTGGAGCCCTTAACAACCCAGTGTTGACCAGAGCTCGAGCTATGGGTACTAACAACGATCTAGATGAAGCCCGAGTAGAGGGTATGACAGGTGCTAACGCTGGTGCCGCCATTCCTTGGGGTGTGGCTTAGCTAAGCTAAGTTAGACGCGCTCAATCAGTTGAGTGTCGTCCTAGATTATAAAACCCGAATAACAAGGACTCGAGTCATTTGATGACTTTTGAGTTGTTGTGATTCGTCTAAATACTACTCAGTTTTAAGGTGTAACCCTTCTATTCTGTAGACGTTGAGTGCACGGCGATGATGGGATTTGTGGTGGCGGTCCAACGTAGTCAGGAAATGGCGTACCGGTTGGCTCGATGATGTACCAAGTGGCTGTTTCAAACCAGGTAACAGGCATGAAAATCAGAGGGCTAACCACTGCATAATCGCCGCCTCGCACACCATGAGAGACAATCTTCGGCTCCCAGTTTTCGTTGTCATTGCAAAGGTAGCTGTAGCTCGTCGTATGAATGACCCAGTGTGCATTTCGAACGGCGATATAGGCAACTAAGTAAGGTATTAGGGCGAAACACCAGAAGATGTTTTTGCTCATGTATAGTCCCTCGCCCCCACTCAAACCGTTCACATGTTTTAGCGTACTCCACTCTGATCAAACTGAGATAAATATTCCCATATGATCTGATCGGTTTGGATGCCGTCGTCAGTTATAGAAAACCAAATATGGCCACCGCCCCGTATTTTGTAATGCCTATTCGCTACATTTCCGTCCCCACCGACATAGTCGAATCGTTCTATATTGTTGGACACATTAGTTATTGTAGCAGCGCTGGTGATATTGTTCTGATCGTTCCAAAAGGCAGTAGAATCAACAATGGAAAGTAAGTAGCCCTCCCAGCCATCGTAAGGTCGTGTGTTGTCCGATGTCCCATGAATGCTAAGAACGGCTGTAGGGTGTGTCGTCACACACTCTCTCAAGGTACCTTCCCACATTAGTCCAGAAACTGAGGCAATCCCCGTGACTCTGTCGCTTAAGAAACACGCAAGGGAATAGGTGAAGTCACCACCATTCGAGTACCCAGTCGCATATACCCTGTCAGAAGCTATTGCATAATTGAGAGAGAGTTCATCGAGCATTGCCTCAACAAATCCAAAGTCGTCTGCATCGCTTTTGTTATCACCACCAGGTAAATATGTGTTCCAGTGGGCGTAACCTTCAAGCATTGTTCCTTGAGGATAAATCAGGATAAAATTTTCGCTTTCGGCCAATGCTCGCATATCCGAACTTCTCAACTGTTCTAAAGAGCTGCCTCCAAAGCCATGGAAATTGAGCATTAATGGAACAGGCGTCGATGCGTCATAGGATTCAGGAACATAGAGTTTATACTCTCGACTAACCGAGTCGTGCATGATTGTTTGGTTCGACATTCCATAGGTGGGCTCAGGGAAACTAGTACTCGCTGTGTCAGTACTCGCTGTGTCAGTAGTCGCTTGCGTGTCAGTAGTCGCTTGAGTGTCAGTAGTTGTCGCCGTACTACCTGTTTCCGTCAGTGAGCTGTCTGTCGTAGAGTCGACCGCATCCTTTGAGCAGCTCACCAAGCTGGCGCAAAGCGATCCGTAAACAAGAATAGAGAGTTGTTTCTTCATTATAGCCCCATGGTTTTTTTATAAATCACACCCGCAACCTACCCAAGAAAAGGCTTGGTAGCACCAAGGACTATTATTAAGTTCTGCTCTAGGAGATTAGTGCGATGATTTTTATGCCCATAAGGGTCAAAATCACTTGCGTCATGATGACTGTCGTGACATTTTCTCGCATGCTTACGATATCGACAGTTCTTTTTCTTATTGCTTGCCAAACCTCAAATCCGATTTCATGTGGTCCAGGAACTCATCAGGTTGAAGATGAGTGTGTACCTTTGGCTCCTACAGATACGGTCACTGACACCTCAGAGACTCATAGCACTACTAGTGAGACGGGTAACGATACTCAGGCACCAGTAGATGAAGATATTGTCCATGTGTACCTGTTAGCGGGTCAGTCCAACACATCGGGTCTGGGACAGGTGTGGTCTCTTCCGCCGTCTTTGCGTGAAGGTCAGTCGGATGTTGAGATATTCTGGTCAGGCAGACCACAGTGGGTGCCTCTACAGCCCAGCAGTGAGTACAGCTCTGGTTACGCGACCTATTTTGGACCAGAGGTCACTTTTGGCCGCACCCTAGCAGATGACGATCCGTCTAGTGAAGTTCTCATCATCAAACACTCCTTCGGTGGAACCGACCTCATGTACTTCTGGAACCCCAGTGGAAATGAAAGACCAGAAGGCTATGGCTGGTCCACCTTTATCGACACCATTGACGAAGCAGTGGCGGTCTTGGAGGCAGAGGGGAAGACTCCTGTTTTTAGGGGTATGGGGTGGATGCAGGGGGAGTCAGACGCAGGTTCGCCCGAGTACGCCATGAAGTATGAAGAGAACATTAATTACTTCATTGAAAGAATACGTGAGGAGACCGGTGTAGAGGCC
>CAWVYO010000169.1:0-7338 GCA_963934385.1 uncultured bacterium
AGAGATTCTTGAGCAGGTCGGGATCTCTTTCCTGTTCGCTCCAGCACACCACGCGGCCACAAAGCACGCAGGGGGTCCACGTAAAGAACTCGGTGTCCGCACCCTCTTCAACGTATTGGGACCCCTCACAAATCCAGCGGGCGCCAAACGGCAGGTGATGGGTGTTTACGCCAAGTCCCTAGTAGCACCGCTCGCCGCTGTCCTCTGTGACCTAGGAGCGGAGCATGCGATCGTTGTTCACGGGGCTGATGGGCTGGATGAGTTCTCTCTGTCAGGTGAGAGCTTTGTCTCCGAAGTGCGCGACGGACTTGTCACCTCTTATACAGTGACTCCAGCGGAGGTGGGGCTAGTCAGCGCACCGCTTTCGACTCTCATAGGAGGCGACGCTGCCGATAACGCAAAGATCCTTAGATCCATATTTGCTGGAGAGGCTGGAGCACCGTCGGACGCAGTTGCCCTAAACGCCGGTGCCGCACTCTATGTGGCTGGTGAGGCCAGCTCTTTATCAGAGGGGGTAGTGATTGCCAGCGACCTTATTTCATCCGGTGCAGCCGAGGCAAAACTCGAAGAGTTAGTGCTTGCCACCAACGCAATTGTAGAGAGCTAATGAAGGGCTCAAGCACCCATCGAACTGACCAGAGCTTCCTAGAGCGTATTCGCCCTGAGAAGGAGTCTAGGGTAGCCGAGCTAATTGCCATGGGTGAGATTGACCTCTCTAATGCACCACCGGTGAGATCTCTATTCAAGGCGCTTACAGTCTCTGGAATATCCGCTATCGCAGAGGTCAAGCGAGCATCTCCAAGCCAGGGGCTGATACATCCGGACGCCTGCGCAAAGACCACTGCACTCTCCTACGAGAGCGCCGGCGCCGCCGCTATCTCTGTACTCACAGACGAGCGCTGGTTTGGCGGAACTCTAGCAGATCTGACCGCTGTAAGAACAGCGGTTGGGATCCCTGTCCTAAAAAAGGATTTTCACATTGACCCCGTTCAACTGCGCGTAGGTCGAGCTGCAGGAGCAGATGCCGTGCTACTCATGGTCGCGATGTTGCCAGGGGAGTCACTTCAGAAGATGCTCGACGCGACTCATGCCTTAGGGATGGAGGCGATAGTTGAGGTTCACACTCATGACGAACTTCAGACCGCCCTCAAGACCAACGCCAAAATTATTGGTGTAAACAACCGCGACCTGACCACACTAAAGATTGATCTGGCCCACGGAGAGTCAATGCTCCCGCTAATTCCACCCGGCATCGCCACAATAGGAGAGTCGGGTATAAGCACCCACAACGACCGAGACCGAATGGTTAGCGCTGGTGCAGACGCTATCTTGGTCGGCACGAGCCTTATGAGCACCGACAACCCAGGTAAGGCTCTCCTGGAGATGCTCTCATGTGGGTAAAGATCTGTGGTGTAAGAACTTTAGAGGCTGCACTCATAGCTGAAGAGGCTGGAGCCAACGCTATTGGCTTGAACCTACACCCCGCATCACCCAGATATGTTGAACCAAAGATAGCAGCAGAGATCGCCGGTGCGCTCTCTATAGAGGTTTTCATCGTAGTGGTAGACCGAACCCTCAAGGAGCTTAGGGAGCTAGTAGGGACGATAGCCCCTGATTCGATACAGCTTCACGGGAGCGAGAGCCCTGAGTTCGCTAAGATGGTGGAAAAGGAATTAGACATCAGCACAATCAGAGCATTCCGTGCACATAATGGGCTCTTTGAAGAGCTAGATAAGTGGCAACCCAGACGTTTTATTTTGGACGCCTACGTCGCGGGGCTCGAGGGCGGCACAGGAAAACAAGTAGACCGTAAAACTGCAAAAAAAGCTTCAGCTTGGGGTGAGATGATCCTCGCAGGCGGACTAACCCCAGACAACGTCGAACAGATAATCTCTGAAACCTCTCCGGGGGGCGTGGATGTCGCTTCTGGGGTTGAAATATCTGCTGGAGTGCAGTCGCATCTCGCGATCAGAGAGTTTATAAGGGCGGCAAAGCTGGGTTGAAGTACAGAGCCCCCTAGACAAGCAATATGGAGAGAACGAAAATGTCACGACCAGACAAGAACGGCCACTTCGGTGAATTCGGGGGCAGATATGTTGCAGAGACCCTAGTTCCCGCGCTTGAGGAGCTTACTGAGGCATGGGAAAAGGCATGGGCAGACAAGTCGTTCCACGACGAGTACCACGACCTCATGGCCAACTACGTGGGTCGCCCATCAATGCTCTACAAGGCTGCAAAGCTATCAGCCAAGTACAATGCCAATATCTGGCTAAAGCGCGAAGACCTCAACCACACTGGCGCCCACAAAATAAACAACTGCATAGGGCAGATTCTTCTCGCCAAAAGAATGGGAAAGAAGAGGGTTATAGCCGAGACTGGCGCTGGTCAGCACGGCGTAGCTACGGCGACGGCCTGCGCCCTGTTTGACCTTGAATGCATAGTTTACATGGGTGAGGAGGACACTCAGCGCCAGAGTATGAACGTAGCCCGAATGCAGCTTTTGGGGGCTACTGTTAGACCTGTCCTTACTGGTACCCGCACTCTAAAAGACGCGATGAATGAGGCTCTGCGGGACTGGGTAACAAACGTCGAGAACACCTTTTACTGCATAGGCTCAGTCGCTGGTCCTCACCCCTACCCCATCATGGTTCGAGAGCTACAAGCCGTGATAGGAAACGAATCGGCCAGTCAACTCAAGGCACGAGGAGTAGACAAACCAGACGCCGTAATCGCCTGTGTTGGTGGAGGTTCTAACGCCATGGGAATCTTCGATGCGTTTGTGGATGACACAGACGTCGCACTATTTGGTGTAGAGGCTGCGGGTCTTGGACTGGACACAGACAAGCACGCCGCTTCGATCCATGGGGGCGGTGTTGGCGTTCTTCACGGAATGAAATCCTACCTACTGCAAGACTCACAAGGTCAGGTACAACCCGCTCACTCAATCTCCGCTGGCTTAGACTACCCTGGGATAGGGCCTGAACACGCTCAAATGCACAAGACTGGAAGAGCGACCTACCTATCTGCCACCGACACAGACGCACTAAGGGCCACTTCTGAGCTATCTCAGCTCGAGGGGATCCTGCCTGCACTTGAGAGTGCCCACGCTCTGTCTGTAATAGGTGAGGTTGTGAGCAGGATTGGAGAGGGAACTGAGATTTTAATAAACCTCTCAGGAAGAGGCGACAAGGACATGGAGACTCTGATGAGCCATTTTGTCAACGGAAAAGTACAATGAGCGATACAGACAATAAATCACCCCTCGACATGGCCTTTGATAAAGGGCGCCCGGCACTAGTCACCTATCTTACCGCTGGTGACCCTACACCCGAAGGCTCTCTAGCGATGTTCGAAGCCCTAATTGAGGGTGGTGCCGATATCATAGAGATAGGTGTCCCCTTCTCTGATCCAGGAGCTGACGGGCCAACGATACAGAGAGCTTCAGAGCGGGCGCTAGCCGCTGGCGGTGGGCTCGAGAATGCTCTACAGATAGCCAAAGCCCTACCAGAGAACGTCGCCAAGATACTGTTTGGTTACCTAAATCCGTTCTTTGCCTTTGGTTATGAAAAACTCGCTCAACGGTGCGAAGATGCCGGTATCCACGGACTTCTCTGTGTGGACTGTCCGCCAGAAGAGGAGTCGAACTTTCGCAGCGCTCTTCAAGCCCACAACATAGCACCTATATTACTGGCCGCACCAACCACCCCTGAATCGAGGATCCCTAAAATAGCCCGGGCTGGCTCGGGCTTTCTCTACTACGTATCGATGACTGGTGTCACAGGTACTGCAATTGATTTAGAAGGAGTTGGAGAGCGTGTAGCCAGGGTTCGAGAACTAGCTAAGATGCCTGTTGCTGTAGGGTTTGGAATCCGCAGTGAAGCGGATGTTAAGGCGTTAGCCCCATTCTCCGACGGCGTTGTAGTCGGCTCTGAGCTTGTCAGGATAGTGGAGACACTCGGCCAAGAAGCCCCAGAGTCACTTGTCGAAAAAGTTCGAGAACTCAAACGAGGGATCTGTTGAGGGAATTCTAAGGGAACTGTTATTCTAATGAAACAAAGCTGCTGTGGAGTTTAGAATAATGAACCCCGACATATTAGGTCATAAATTGAAGCTAACAATAATAGCGGCGATACTACTGTCTGCCTGTTCTGGAACAGAAGACACGGGTATGACCACCGAAATGCTCGATAAGGTCGAAGATGTAATGGCCCTAGATGGCGACATCGCTATCGGGGAAACCATCTACTTAGAGAACTGCGCGAGTTGTCACCTTGAAGATGGTTCAGGAGATCAGGGTCCGAGCCTTATCTTCCACATACCAAAGCATAGCGACGAGTATTTCGTCCAGTTAATAGTGGATGGTAGAGGCGGCATGCCGGGGTTTCCTGACTTAGTCGATCAAGACATCGCAGACCTTATCTCATACCTCCGCGAAACGTTTGGTGAAGAGGATTAAGAGTGCAAGGCACCACACCCAGCAGTAATGCTCTAATAAACAGTAAGCGTAACTCTATAGTCCCCAACGCCTTCCATTAGAGAGCCACTACTGCCTTTCACACATGGACCCGCTCTCTCTCCATCCGCAAACAAGACCTCTGTACATATTCGATCAGAATCCTCGGCATCGACGAAGATGTCATAACTACCGCCGGCGTCCATTTCCCCAATCACTGGTAGCGATGAGAGCCCCCAGCCTTGGTCCAGCAACATGACTGAGCCGTCTTCAACCGACAGGTGAAGCTCCTCGATAAACTCCTCAGTTGAATTTGTATCCGTCGTTGATTGAGTAGCGGAATCATCCAAAGTGTCTTCTTGCCCACAAGAGCAGATTATCAACAACGCTAAAAAAAGGGGGGTTCTCATCGTGTTCACCGTAAAGCGCCTATTTATAAAACTAAAATCCATGTGGAGCCACAGACTACCACCCTGTTTAGTGAGGTGCAATTACCAAGTAGATCTGTGTACAGCCCCTCGGTAGCCCCCCCTACTGCATCCTGTTAACCAATTAGACTTACTTTAGAACCAAGGTCCAAAATGAGCGACAAAAACCAAACTGAAGACAACGGACCTCCGGCTTATGTCTCTGCTTTGAATTCCATTCAAGAGCAGATTGGTACGCACATAATGGAATGCCTTCGCACCGATGGTACTGTAGCGGTAATCTCAACGGTAATGGCAGGCGTGGGTGCTGGGGCCGACAGGATTGTCTCAATGCCTGTTACATCAGAACAGATGGCACAGATTGACCTCATAATAAACGGGGGCAATGAGGAATTAGAATCGGAGCAGCGATGCATTGGGTTTCAGTGCGAGATTCCAGCCGAATAGACTACTTGAGGGCAGAAGGTATCATTAGCTATCTGTAGAGCACTAAGGTGATTTTACCATCCTTCTGATTCGCCACGGAATCTGAACCGCTACCGCCAACCAGCCAACAGCACCTAGCGGGTGAACCTCTGTGGCTAATATCGGCGAACCGTGCGCGGTTAAAACAAACGCCCTCGTCAACCCACAGCCAGGGCACGAAAAGCCCAGCACCTCTCGGCTCACGCAGCGATACGGCAGCTCCCAACCAAACAACCAAACAGCGCTCTCATCTGCACCTAAGACAAAGCTAGCACCTATTATCACAGAACAGACTGTGAGAATTAGACGATCAAGCCTCCGGTTTTCAGATCTAGATTTAGAGGCGACCAATGTCTCGCGCGATCCGATCTAGGAGTCCATTAACAAACCCCTTCGTCTCTTTTGTGCCATATTTCTTAGCGAGCTCAACGGCCTCGTTGATGGTCACGTTTGCCGGAACCTTGTCCAAATTGAGAAGCTCAAATGCACCGAGACGCAATATGTTCCTATCAACAAAAGGCATCCTGCTTACACGCCAATTCGTTGAGGCCTCTTGTAATCTCCGGTCTAAATCTTCTTTTGTCTCCTCGACACCCAACGCTATTTGGGAAGCAAATTCGATCTCTTCTGAGTCGGCTGGTCGACCACCGAGTCCACCATCAGTGTCGTCCATCAACCCTTCCCAGAGGCTATCTAGAGCTTCTGTGACTGGCTTACTGGTGGAATCCGCATCAAAAAGTGCCTGTAATACAAATTCCCTAGCGCGTCGTCTACTACCCATTCCAGCCATCCATAATTCTGTTTTTTAGTGAGAGCATTTCCAGCAACGCTACCGCAGCCTCAGCACCCTTGTTTCCGTGAGTAGGGGCATCTTCATGTCCTGCCCCAGGGTGGTGTTGTGCAGGAACCGTTGTACCTGTAGCCCGAACTTGGGCTTGGTCTAGGTTCTCTGTAGTTAGTACACCAAAAGCGATAGGCACATGTGCGTCTAACGAGACCCTATTCACACCTGACGCAACCTGGTCGGCAACAAATTCAAAGTGTGGAGTCCCTCCTCGTATCACACAACCAAGGGCAATAACCCCATCCGCACCAGCCTCGATAGCCCACTGGCATGCCAACGGTATCTCAAAAGCCCCCGGAACTCTGAAGACCTTTATCTGAGAGTCAATGATCCCGCCCTCAAGAAGTGAGGTCATCGCACCATCCACCAGAGCGTCTGTTATCAGAGGGTTGAAACTCGACGCTACAATAGCGAGTCGCTGTTGCTCCTTTATCATATGATCCCCGACCAGTCTCAGCGGTTAAAAAAATCAACGAGCACTTCATTTCGTGCCGCGGATTGCTCCTATCACGAAATGAACGAAGCCCTAAAATAAAAGTGAACCCCTAATCGGAGATCTTCATCATATGACCTAAAGAAGCTACCTTTCCAGCTAACAAGGCTCGGTTAGCATTGGTTGTCTCTACAGTCAAAGGAACCCTGTCCACCACCTCCAAGCCATACCCCTCTAGACCAACTATCTTTCTGGGGTTGTTTGTTAGTAGACGAAGTTTTCTCAACCCCAAATGAAGTAGGATTTGTGCCCCCGTACCGAAGTCGCGAAGATTGGTCATCTTTGGCGGCACTCGTTCGTCGGTGTCAT
The DNA here is from genome assembly GCA_963934385.1 of uncultured bacterium. GTDB lineage: Bacteria > Myxococcota_A > UBA796 > UBA796 > CAJQPC01 > CAWVYO01. Next base: position 6,993 of record CAWVYO010000169.1, read on the forward strand.
TCTCCCCATTAACGGGTAAAAGATGAGCCTTTAAGAGGCTAATAAGCGATTCAGACGAGCGTCCACCGTACAGGTGCATGTAGAGAAGCACGCCTCCGTTATCGCGTATCTGCTCTAGCGAAGCTCCGAGTTGTGCCCACGCGTCGGACGATTCAGCTCGAAAGACGTCCCCCACAGGGTCAGACGACTGTACCCTGACCAACACCTCTCCACTTAGATCACCGCTCCAAACTGCAAGATGCATGCTGTCGTCGGTCATTGAGCGGTAGACTCGACAGTCAAAGGTCCCTATGCCCTTTACCGGGAGTTTAGCGTCAAACTCTGGTACAACTAAGCGCTCATTTCT
>CAWVYO010000170.1:0-7211 GCA_963934385.1 uncultured bacterium
CGGTCTGCGTAGACGAGTGAGTCTGCCAATAGCAGGCGACCCTCGGCGTCGGTGTTGTGAATTTCAACTGTCTTGCCGTTTGACATGGTGAGGATGTCTCCCAGCTTGTAAGCCTCGCCTCCGAGCATGTTCTCTGCGGCAGCAAAAATTCCCTCAACGACTACGGATACATCGCTGTTTGATAGTGCGGCCATGCTTCCTAAAACTACAGCTGCGCCACCCATGTCCGATTTCATCGTGAGCATGCCACCAGACGGCTTTATTGATAGCCCGCCAGCATCGAATGTTACCCCTTTACCAACTATTGCTACGCGCCCGCTGGATTTACCTTTTGGAGTCCAGGTCATGTGAACGAAAAAGGGCGGGTTTACGCTACCTCTTCCGACGGCTTCGATACCATTCATGCCTTCAGCTTTTAGTTTCTCGGCGTCCCATATTTGTACGGTGAGTTGATCGCTGGTGAGTCCCTTTGCTATGTCAGCCAGGTACTGCGGCGTAACTATTTCGGGGGTGCCATTAACCAGGTCTCTAGCCAACTTTTGCCCTTGAGCATGAGCAAAGCCTAGATCGAAGCCATCTGCTTTTCCCGTCACCAATGTGACCTCGGTAATCGGGCTCTTCTTCTTGGCGGGTAGTTGGTACTTGTCAAAGCTGTAGTTACCCTCTTCGAGTCCCTCAGCGACAGCGCGTAATATTTCTTTCTCGCCGCTTTTGTCGTATTCACCAAGGGCGAACTGCACCTGTTCAAGACCATGTCGACGAGCAAAGGCGCCAACAGCACCAGCGGCTTGCCTATAGCTATTAGGTGATTTGTTACCAGCACCAACTAACAGCAACCACTTTGCACCAATCTGTCCGGTAATGCGCAGAGAAAATGAGCTTCCAGCCTTTGCCTTGAATTCTGCGTCGCCAAGAGAACTCTCTAGGTTTGCCCCAAAGGCCGCGCTGAGAGCGCTGGGCAGTGATGATGGATCCTCATCGCTTATTGCTAAGGCGAGGAGTCCACCCGTTGTGTCTAGTTTGAGAGTACTTTGAAATGTTGTTTTCATATTTGTAGTTCGTCCAAATTGTTTAAATCAAGATAAGAAGTTGTTAGCTTCCTATGGTGAAGAGCGTGATAAGGAGCACAACAATTAGGACGATTCCGGCACCCATAAACGCTACGTATGGGTCTTCCTTCATTATCTCTATGATGCGCTCGATCTTGCCATTGAAGGCGTTATCGTCTTCGGGAATGTCTTGGCTTATTTGTGGCTTATGTTCGTGCTTGGTCGGGGTAGGTAGAGGTAGATCAGTCCAAGCATCTATTCCGGAACCGCTAACACTAACGATTGGCTGCTCAAAGTCTGAAGTATTTGCGTCAGTATGCTCAGCCTCTGTGTTCGTAGTCTCGAAAAGATTAGCGCTACCTGAGAGACCTGGCTCATCTTGTACCCCTTTTTCAAGAGATGTCGGAGAGGGAGCAATAGGGAACGGTTCCGAGATGTCTGGATAGGTGTTCGGCTCTTCTTCAAATGAGTTTAACTGCTCTGCTGTCGAGTCTTCCCAATTAGCGGGTGATGGCGATACTGGTGTTGGTGCGGGCAGCGCGTCAACAGGAGTCTTTTCCCCAGCGTCTTTGTCTGTTGTGACAAACGGTAGGGCATCATCTTCGGGTTCCACAATCGGGGGGACGTATCCTGCCCCCGGTCTTACCTCGAACTTTGCCTCTGAGGTGACAGGTGGGTGTCCTGAGCCTTTGATTGCGAACGCGACTTTTACGAAGTATCGACCTGGGCTCAGTGATGGCAGTGAGAACGCGAATCTAAACCTCCCGCTCGGGTGCTTTTTAGCTTCAAAACCAGACTCTGATAGTCGTATTTGGGCGGAGGTCTCTTCGTTAAATAATGCCAACCCAGGCGCTATCTCTTCGTAGTTGTCAACACCTGGCGTGGCGGCAACTGTAACCGAGAATCCGATGTTCTCGTCCGTCATGAATACTGATGAGGCTGTTGGGCGGTTTAAAATCACCTTACCTACAGATGCAATTTCAGGTCTAATCAACGAAAGGACCTCTTGCAGTCGAGGTAAAAGGTCAATTGTCCTCGCGAATCTAAATGGCGGCGATGGCGTTGTCTCCAAAGATATCGCCCTGTTGAGGACAGCGGCCATTCTCTCCGCGACTCTACTGCTAAAGCGAGAATTTGACTCTTCGCTACGCAGCCTGTCGTCAACAGAGTCCTTTATCTTTAGCAGATCCGCTTTGTCTAAACCCCTTGAGGTCAGAGCGGGGGCAGAGGTCTCATTCTGGATACCGTGGGTTGGTGAGGAGACCGCGTAGTATAGCGACATACCCACAGCATAAGTGTCTACAACGGACTGAAAAGCTACCTCGGATAACGAACTCGCTATCTCTGGCGTCAGAAATCTATTGGGGTCCGAAGCTATTGCATTGAGCCTCCCAACGTGGGTTCGGGCGCTCTTTGTCGCAAAATCCGATAGAAATACGTCGCCGCGATCGTTTAGTAGAATGTTTGATGGCTTTAGGTTTCCGTGAAGCCCTGGACCGTCAGCCAATAGCCTTAGGTGCTGCATCGTAGTTATTAATGTCGTAAGGACCTCGGCGAGTGAGCACCCCCCTTGAATCCGCTTCTCAAGGGTCGTAGTGTATCTCGGCAGTAGTAATACTGGGGTGCCGTCAGCTGTGGTAAACCTAGCCTGAAGCCTCGGTAGAAAGGGCCACCTTCCTTCATCTAATAGTCGCCCTTGCTCTAAAAGGGCATCTCGGCAACCATTTATCAGATCGTCTGGCGCCGGAACGTCGCCGCGAAAGTCAGGCTTCGACAGAGGGCATTTCATGACGTATTCTACGCTGGAGTCTTCTTGGCGAACTACGTACGATTTACCCCAAAGCCCGCGGCCGAGTAGCTGTCCAACCTGATAGGCGGATCCTTTTGCATCTCTGATTACGTCACCAGTTTTCATTTTCTTTTTTGGCTCTACATTAATAGGGGGTAAGAGACGGTATCGGGTGCCATGATTGGTGTCAAAGCGGTATTATATTTCAATCGTGACAGAAGAACTATTACCAGACTCAGGGAACGGAGCTTATCGACTGCTTCGAGGTTTCGCTAAAAAAGCGGTATCGCGGCTCCATGCCTCGGTTTTGCGACCAGAAGAGGCCCAGAAAGAGCGGTTGGAGTTGCTCTTAAGGGGTTTGGAAGGAACAGAATTTGCGCGAGAACATGGAATTACACAAAGTGAGGATTTTTCATCTTGGCGAGAAAAAGTTCCAGTGAGATCCTACAACGAACTTTCTGGGTGGCTTGATAAAGTGTCCGCTGGAAAGAATTCAGTGCTTACAAATCAGTCAACAGTGCAATTGCTAAAGACATCAGGAACTACTGGTCCAGCGAAATTTCTGCCAGTAACAAAGGTTTGGGCTGACGCTGTGTCGGAGGCTCAAAGCCTTTGGCGATTGGGGTTGGTTAGAGACCACGAGGCGATCACTAGAGGCAAGGTGTTGACCGTAGTCTCCCCAGGGAGAGAGGGTGCGCTCAAGAGCGGGCTCGCGTGGGGATCTAACACTGGTCGTATGAGGAGTAAGCAGCCCTGGATAGTTCGGATGCGATATTCAGTGCCCGATGAAGTTCACAGCATAGTAGATCCTACAGCTAGGCTGTACACGATCTTGAGGTTCGCCTTGAACCAAGAGATCTCATCAATAACAACTGCCAACCCATCGACTGTTCTAATGATTGCGAGGGGGCTTCGAGAATTTCAGGATAGTTTGGCGGAAGATTGCCTTGCGGGTGAACTCTCTAGAGGGCCAGCCAGCCAGCTCTCACATGAGGTTCGTAGTCGCCTGGGAAGGCACCTAAAATGCGTGAAACCACCTGAGGATTGGAGGGCCGCCAAGATCTGGGATCTTTCCGTGATAAACTGTTGGAAAGGAGGCCCTGCTCCGTTCTTTATCGATCAATTTGAAGCGGCGCTCGGTGGTCCAGTTCCTGTGCGAGAGGTCGGTATCACGGCCTCTGAGGGGTATTTCGCTATACCGCTATCGGATATGGACGCTGGCGGAGTGGCGTGGATGTGTGGCGCTCTGCTCGAATTCGAAGCCCCCTCAGGAGACGTTCTGTTTGCTTGGGAGCTGGAATTAGGTGTCGCCTATAGGCTTATCATTAGCACTACATCTGGACTCTATCGCTACGATTTGGATGACGTAGTCGAGGTTGTCGGATTCGTCGGCAAGTTGCCTAGGCTAAGGTTCCTGCGTAAGGGGTCCAATATGCTCAACATTACAGGTGAGAAGGTCAGTGAAGATCAGGTTGTAGCCTCTGTTAGAGGGTTGGTTGGTGCGCCTGAAATCGTCGGATTTACGGCGTCACACCTTCTCGGGGAAGTTCCCGCAGTAGTTGTGGGGATTGAGAGCGAGGAACCACTTCCGGCTGGGAGTGCTGAAGCTTTAGACAAGCTACTTGCTGAAAAGAATGTCGAGTATGCAGCAAAGAGGGCGAGTGGGCGCCTTGGTGCCTTGACCATTCGAGCCCTACCACGGGGTACTTTTGCCGCGTGGAGAGCCACCCTAGTAAAGGAGGGTGCACCTGCAGGTCAAGTGAAGGATCTGGTTATAGCTACGCCGGCAAAGTGGGAGAGGCTTACCGGGATCCTTGGGTCATAAGGATTACAGGCGTCGGCCTCTCACAAGATTGAGTGGTCCCTCTATAGTCCAAGTCTTTTCGTCCCCAGTATTCCAGACTAGGTCGGAGCCAGCGGATGTACATTGAAGGTCTATTGAGAGGGATAGCTCCTTGAGCATGTCTAGGCTGATCTTCGCGGCATCGCCCCACGTACCTTCCTTTTCCAGTTCTCGAATACTCACAATTCCAGCGCAAGGGATTGGCGGCAACCCCAAGTGGTCAGACCTTGCTACTAGTCTCTCCGTAAACCACGCCGACCAGGAGTTGTGGTGGTGGGCTCTCAGCGCGTTTTCTAGTAGCTCGTAGTTGAGTGTTAAGTGAATGGTCGCCTCCCAAGGAGTGGGGTCCCATGGATACTCGCCTTGTTGTAGAAGAGTCACAGCAGACAGGTGTAGACCCGCTTCGCTTTCGTATTCCATTAGGACTACGGGCATTGATAGTGAATTTTGGCCGTCGACGCTCACTGCCAGGCTCCCCTCTACCCACGCTTCAGCGTCATAACCCTTGTCCAAGAACAGTTGGACGAGATAGAGCATTGGCATCAAGCTACCGAGCGTGATTCCAATTATTAGGGGGAGTGTAAGGCGGTTGCGAGCCATTTTTTCATGGGCTCCAGTTTGGGAGGTATTATTTATGTCTATTTGGATTTTACGTTGTGCGCTAAGTCTTGCAGTATTGGCTTGGGTGGTTGGCTTCTCGAAGATTGTTAGGAACAGGAGGACAAGGAGGTGGGTGGTTGGACCAGGAGAGCTTTCTTTGGCTAGTGATGTTTTGGTATCGGTAGTGATACCTGCTAGAAATGAAGAGGGGAATATTGGCAGGTGTATTCGGGGCGTTTTGGCGCAAACTCACAAAAATATTGAGTTAATCATCTTAGATGATGCCTCTACGGACGGTACAAAGTCTGAAATAGAGGCTGCGGTGGGCGGTGACTCTAGGGTATCAGTAATTTATGGGGGAGAAGAACCTCCAGAGGGGTGGTTTGGAAAGCCTTGGGCGCTTAAAAGAGCCCAAAGTCATGCGAGTGGAGAGTGGTTAGTTTTTGTCGACGCCGACGTTCGCCTTGAGCCTGAAGCTGTATCTTCCGTGGTCGCTTATGGTGTCGATAATGGTCGAGACATGGTCTCGGGTATCGGTCGGTTGGTAATGGAGAGTTTCTGGGAGCAGGTGATGCAGCCAGCGGTAGCAGGACTCATCTTGGCAGGAAACGATCTGGACCACGTAAACGACCCAGAACGTCCGAAATCGGTGATGGCTAATGGTCAATTTATCGCCGTGCGCCGAAGTGCTTATGACAAAATAGGCGGGCACGAGGCTGTCGCCAAAAACGTTCTAGACGACGTAGGTCTGGCCAAGGCGATGGTCGCGGCTGATGGGAAATACAGCTTCTTAGTGCTTAGAGAGCTGTTTTCTTGCCGCATGTACACCTCTTTTTCAGAGATATGGACTGGGTGGAGTAAGAACCTGTTTGCTGGCATGAACTACAGCTGGGGCACTCTTATAGCTGTCGAGATTTGGCTCTTTATTCAGGTGCTTGCGGGACCAACCCTGTTGTTGATGTCCCTGTTTGGTGAGATCTCTTTGGAGTTGACAATTTGGGGGGCGGTATTGGTGTTGCTTATGCAGATCGTCAGGTTTGAAATGGATCGAATATGGGGGCTGAAGAAGGTCTACGGGCTCACTCATGCTGCCGCAAACATTATCCTTATGGGCCTCATGTTCAACTCGGCTATTTCACAGCGAACAGGAGTAAAGTGGAAGGGCAGAGTTGTGAGGTAGATCTTAGAATCTAATAGCTGCGGCTCTACCCTGCGATCTGTTTCAACACCGCTTTAGCCGACTCTTCGTTTAGTGGTTTTGAGTAGCTAGTTATAAGCTCGCGACCGACGACATTTGCCCCTAGATGTGACATCTGAATCCTCATAGCGATCATTACCTTGCCACCACCTCCGCCACTGTGGGTGGCTAGACCCACAGGTTTTTCGGAAAAGAGCACCCTGAAGTCATCGCCCTTTGTTGACAGCCATGCCATTGTGTTGGCCAAAACAGGTGGGGTGAGCCCGTTGTATTCAGGAGCGCAGATTACAAAACCAGAGGCATTTTGAAACTGTTTGAATAGGGTCTCGAAGCTATCAGGAGGACCTAGTTTTTTTGCGGCATTAGTGAACATAGGTAGCTCTTCAGCCACAAGATCTAGGACTTGGGCCTCTAGGTCCATTTCGGCTGCTATTTCACCCAGCTTATTTGCAAGCTTTAGGTTGTTGCCATCGCTTGATGCGCAGATGAGGATCACTGTTTACTCCAATTGGTACGTGCTAATTATTCGTCGAAGAGAAATTCGATTACTTCACGGGCGACCATGACATCGCTATTTGAGTGAACGTGCGCTGATCGCTCGGTGTTTATTATCAGCCCCTCCTCATGTGCTTCGACGGCGGTAATCATATTCGCAAAGTTAGATTGCGGGTAGGGAACTCTGGGGTCGTTGTCCGAATAGACCAACGCTATCCTTGCGCCATTTAAATGGTT
>CAWVYO010000171.1:0-7173 GCA_963934385.1 uncultured bacterium
CGGGAAAGGCGCTCGGTTCACAGCTGGTAGCGTCTATTGTTGAGGCAATCGTTTCCCACGACGCAGTGGAGGAGTTGTTCGCTACAAACGAACAAATACGAGATATTATAACTGAATTTGGAGGAGCATTAAATGCCGAATATTGAGCTGACGAAATTAAGTAAAATCTCACCATTTAGAAAGGTGGCTCTTGGTACGTGGAAGACTACCTACGATCCCAGTATTTACGGGAGTATGGAAGTTAGAATGGAGGAAGTAGAGCGTTACATCGCGGCATTCAGAGAAAAACACGGCCAAAAATTGACTATTACCCATGTGGTCACCGCTGCGGTTGCCAAGGCTATGGCGGCTGTCCCAGAGGCAAACGGAGTCCTGAGATTTAATAAGATCTACCTGCGCGACTCAATAGATATTGGTGTTTTAGTATTGGCCGACGATCCAAAAACTGGAGAGATTGATTTGTCTAGCGCTGTTGTTCGGGGTGCGGACAAAATTTCACTTGTTGAACAGTTAGCGCAGCTAGGCGAACAGATTGCGGCGATTAGATCTGGCGAAGACAAGGCTATGAAAAAGTCTAAGGATACAGTTGGACTCATTCCATTTATGCTGATGAACTGGTTCTTGAACACCGTAAGTTTCCTGATGTATACCCTGAATCTAAACCTCAGTTGGGCCGGTATGCCTCGGGATCCATTTGGGGGCGCAATAGTTACCAGTATTGGATCTCTCGGTCTTGATACTGCATATGTACCACTGGTTCCATATAGCAGAGTCCCTATATTTATCGCACCTGGAAAAATAAAGGACGCAGCTGTGGTTGAAAACGGAGAGGTAGTTTGTGGAAGGGTGATGGGCATTCATGCGACATTCGACCATAGGCTGATAGATGGCGCCCACGCTGCCAAGTTCTCAAAAGTATGCAAACGAGTTCTAGCAAATCCTTTTCAGGAGTTAGACCTTTTAGATTAGCGCCCAACAGCTCCTTGTTGAGGAGCTGTTCCGGGACCTACATGTCTTGTGGTTTCAAATGGAGCATTAGGTGGCGCTGGCGCCTCCTCTCTTGGAGCCACGCCATATACAGACTCTCGACTGTTGGGCATACCTGGCCAAGCTCGTAAGCCGTGAGACGGTGAGAGGCGCTCGAGCGGAATAGCCCTGTCTACGCTACCTGCAGTCCAGCCAATCAGGAGGTAGGGTCCTGACTCTTCAATCACAACAGCGTCAGACATTGCCATTCCCCATGCAACAACGTCCAGCTCCCGCTTGTCAACAATTAGATGTGTACCAGCAGCAAGACCCTTTCCAGGCGCTTTTTCGAAGAGGCTGTCGTCCCAGGTATATGAAGCCCTTCGTGCTGACACGGCAAGTGCTAGTCTGGACTCAATGATCGGCACATCTTCTGGCTGTAATTGTCCTACTAGCGCCCATACAGGGTGCACGTATGTGGGCTCCTGAACGCTAAAAGAAGGAATAACGTTGTAATGTTTAGTCCAAGATAGGTTCCAAGAGGCGCCCCACCCAAGTGTTGAAATACAAAGAGTGGTTAGGATTCCATTTCGTAAGTAATTTCGATGGTTTAGTTTAAGTTTATTAATCCATAGCCCGAAGAGTCGGGAGGACTTGATAAAGGTGAAGAACCTGAGAAAGCCCTGGATGGACGCTGCAATAAAGAAAGGGAGAGCCGGGGCTAAGTGATGAACGTGACCTCCCCAAGATCTATCAACACCGTGTCCCCATGGAACAGTTGTGTGCATGAATACAATAGCTACTCCAAGAAAAGCAGTCCTGGGCGCCAGAAGCGCGAAGATACCGATGGGAGCCCACAACAAGGAGTAAAAGGACCCTAAATAGGGAAGTCCAGGTGTAAATATGTTGGGTGGCCAAGCCAGTAGGCTTGAGACAGCGTTCACGAGAGGCATGTCATGGGATGTCTCTGCGATAGGTGACGTGATTTGGAGAAACAGATAGAGCGCCAACAGGGTTGCACCTGTTACGGCTACATTTCGACGTAACCGCCGCCAAGAACCGGGCCAGATAAAAACGGAGATAGCCAACGATATTATTAAGGTCTCCTCCCTGGGGATTGCTCCGACGAACGCTGCTATCGCGACTAAGGTTATGCTTTTTGACCGCATGGCGGCTATTGCGAACATTAGCGCAGGCGTCGCTAAGACCAAGTCTTGGTAGTCCTGTAGTGACAGAGCAAGCAAGGCGGGGCTGGTGAGGTAGACTGTCGCTCCAAAAAAAGCTGCATATTTGGACGTGTATAGAGAATAGGCGAACCATGCAGCGGGAATGGCGCCGAGAGCCATCCAAAAGGCCTGTATTTGAGAGAGCCAAAACGGAGATGGGCTAACCCCATAGATCATGGCGTTTATAGGAAACGAAATGGACCTGTGTCCTGACCAAGCCCAAGAGTCATCGTAACCTAAGTGTATGGTTTGGAAAAAACTGCCGGAGTCGGCAAAATTGTACATGAGCTGTTCGTGGGCGGCAAAGCCATAGGCCTCTATAGTCTCCAGCGCGGCGATTCGAGCCCATGCGGTTGTGGTAACGGTACCGAAAAAGGCGGCAATTAGTATGGAAAGTAGAGCTACCAGGACGACATTTGATGGGGATAAAGCCCTCGCCTTATCTGAAGATAGTCGCCTTTCGATGTTAGAATTGGTTGCTGTCACGAATAAGAACTTTCTGAATCGATCAGGTATGTAGCGTTGGATTCAGTGTAACAGTCGGGATACTTGATGGACAGTGGTTATTGAACCAGTCCGAAACCGATACCTCCTACGATCCGCTTAGAAAAACATAGACTATGGCTTTCGCCCACCTTCATGTTCACACTCAGTTCTCGATTTTGGATGGAGCGATCCCGATTAAAAAGTTGGCCCCGGCTGTGGAAGCCTTGGGGCAGAACTACGTGGCTATTACTGATCACTGCAATATGTTCGGTGCGATCACTCTCGATAAGGCGTGTAAGGGTACCAGTGTTAAACCGGTCTTTGGCTGTGGGCTGTGGCTTCAGCCAGATGACAGGACTAGGGAGTCGATGGGGCCTCGTGAGGGTGATCACATCTTGGTGCTTATTGAGAATGAAGCGGGGTACCACAACCTATGTGCCTTGATCACCGACGCTATCTACAACGGAATGCAGTATAAGCCTACAGTTTCCTTAGATAGCCTTAGGGAGCGCTCCGAGGGGCTAATCGCTCTAACTTCTGGTGTTAGGGGTCCTGTACGTCCTTACTTGCTAACTGGCGACCAAGATAAAGCGCGTTCTAACCTCATTAACCTCAAAGAGATATTTGGTGGTGATAACCTTTTTGTTGAGTTGCAAAACGCTGGTTTTGACGGGGATTTGGAGGTCAATGCTGGTTGTAAGGAGTTGGCCATTGAGCTTGGGCTACAGACAGTAGTTACCAATGCAGTTCATTATTTAGGACAGCACGATGCACCTACATTAGAGCTTCTTCAGTGTATTGGGCGCAGCGAGTCCCTCAATGATCCGGATAGACAACGACCGGTTACAGATCAGCTCTATTTGAAGAGCGAAGCTGAAATGAGAGCGTTGTTTCCGGACGACGGTGATGCTTGCGATAGAACAGTCGAGATCGCTCAGCGTTGCAATTATAAGTTTATTTACGACAAATACTATTTCCCAGCGAGTTCACCTCCGGACGTAGATCAAGATACCGAGGCCAACTTCTCGTTCTTTTATAATGCCTTCCCTCCTGCAAGTGTCTTTGGTTTGCCGGAACCAGATGTAGCCCTACCTCCCATGGAGCCCGGGTGCGGCACTCTTGATGGGTATTTGGGTTGGTATACAAGCGTCGGACTGAAACATAGATTGAAGCTTGTGGATGAGGGTCTGCACGATTCATACAGAGAACGGATGGTCGAGGAGCTCGGTATAATAAACTCCATGGGCTTTCCAGCCTATTTCTTGATTGTCGCCGAGTTCATTAACTGGGCTAAGGATCGAGATATTCCGGTCGGACCAGGTCGCGGTTCCGCCGCCGGCTCTATAGTTGCGTGGGCTTTGAGAATAACGGATATTGATCCGATTCGTTTTGACCTTCTATTTGAGCGGTTTCTGAATCCAGAACGTATTTCCATGCCTGATATTGACATTGACTTCGCTCAGGACCGTCGCGAGGAGGTGATTCAGCACACCAGAAACAAATATGGAAAGGACTTTGTTTCCCAGATTATTACCTACGGAAAACTTCAAGCTAAATTGGCGATAAGAGATGTGGCCCGTGTCTGCGACATGAATTTCATGGCAGCAGACCGTATAGCTAAACTCGTACCAGACGAGCTGGGGGTTACCCTGGACAAGGCTCTGGCAGAGGATGAAATGAGCCGTTTGGTGGCTTGTGATAGTGGTGTTAGGCGTGTGCTTCAGATGGCTAAGCGTGTGGAGGGGCTAACTCGGCAGACAGGAATCCATGCAGCTGGCGTGGTGATTGGGGATCGCCCCTTAGTTGAGCTAGCGCCTCTGTATAGAGACGGACCAGAGGGTGGCCCTGTTGTTCAATTCGATATGAAGTCTGCGGAGTCCATTGGGTTGATTAAATTTGATTTCTTAGGTTTAAAGACCCTAGATCAAATTCGCGATGCTGTGGCGTTGATAAAACGTAACACTGGTGAAGTCATCGACATGTCCCTCATTGATGAGGAGGACTCAAAGACTTTTGCGCTGTTACAGAGTGGAGACGGTCTAGGTGTATTCCAGGTTGAGTCGTCTGGGATGAGAGACCTACTAACGAAGTTGAAGCCATCGACACTCGAAGATCTTGTAGCTCTAGTTGCGCTATTTCGTCCGGGTCCTCTCTCAGCGGGTATGGTTGATGATTTTATTGACCGAAAGCATGGGAGACAGAAGGTCTCTTATATGCTTCCGGCTTTGGAGCCGATTTTAAAAAACACCTACGGAGTAGTAGTTTATCAAGAGCAGGTAATGAGAATAGCTCAGGTTTTGGCCTCATATTCTCTTGGAGAAGCTGACCTGCTCAGGCGAGCCATGGGTAAAAAAGACCACGAGGAGATGGCCCAACAGAAGGTTAGATTCTTAAGTGGCGCGGCCAAGAACGAAGTTGATCTAGGTAAGGCCGAGGAGATTTTTGATCTATTGGCTATGTTTGCGGCTTACGGTTTCAATAAGAGTCACTCAGCAGCCTATGGGTATGTGAGCTATCAGACGGCGTGGTTGAAGGCTAATTACCGAACTGAGTACATGGCCGCGTTAATGACTATCGAGTCTAGCAATACCGATAAAGTTGTTGCCTACATAGGAGATTGCAAGAAGGCTGGTGTGCTTGTTCTGCCACCCTGCGTGAACAATTCGTTTAGATTTTTCGACGTTCCAGCAGATAACCGAGAAGTAATCAGGTTTGGGCTGGCAGCGGTGAAGAATGTCGGAGGTGCTGCCGTAGATGCCATAGTTCTGGCTCGCGAAGAAGCGGGGGGGCGTTTTACCTCTCTATTAGACTTCTTTGAGAGGATTAATTACGGAAAAATCAATAAGAGAGTCCTTCAAAATTTGATTAAGTGTGGTGCCTTTGACTGGAGCGGTGAGCACCGGTCAGCGATGCTGGATGGTCTAGAGGGACTATTGAAGGTTGGGCAGAGAAATCAAGCGGACAAGAACGCGGGTCAAGTCAGTCTTTTTGGAGGCATGGCTCCAATAGAGGCGCCAACCATACGGTTACCTGATGTGCTGGAGTGGCCTGTCGGTAAATTATTGAGCTTTGAGCGGGACTCCGTGGGGTTCTTCCTTTCAGGTCATCCCATTGAGGGGTTTGTGGATGAAGTAGACAGGTACGCTAGTTGTCGTATCTCCCAACTCTCATCGTACCCATCAGGTAAGGAAGTGAGCGTAGCAGGGATGTCGTCCAGCATGAAGGTCATTCGTACTAAACGCGGTGATAAGATGGCGTTTGTAATATTGGAGGATGATACTGGCGACATTGAGTGTATCTTTTTCGCGGAACCCTTCTCTAACTCGCTGAAGGTACTGAAATCGGGTCGTCCAATAATGTTAAAAGGCAAGATGGACTCCAAGGGTGACGAACCCAAGATCTTGGCCGAAAGTGTCGAGTTGATGAGTGAACTAAGGGAGCGTGGAACTAAAGAGGTGCAGATATCTCTTTTGCCGGATGAGATCACTAAGAGCTCAGTGGCTGCTTTTCAGAGGTTATTAAGAGCCTCTCCAGGTAAGTGTCCCGTTAGGATCTTGGTGAAATTTCCCGAGAGAAAATTGGTTACGATTAAATTGTCTGACGAATATAGGGTGGTTCCGGATGACCAATTGAGTGATGGTGTCTCGGTGATATTGCGTAGAGCTGATTCAGTGAGGTTTAGATGAGTAATTTAATGTTGGCGATTATTTTCAGTACGCCTGTCATTAGTGAGTATTCAGGTGGGGTAGTGGACTGGGAGCAAGGTGTTGCGAGAGTTAGAGTAGTCGCTACTCCAAACACCACTATCTGGAGTGATCAGAGGGCTACTGAGCAGGACGCAAGAGGTAGGGTGGCCCTACAGATGGGTGCGTTGGCTGAGCTAGTCCACTTTGATGGGGACACAACAGGCGGGGATCTATTATCCATAGATGGCGTTCTCGCTGATGGTTTATCCAGAGGATTGTTGGATGCCGTGGGTTGCTGGAAAGTCGTGGAGTCGATTTATTATAGCGATGGAAGGGTCGAATTGGTGGGAGAACTAAGTCTCTTTGAGTGGTTTTCTCCTGTAGCGATATCGCAGGCTAGCGCTGATAGAGAACGACCTGAGGTACAAGGTGCATCTACAGGGATAATCATTGATGCAAGAAATATAAACCTGGACCCTTCTTATAGTCCTGCCGTGGTCGGTCCTAATAATGCTTTAATTTACAGTGCTGCACATATGAGCCCCGCTTCATCAGCAGCCCGAGCACCAGTTCATTGGGCATCTGATGTTGTAGAGGGTGATATCGTAGCTTTAGTGGGAGATAATCCTCTGCTTGTAATAGCTAGAGATGTAGACGATGACGATATCGTGTTGTCGAGTGGTGATGCGGCCCGGCTTCGAGCGATCGGTATGGGTACTAGGTTGTTGCAAGATGGCCGTGTGGTCGTACTACGTTGACGCAGTTGCTTTGCGAATGGTGGGGGGAGAGTTTGCCCTATCCTGAGACTC
>CAWVYO010000172.1:0-7169 GCA_963934385.1 uncultured bacterium
GAAACCGGACCACTAGGTGCCTGAACAGTGATGTGTTCTAAGTTCGGTAAAACGACCTGGTTATCGAGTACCAAATTAGGTAGCCTGTTACCAAACATCTCTTTAGTAACTTGAGTTGAAACACTATCGCTCACACAATGGTGGTGCACCAACGAATAGATGTAGCTTGGTCTAGACAACAAGAGCTGATTGTTAGCTCCAATTGCTGAAAGCATGGCCCTTAGACCCTTCTCGGCTTCACTCAAACTGCCATGTTCCATTAACGACTCTCTCAAATCGACCTCCGGTGGCATGTTGTATTAAATTCACCAGAACCTGCGCCACATTTAGTCGCTATTCGGCAACTATGAGCCCACATTTAGTTAAGATTAATTATGAATATTTTTCGCCGTAATCACAATACGTTAGGGCTAACTTATTTAATAAACTTTTAACTCCCAGTGCACGGTTCGTAAAAGCAGTGGCGAATGTAGATTCCACTTTGGTAGCATACTCACTGAAGGGGACCTTAGTCCCCATAATGAATAAACTGGGGCATAAATTGGCAAAACAACTAGACCGAACACTAGGATTTTGGTCGGTCTTCACGATATCTCTTGCTGCAATGATCGGAACAGGTATTTTCGTACTACCTGGTTTAGCGGCTGGTTACGCTGGACCACTAGTATGGATCTCGTACCTATTGGCTGGGCTGATCGTACTCCCCGCCGTCTTCTCCAAAGCAGAGCTTGTTACGGCGATGCCTGTGTCAGGTGGTGCCTATGTCTATATCGACAGAAGTATGGGTCCCTGGCTAGGGACTATTACAGGGTTAGGCACCTGGTTGGCCTTGTCAGCTAAAACCGCTTTCGCCCTTGTTGGTCTTGGCGCCTATTTGGTAATTTTTACTGACCTACCACCCTTGCCGTTCTCACTGTTCGTTTTGGGTTTTCTGATCTTTTTAAACATCTTGGGAGTAGGCAAGGTTTCGGGAGTCCAAAAGGTCATAGTAGGTATTTGTCTCGTAGCACTATTATTTTACTGTATCGCTGGAGTTGCAGCGTCTGACCCTGCGTTAAGAGAACCCATGTTTCCGACCGGCAGCAATGGCATTATTGCTGGGGCTGGCTTGGTATTCGCTGCATATGCTGGGGTTACCAAGATCTGTTCGGTGGCTGAAGAAGTACAAAACCCTTCCAGGAACCTTCCTCTCGGTATGATCTCAGCTCAGCTCACTGTGATGGTTCTCTATATGGTAGTAGCCTGGGTCATTACCTCAAATATTAGCTATACCGAGATCGCACATGACAGCACTCCTATAACGACCGCTGGTGCTGAATTCCTAGGTTCACGCGCCTTTAAAGGAATGGCGATAGTATCGGTCTTGGGTCTAATATCAATGTGTAATGCCGGAATCCTGGCGACCAGTAGATTCCCTTTTGCCATGAGCCGAGACAACCTAGTCCCTAGCGGGTTGGCACGAATTCATGACAAGTTTCACACTCCAATTAATTCAATTTTAACAACTGGTGTCTTGCTTGTACTGCTTGTCACGTGCCTTCCACTTATAACTCTCGCAAAACTTGCTAGTGGCTTCAAAATCTTTATCTTCAGCCTAAATCATCTGGCGGTAATAATTCTGAGAGAGAGCAACGCTAATTGGTACAAGCCCACTTTTCGCTCGCCATTCTATCCATGGAACCAAATATTTGGCATTCTAGCTGGACTTTGGCTCCTAACCTACCTTGGCTGGGTAGCGTTCCTGGGTGTAATAATGGGCATAATAGTAGGTACAGCCTGGTATTTCGCTTATGGAAAAAAGCGTGTCTCCAGGAAGAGTGCTATTCAGCACTTATGGGGCGAAGCAAGAGTACTTAGAGAGACCCAACTTGCTGAGCTAGAAGAGCAGATGACGGATCAGGCTCCTCGAGTGATCGTACCGGTTTTCGATGAGGAGGATGTCTCTCCTAGTTTGATTAGACTTGGGACATCCTTTGTGGACGTAGGTCTCCTTGAGGTGACTCATTTCACTGAAGTCCCAGATCAGGTAATGCTCATCGATCACGCAAGAAGCCGCGCAGGCAAAATGCAAGTGCAGGACATCTCCGAAGAGATCTGTAGTGAGGTGGGAGTAGCATTAGACTTCCACGACATAGTGACCCACAATGCCAAACGCGCACTAATGAATCACGCCGACGCCACAAACGCTCAGTGGTTGTTAGTCAATTGGCCTCGAAGAAATGAACACTCTTGGTTTGTTAGAGACCACATGGCATGGTGGTTTGACCACCCCCCATGCGACCTAGCAGTTTTCCTCGACCGCGGGGCCACTAGATTTAAAAAGGTCATGGTGTACGCAGAGCCTGGTCCGTACGACTCGTTAATCGCAACCGCTGCAGACCGTATAGCCAGTCAAGAGGACTCAGAGGTAACCATCTTTGGTATAGTCGCCGAGAACGCTGATGAAAATACGGTGGCGGTACAAAACGATTATTTGAGAGAAGTCGCATCAATGATGGAGCGAGATGTATCTATACTAGTTGTAAAATCCAGCTCACGTGAAAAAGGAATTGCTGGAATCAGTAGCAATTACGATCTGCTAATCATGGGCGCACACCCAGAAGGGTCTCTAAGAACACTATTCTTTGGTTCTATTGAGCACCGCCTGGCTGAACAGGCTGAATGTTCAGTCTTGCGACTAAAAACACCGAGAGACAGGGTCCACGAACGATTTACTAGGCGAGTTGGTGCTCCAGAAGATCCCGCAAAACTTCGAGACCTTGTAAACGCTCGAAATTTTGTAATACAGTCATCTGCAAAAACTAAAGAAGAGATGTTCGGCGCTATAGCGCAAGCCCTTGGGAAGCGCCTGGAGACAGCCGCAGAACCAATAGCATCAGCGCTAATGCAGCGGGAAAAGCTTCAGAGTACAGCGCTGACGGGTGGTCTGTCACTAATGGCCGCTACGTGCGAGACCGTAACAGAAACCTCCGTCTCCATCCTAACAACTACCTCACCGGTAGATTTCAGAGGGCCAGGGCGGAGACGTATCGATCTATTGGTCGCCGTAGTTTCCCCGTCCGATAAGCGTCAGGAACAGCTATGGATCTTGTCACAGTTTGCCCAAATGGCCCTTCGCTCTGACTTTCTCCATAAAGTTCGAGAGTCGAGGGATCCAGATGAACTGTACAGGATCATCACCGACCTAATTGACGATTAAAAGAAACAAGACTTCAATCTTTGTCGAGCCAGCAAGGCTCACCAACCTCATACATTAATGATTCAGGAGAAGAGATGAATTCACTCTTCTCGGTCCCGTCAGTTTCTACCCACGATTCCATTGCATACCAGCCGGGGCTCATGCCTTGGAAGGCATAAGATACGCTCCCAGCAAGGTCTCGTGGTGCACCGAGATAAGCCAGTGACATTGACCGCCCTTCCCTACAGACGCCAGTCAGGATTTCATCCGTTAGATCATAGGAAGAGTTGGAATTATCATCGTGATAAACGACCAAATATTCAACGGCATAGAGACTGTTGAGATCAACACTGTCCTCAAAATGATCAATCGGCGGAGCGCTTTCAACAGTTACCGTCCAGGCGTCCTCTAGGTTCTCATCAAACAATAACTCAGCGACGGGCAGACCCATAAAAAGAGTGACGGGGAGAGCAGCCATTCGACTATCACCGATGCCACCCTGTTCACTAGTGACACTCCCATGAATTGTAATAGAGTCGTTGGGGTGTAGGTTTTCCTGCAGGGGAACATCAAACGGTGCCAAAAACAGGTCTTCACCGACCTTTAGAGCATTCCAGCCGTATTCAACCCCGTAGTCCGGTATCGAAAGGTTTGAAAAAAAGAGCCAATACTCCCCCACTCCGTGAATCGGCTCTAGATCGTTTACGGTACCATCTCCGTCTAAGTCCTGATGAATAGATGGGACGTAAAGAGCAAGAGACCAACTCGAGTCTGGATCAGTGGGGATCATCTCCTCGGCTGGAGGTATAGGCAGATAGACCTCTAAAACACCAACTTCGGCAGTTGAACTAAAGGCTGTCGCTCCGAATTCTAGGGTGTCTCCCGCAAGGGTTACCCAGGTCAACGCGAATGTGGAGCCAGAAGTCACCTCGTCCAAAACAAAGCTAGCTATCGGGTCGTGTAAAGTGACGCCTGTATCAAGAGTACCGGTGTCGTACGAGTCAGTTGTCCCACTGTCAACCACATTCGAGAGACCTGTATCAAGCTCAATTGAACCGCTCTTCTGGCAACCAGAAAAAACAACCACCAACGATATAACCATACATCTCATGACTATTCCTTTTACAACCCATAGGGAACGATACTGATGGTATCATGCAAATACGATGCAGGCACTTGCGACTCTTGAGCGTTCGGTTATCGGCGTTCACACTTACACCCAGACGGAAATCGTAATGGATCTTAAAACCGAGGCTGCCCGACGCCGAACTTTCGCCATCATCTCTCATCCGGATGCCGGTAAGACTACGTTGACTGAGAAGCTACTCCTGTATTCAGGCTCCATACACCTCGCGGGTTCGGTAAGATCCAGAAAGGCATCGCGTCACGCGGTATCTGACTGGATGAAGATGGAACAAGAGAGAGGGATTTCTATTACCTCATCTGTTCTACAGTTTGATTACAAAGGCTCGGCGATGAACCTACTGGACACACCAGGTCACGCCGATTTTTCGGAGGACACATACCGAACTCTCTCCGCAGTGGATACTGCTCTAATGTTGATAGATCACACCAAGGGTGTTGAGTCTAGGACACTCAAACTATTTGAGGTCTGTCGCATGCGAAACATGCCTATCATCACCTTTATGAACAAACTCGACCGACCGGGAAAAGATCCACTAGAACTTATAGATGAAATCAGCTCTACGCTAAACCTGAAAGTCTGCCCTATGAACTGGCCAATTGGCATGGGATCAGATTTCAGAGGAGTTGTTGATGTTCGCACGAGAGTCGTCTCTCTTTTCTCGGGGGGAAAACACGGACAGAAAAAACTCATCACCGAGACAATGAGCATAGAGGAGTCACGAGAGCGTATCGGCGACCAACTCTATGAGGAAGTAACCGAACAGCTGGATCTTCTTGAGGTGGCTGGAGACGAGTGGAGCCTAGAGGACTTCCATTCGGGTAGCATCTCACCGATATTCTGGGGATCCGCCATGACCAACTTTGGTGTAGAGCCCATTCTAAAATTCGTAGCGGCTAACGCCTCTGGCCCAATGCCAAGGACTGCGCTGAGAAAGGACAACACCGAAATAGAATTGGCTCCCGAGAACGAAATGTTTTCGGGGTTTGTATTCAAGATTCAGGCAAACATGAACCCCAGGCACCGAGATAGGCTCGCGTTCTTGAGGGTCGTCAGTGGTAAGTTCGAGCGAGGCATGTCCGTTCGAGTTGGTAGATCAGGCGAAAAACTCAAAATGGCTGCCCCACACTCATTTATGGCACAAGAGCGATCCATAGTCGACGAGGCCTTTCCAGGTGATATCGTAGGGCTGTACGATCCAGGTAAGCTACGTATAGGGGATACGATATGCGGCAGTGACACCATTAGATTTGCGGGCATTCCACGATTTGCCCCTGAACATTTTGCTAGGCTAACACTGAAAGACCCAGGCAAGAGAAAGCAGCTAGACGCGGGACTAACCCAGTTGGCTCACGAGGGAGTAATACAGGTCTTCACTAGACCTGGTGTTGGTCTACAGGAGCCTTGGCTCGGTGCAGTTGGTGTCCTCCAGTTTGAAGTATTTAAGGAGCGCCTTGCTAACGAATATCGTGTAAAGGTGGTGATCGAAGGGCTGCCGTATAAGGTTGCTCGCTGGGTAGGCGGTGGAGCAGAGGCCCGAAAATGGCTTGAGAGCAGAAGAGACTTCAAGATTGTAGAAGACAGACACGGCAGCCCCGTCATGCTCTCAGAATCAGAATGGGCCCTAAACTATGCGGTCAGAAACGCCCCAGAATTATCCCTTTTTGATGTTGAACCTCTATAGTTGGCTCGCTAATCGAAAGGGACAAAGTAAACAGGCTCGCCCTCACCCTCCGAAATAGAAAACAGCCCTGAACCATCAGAGTGAAAGCCAATAGATTCACTCTGGCGTTCGATCGGGACTTCGACCTTACAAGGTGGCTTTTCTAAGGCCTCAGCCACACTTTCACCTGGCTCTCTAAGCCAAACCCAGCTCCCGATATACGCCCGCACAACGATCATTGTTCCATTACGGGACATGTCCGCACCTGTCGCCACCCCTATTAATGGCGCTATTGAAAAATCTAAAGAAGCAACCAACTCAAGCTCAGTAGTGGAGCCGTCCAAATGTGGGGCTGCCTTGAGGTATACTTCGGCGGGCATGTTAACGACTTTTGTAAGCAGATAGATGTCGTCGTTGGTGGGGTCAACCCACATAGCTTCTACGTTCTTTGGCTCATTAGGGTAGGTCAACTCATAACTCTCCACAACGACATCTTGTACATACGGAGTTTCATCAAAAACGATATCTGGCTCTGTTACACCAAAAACAAAAACACTCTCCCGAACGAGTCTATTGTCTCCAACATCACCCACGTACATCAACTCCCCCATGGCTATGTCCTCAAAATCGCCCCGCTCAGTTCCAGAGAAATTTAGCGTAACCAAAAGCTCACCTGTCTCAGTGATACCAAATATTCTAGGATCATCCCCCGAGTCGTTGTGAACCCATAAAACGCCATCGTTAATCGGTGAGTGGATTACTCCAGAAACCTCATTTAACTCCGGTGAAGTGAGTGTCCCTAACTCCTCCTCCGCTTCACTTGTTGGGCAGCTCAAGGGGGTAGAGGGGATAGTATTGCCCGGTGTGTCGACATATTGTCCTGAATCGCCTGTATCAGCACCTTTCGAGCAGGCCAAAAACAACAATAGGTTGAGACATAAGACCTTTGAGGTGTTGCTGCGAAGTGTCATAAGCTAAAGACCTCCAGGTTCAATTGGGGGGACATGGTAGAGACCCTCTGTTAGGGTTGATAATAGCACTTTTCTTGATCGGAGCCGACCTTGTTTAAACTGTTAATCATATCGCTGCTCACGGGCTGTGCTGAACATTCAGATATTTCAAGTATATCTAACGAGATTTCTACGCTTTTCGCTGAAAACCATGAAGAGCTTCAGTTGATCTTG
>CAWVYO010000173.1:0-7142 GCA_963934385.1 uncultured bacterium
GTGATGATAGACACCCTGCGACTCGATGCTTTAGGTGTAGGGGGAAACAGCCGGGATGCGTCACCTAACATCGACGCCTTCGCCAGAAGTGGCACCCTGTTTTCTAGAGCCTACAGCGCAGGAACTTGGACTCTTCCGGCTACTGCCTCAATATTCACTGGTCTACAGGCATGGGAGCACAGGGCTATTCGCGACTACAACGAACCAAGCCAGTTCGGACGTCTTGAGCAGCATCACGAAACTGTAGCAGAGACTTTGCAAGGTGCGGGCTACAACACGGGGGCTTTTATTAACAACGCGTACCTAGCACCTGATTTTGGGCTAAACCAGGGGTTTGGGACATACAGCTTTGAGGGAGCTGGGCTCGTCGATCATAGGACTGCGAGCCAAACAGTAGTATTGGCGATGGAGTGGCTGAACAACCAGAGTGGTCCTTCATTCCTGACCATTCACACAATGGAGCCTCACGCCGACTATCAGCCATCGCCTGAATTTTCTGGTCGCTTTTCCAGCGAACTACCTCACACAATAACTGCTCCACTTGGCCCAGATATGGTCGAGGGGATGATCGTTGGACGAGAGGTACCAAGCCCAGATGACCAAGCTTATATTAGAGCCCTTTACGACGAAGAGGTCTTGACATCCGACAAGGCTTTTGGAGAGTTAATAGAGGCCTTAGACGCCCGTGACAACGATAGGGGCACACTTATTGTACTTGTCTCTGATCACGGAGAGGAGTTCTGGGAGTTCGGGGCTTACGAACACGGGCACTCCACAAAGAGTGTCGTCACACAGGTCCCATTGATAGTTAGAGGTGCTGGTATTGTACCACATGTAAACAGCACCGTAGTCTCCACAATTGGAATTAAAGACTTACTACTAGGAAGAGGGCAACTGTGGGATTTGGCACAATCTGGGGAGAGTCAAATGGGAGGCATGGCTATCTCAGAAGACATCCTTTACGGGCCTCAAAAGCTTAGTGTAGTCTCCGACAGCATTCGGTTCACCTTCAACCAGTCGGATCAAGTCAGCTCCATGTTCGACCTGAACGAGGCGGGGTTTGAGGTTCAGGATATCTCAATGAACAACGAACGCCGCGGCGAAGCAGAGCCTCTTTTCAACGAGCTTTTAAGGCGCCGAGGAGACCTCAACCCCCTTGTCGCCGCGAACCCAATTGAGGTGAGCGATTCTAGTGTCTTTGATCAGCTTAGGGCGCTTGGATACGTACAGTAGATAGTTGTAACGAGCAGGCTGTGCGCTTGACAAGCTGAGCCAATAAGGTAGGTTTCTCCAACATAAAAAGAGGGGAGTCTACAATGTCAAAGCAAATAACATGGTTCATTTACTCAGGGTTAGCACTGGCTGTTGCAATGATAATGAAGTACGTCGGCGACACGAACAGAAACCTATCAGAGCTTCAAGACGTCTGGTACATACCTTTACCGCTAGCAGTAATTTTATACATGACGGCCCTTAAAAAAGGTAAAACTACAGACGATACGCCAGACACATCAACGCCTGATAGTGAATAAAACAAAGCCTTATAGAGGCGCTAAATATTGTAAGTAGCCCCAGGTATTCCTAGAGATATAGCCTCGACCTGCGGAAAGAGACTTTTAGCCGAAGAGCAACATAATCGACACGTACGCTTACAGATCTGCCGCTTCCGTAATATAGTCCCACCATGTTGCTACTATTTCTCCTATCGTGCGGCTCAAACAGCACTACCGACGACACGGCAGCCCCTCGCATCAATGGCGGCTGGTGGAGTGCGCCTGCTGGTGACGCGGATGGCGATGGTTACACCTCTGCCCAAGGAGACTGTAACGACGGTGAGTCAACAGTCTACCCAGGGGCGGCTACAGACTCATGCGACGGTCTAGACAACGACTGCGACGGAGCGATAGACGAAGACTCCTCTACCGACGCCCGGGAGACAAATAATTCTTCCGCCGCATACCTCGGTGATCTCACAAATACCGCTCAGACCCTTATCTCTGGAGACCTCCACAACGAGGACGATATTGATCGCTACCAATTCAGGGTAACAGATGGGTCGACCACCTGGTTTGATATCGAGGGTTGGCTCTATAGTGTGCCAAGAGACGCTGACTACAAGCTCGAGCTAGAGTGGATGGAAGACAATGATGGGGGCTGGCAAGGGCTGGTTGACTCAAGCGATACAAGCGGCAATGGTGGCTTTGAGTTTGTTGAAAACGGAGGGTCAACAGGGACAGACGACGGAGGGGTTTACGAGCTTAGGGTGACCTCCGTAAGCGGAGCCAGTTGCTCTTCTCCATACCTTATTCAGATCTTGATAGGTGGGGCGTAATGGCTCAACGATCAGACAAATTTTACCTAAGCCTAGCGCTGATGCCTTTACTATCATCCTGCGGAAATGTAGGCATAGGCTCCCAGGGTGGGGAAGACGACACCTTCGAAGCGGTCGCAATATGTGCAATGGCTGGCAACCTAGAGGTTGTTCCTCTAGATGTCTGGGGTCGAGATCTGGAGGCTGAGGTTCGGTTTGATCGAACACCAGACCTGTTGGAAAATATTTATCCAGGACCAGGGGTCGTGCTGGCTCCACTAGGAGGCTCCCCTTTCTCTACACAGATCGTAGTGAGAGCTAACGATCACCTACCAGCCTCATTGACTGTGGCTTGGGACGGTGAAGACATCTCTATCACCAATCCAGGGACAAACACATGGTGGGCCAAGGGTCACGACAACCGTAATTTTAACTCAAAGACCTGCCCTGTAAAGACAGTCTATATCGGGCTGACTCACGAATGGTTCTCACCATCGAGCTCAGCACCTGCAAACAACGACGTTGAAATTCTGATAAATGGTGAGGACTTCTGGAGCGCAGTAGCCGACGATCTTGGCGAAGCAAGCCGCAGAGTATCTCTAGCAAACTGGTGGTGGGAATCAGATTTTGAGCTTGTAAGACCAGATGGACACTCTCAGATGAGCTCTTACTCTCGCTCATCAAACACTATTGGCTCCATATTTGACGAAATATCTAACACCAACAAGAGAGTGCTAATCAACCGATTCTGGGGTGAAAACAACGACTGGTCAACAGAGATTAATACAGACTCAGCTCTGAGACTCGCCGCCGAAACTAGCGGAGACAACTTCGAAGTGATGCTTCAGGGCAACGAGACCGAAGTTCCAGTATACTCACCGTATAGCGGTACGGTGAACTCGATAGAATTCGAGGCTAGGGTAACAGCAAACAGCCGCTACTCCGATCGGCACATCTCATGGAATACGCAGACTAGCGCAGCCCTAACCTTTGACGCCGCATCTTGGCATCAGAAACTAATCGTTATTGACGGAAGCACAGCATATGTCACAGGCATGAACGTCAAAGGCGGCGACTGGGACTCCTCAGATCACGAGGTCTTTGACGCTCGACGCATGGCTTTTGACTCTTCAACTAGCGACAGAGAAGAGGTCGAGGAACACGAAGACTGGTCCGATTTCGAGCCCAGGCGAGACTACGGTGTTCGCATAGAGGGACCTGCCGTTCAGGATGTTGAAAGGGTGTTCCATTCACGTTGGGAAGAGACCATAAACGATAACGCCCAGTACTCGGAAGCAGCTACTGAGTTCGACCTCGATCCTCAACCGGATCCAAGAGGCGCCTCTCTCGTACAGATATCCACAACCAGCCCCAACCCAAACGGTGTTCAAGGAGTCTATGAAGCGCAAGTTCGCGCTATCCAAAACGCCGAAGATTACATATTTATTGAGGATCAGTATTTTCGTTCAACGATGATCAATCAGGCAATAATACATCAGATGGAGACTCACCCAAGCTTGGTTCTGATCGTTGTCTCACTTGAGATCGCTGAGTATGATGGAGGCGCAAAGTTCAGCTACATCTCCGATGCCTCATTCCGAGAACTCTTCGGGGATCGATATCTACTGATGCACCTGCGGACGGCTGATCTCTACCTGGACGAGGGGATCATCTGGGACACAGTCACCCTCTACGAGCAGCTCATTTTTACTCACTCAAAATTGCGTCTTATCGACGATCAATACATCTCTGTAGGCTCAACAAACATGAACAACCGAGGGTACCTCTACGAGGGAGAGATGAACGTAGAGATCTTGAACTCCAGCCTAGCAACAAGCTTGCGCAGAGAGATCTTCGGGCAGCTAGTTGGCGAGCGATGGGAAAGTTGGCTCTCGAACGATCCAGAGAACAACCTGGCGGTCTTTAGAATGGCAGCCGAGGAGAACGCCCAGATCCTCGACTGGTGGAGCGACTGGGCCTCTTCGTTGAATGTCGATGAGGCACAGGAAGAGATCAATAGTGGCTGGTGGCCATCTGGCTTTGTCTATCCACTTGAATATTCACCGGATTACTGGTGGGACATCAGCCCGGATCTCTTTTAAATGACCACCTCTACACTTCGACTAATCGAGACCTACCTCTCCATTCAAGGGGAGAGCACAAAAGCCGGGCTCCCATGTGTCTTCGTTCGAACAGCGGGCTGTAATCTTCGCTGCACTTGGTGTGACTCAACCTGGACCTTCACAGGTGGCGAACACAAGAGCCTCGATGAGATCGTTGAAGAGGTGAGAGACTTTGGGGTTAATCTCGTCGAGGTTACCGGCGGAGAACCGCTAGTGCATCAAGAGAGCTTTGAATTGATGACCATGCTGGCCAATGAAGGGTTCGACGTAATGGTGGAGACGTCTGGTAGTATTTCTATAGAAGAGGTAGACGAAAGAGTTCACATTGTGATGGATCTTAAGGCTCCGGATTCAGGTGAGGAGGCGGCAAACCTCTGGAGTAACCTAGACCACCTAAAACACGGCGACGATGTAAAGATAGTTCTAGCAACTAGAGCTGACTACGAATGGGCGCTTGCGGCTATGACCGAGCACAACCTCGGGCGCTTCAACCTGTTGTTTTCCCCTGTACACGGCGACCTTGACCCAAAAGATCTGGCGGAATGGATAATAGAGGACAAGGTAATAGTAAGAATGCAGCTACAAATGCACAAATCTATATGGCCACCTGAGATGCGCGGCGTCTAATTCTTTGACGTCAAACACGGGGTACGACGAGCTTTTATCACCCTATGACATTCCCTTGTCCCGACAGGTCTTGAGAACCCTGCTATATGACTGAACCACCATTCATTATTTAGAGGTTGTTTAGCTGATGGCAAAAGAGATCAAACGTGTAGCGGTACTCGGTGCCGGCGTAATGGGCCAAGGTATCGCCGCTCACCTGGCGAACGCAGGTATAGATTCAGTTCTATTCGACATGGTCCCCAAAGGAATAGCAGAGAATGCACCGGTCGCCGAGCGCAACGCCATGGCGATAGCTGGAATAAAGGGCGCCCTAAAGGCTAAACCCGCAGCGCTGTTCTGCAAAGAATTCGCAGACCGTATTACGCCTGCTAATTACGACGACCACGGCGAGTTATTGGGCGATTGCGACCTCATAATCGAGGTTGTAGTAGAACGCTTAGACATTAAGCACCATGTCTTCTCTTGGGTCGCAAAACACAGAAAAGCTGGCTCTATTTTAGCCTCCAACACCTCTGGGCTGTCAATCTCTGACATGGCAGCGCCAATGTCAGACGAACTCAAACAGCATTTCTTAGTAATGCACTTCTTCAACCCCGTTCGATACATGCGGCTACTTGAACTAGTTTCGGGGTCTGACACCAATCCAGAGGTGACCGAGACAGTCGCCAAGTTTGGAGAGAAGGTTCTGGGTAAGGGCATAGTCTACGCAAAGGACACACCTAACTTCATCGCAAACCGTATTGGAACATTTGGGATCTGCTCGGTCTTTCACCACATGGACCGCTTGGGACTTACAGTCGAGGCCGTTGATGCTATCTTCGGCAAGGCAATGGGACGCCCAAATTCGGCAGTATTCAGAACCGCTGACCTTGTGGGTATCGACACCCTGCGGCATGTCTTAAACACAGTATACAATGGCTGCGAAAACGACGAGCGGCGCGAACTATTTCAGAGCCCAGCATGGCTGGATTCCATGATCGAAGCTGGCGCCCTTGGTAGCAAGTCAGGCAAGGGTTTTTACAAGAAAATCAAGGTGAAGGGCAAGTCTGTCATACTGGTGAGAGATCTCTCCACCGGAGAATACCGAGAACAGGAAAAAGTTCGTTTCGAGTCAACGGGAAAGGCCAGAAAAGCCGGCTCCACCAATGGCTCCATCAGGGCGCTCATCTCAGGAAAAGATGTGGCTTCCGAATTGGCTTGGGCGGCGACAGCCGACACCCTAATCTATGCCGCAAACAGAATTCCAGAGATAGCTGACGATATCGTAAACATCGATCGTGGCATGTGCTGGGGATTTGGCTGGAAGATGGGACCGTTTGAGACCTGGGACGTCATAGGGGTTCGTAAATCCGTAGAGCGAATGGAGGCCGAGGGCCGCCAGATCCCAGCTTGGGTAAAGGCGATGCTAGACTCGGGTCAGGAGAGCTTCTATAAACGCGACGCAGAAGGAACAAACACCTTCTGGAATCAGGGCTCCATGGCCACCAAACCGTCATCCAATGGTTGGTTGATCCTATCGGATCTAAAAGCCAAAGGCGGCGTTGTAGAGTCGAATCACTCGGCGAGCCTCTACGATCTTGGAGACGAGATCGCCTGCATATCATTCCACTCCAAGATGAACGCTATCGACGATGGAATAATAGGACTCTATTCAAAGGCTTTAGACCAATTGGATGAGGGCAGATGGCGTGGACTTGTGGTTGGAAACCAAGGCGGCTCAGCTTTCTGTGCGGGAGCCAATCTATTCATGGTGGCAATGGCATCACTACAGAAACAATGGGGTCAACTCGAGCAGATGATCTCAGCGCTTCAGAACGTCTGTGATCGCGCTCTATATTCATCAAAACCAGTAGTAACAGCCCCTTGGGGACTGACTCTAGGCGGTGGGTGCGAGATCGCAATGCAGTCTTCGGCGACTGTCGCGTCGGGAGAGCTCTACATGGGCTTAGTCGAAGTTGGGGTTGGAGTAATCCCAGCTGGTGGTGGATGTAAAGAGATGTTGCGACGTTCGCTAGGTGGCTTCATAAGTGGCACTGAGTACGATCCAAACCCCTTTATTCAGGCCGTATTCAAGAATATAG
>CAWVYO010000174.1:0-7138 GCA_963934385.1 uncultured bacterium
TGTCTTCACTGTCTTCACTGTCTTCACTGTCTTCACTGTCTTCACTGTCTTCACTGTCTTCACTCTCTTCCTCGTTATTGTCCTCAATGTCGCTACTAGGCTCGTCTTCAGCCTCCACCTCCACCTCTACCTCTTCCCTGATCGTAACCTGAGCCCAGAGATATTCGCCAACGTCGTCGCTTCGAACAGATAAAATTACGTCTCGCTCAGGGGACTCATAGCGGACCTCGGTTACCGAGTCGCGCGACGTGTCTAAAACGACAACACCCGTGCTTGAAGTTACCTCTTCTTCGCTTGTGTATGTAGCAAGGGAGAGAGCTAAAAGAATGGTTAGCGCCCCAGAATAGATGAGTGTTCGCCTGCCCATTATGTTCTTGTCCTTCTCTTCTTTGTTCTCAATATTCCAACAATAATGACAAGAACAGGTACCCCAAGGGTGGTCCCGTAAAGCCATACGAAGTCATCTTCGCTAGAGTGCACAATCCTGATGTCCTCTTCGGACTCTATCTCGCCACTGGACTCTTCAGAGCCTGTAAGCCATGCTACGGCGTCTGTAGCCAACAGTAGAGTTCCCCCAGAAAATGTAGTCCAGAAGTCGGAGAAGGCTTCGGCACTGGAGAAGACCACAGCTCGCCAGGGGGTCTCTTCTGTCCCCCCAGATATCGCGGCAGCTAGGCTTCGTTGTCGCTTTGATTCGCCGTTCTCAAGAGAGAACCTGAAGTCGCGGTTTACATCCGACCAAGTCTCTCTTGATGACCGAATCGCAATTGCAATGGAGCCCTCGAACTCATCTTTTTCAGTAAAGAACGATGAGTTCGGCCAAGCTATGCCAGCAGACCTGTCTCCGCTGAGCTCTGATAGTGCGGTGGTTAACGGGTGAGATGAGAAGCTTCCTGTGATTAGGTTTGTACGGTCCTGAAGCCTCGGTCTTGGGTAAGGGGGAGAGGGTAGGATGTTGCGCTCGCTCGCCAATACACCAGCCCCTTGGGTGAGCCCAAGGTTGTCGAGTAGCCCAAATAGGGGGCTGCCCGCTTCTGAAACAGTGGGGTTGAGGGCGATCATTATGGGACCTCCTCTCGCTTGAAAGTTGGTGAGCGACTCGATCTCAGCCGGAACGAATGGGTCGTTAGCTCCCAGCACGAGTACAGCAGCAGCGTCCTCTGGTACTGACTCTAAGAGATCTTCTCGCTCTAGAGTCATAAGCCTGTACCCATGGGCCTGGATGGCTCGCTTCATTAGATTCAGTTTTCGACGTCGATCAGTAGAGCCTCGAAGAGACATCTCTTGGTGACCAGCCGTTAGGTAGATAACCCTCGTGCCTAAAGCTATCTCTGCTAGCGCTTTGTGGAAGGTCTCATCTAGCTTGCGTAGGCTTCGTTTGGCGCTGTCTAGCTCTGTACCGATTTCGAACATCTCAACAATAGATTCGTTGGCATCGTCATCTGTATCTTCGGCGTCTTCGGCGTCTTCGGCGTCTTCGGCGTCTTCGGCGTCTTCGGCGTCTTCTACAGGCTCTATAGAGAGTGCAACCCATCCATTATCTGGTACCCTAAGCGACTCTGCGAGTACTGGTGATGCGGCGTGATCTACAACTTCAACCCGTAAGAAATTTGATTCTAGGGGGCGCAGGAAGGCCAGTAGCTCATCTGTTACATCAGATGATGGCTCTTGAAAAATATGAACGGTCACCTGGTTTTCAAGGCTGTCAACTAACCCAACAGTAGAGCTCCCAGCCTGTGTGGTCTGGAAGTATGTGAGGTCAATGCTGATCTCATTGTTGATCGCGAGATAATTAGCGGGAAAAACTAAGCAGAGCGCCAAGGCTCCCACCGCAGCAGTGTCACGAATAGCCGATACATTACGAGGTTGAAGCACAACGGGTGAGGCGGCGATTAGTCTGTCTGTGGCGACAAGTGTGGCAGAAGAGATCAGTAAAAATATTGGCCAGAGACACGACAGTGCAAGCCTTGCTACTTCGGACTGCTCATCCCCCAAAAAATCCGATGACGAGAGGGCATATAGGGCCAACGCCCCTATTCCACCTAGGGCAGACATAGCGGCTTTATTATGGGCCGATTTGTGGGCTCCTGTGTGGGAACGCTTTGACCTGTAAAGGTGAATTCCTGTCGCCACAGCCATGAGGGTTATACCCAAAATCGCCAACGATAGTCCAAGGTTGGTTCCGCCCCAAGTGCGCTCGCCAAAGAAAATACCGACCAGACCCGCTATCCATAGGAGCGATGAGGTAGGTGAAGTGTACGGTCTCATCTCCACCTCCTTGGCTCGATAAATCGGATAGACATTGTTAGGAATAGGAATGTTGTTGATAGATAGAATGTGACATCAGAGAGATTTATTCGACCTCGCTGGAATGGCTGAAAGTGCTTGTCATAAAGGCTCATCTGGGAGAACAGATCTGTGAAAGGTGCATCTGTGAGCCTAGCTAGCTGCCACATCACAAGCATCAGGATGAGGACGAACCCACTGACGGCTGCCGCCTCAAGTTGGTTTCTGGCGACACTTGAACCAAATGTGCCTATAGCTACTGTCGCAGAGCCGACCATAAGAAGCCCAGTGTAACCGGCAATAATGTGCCCTATTGATACCTTGCCGTTTATGAAGATTAGCGCTGGCATGTAGACGCTAGCGATGGTGATTACACTTAAGAAACCCATAGCGGACAGGTACTTGCCTAGAATTATCTGGCGGTCGCTAAGTGGGCACGAGTCAAGGAGAGCTTGTGTGCCCTGTTGTCTCTCTTCGGCCAAGAGTCGCATTGTTATTAGTACCGCGGCGATTACGGTGGTACCAAATGAAATGTAGAAGAACTGCTCTAAGACCTGTGTGCTAGGGCGAGCGGATTGCCCCATCGCAATTGTGTTGAATAGCAGTCCGTTTACGACAAGTAAAAAGGCCATAACAACATAGCCCCATATGGAGTTGAAGTAGGCTGAAAAGTCGCGGCGTGCGACCAATAAAATACCTCTCATGCCTCACCTCCCGTGTCCCTTGTTGGGGTTGTCTGTGTGAGGCTCAGGAAGGTGGCTTCCAGTTCGCTTGAACCAGCCTGTATGGAGCGTATTCCAAACCCAGAATGGACAAGAGTTGAGGCCAGAGCCTCTCGGTTGTCGTCGACTAATGTCACCTCTGCGGATGCATATGGTGGTCTGCAGTCAGTCAATTTGTGCCCAGCGATGAACTCCTGGGTACTCAGGTGGTTATCAAATGCCAACTTGTCCCCCTTGACGGTGACCTCAACGTGTTGTGTAGCGGCTAGTTGATCGGAGAGCTCTGCCTCGCTGCCTTGGGCCACAATTCGCCCGTCGTGAAGTACCAATATTCGATCACAGGTCTGAGAGACTTCAGAGAGAATGTGGGAACTGATCATCACGGTGCATTGCGCTTTAAGTCCAGTTATCACCTGCCTGATCTCTACGATCTGTGCGGGGTCTAGGCCGGAAATGGGCTCATCAAGAATCACGAATTTTGGGTTGTGGATAATCGCTTGAGCTATGCCTACTCGTTTTCGGAAACCGTGAGATAGAGTATCTATCACTTGATCAGCCACGCTCTCGAGCTGGCATAGTTGTACGACTTCTAGCAGGCGATCCTCAACTTGAGCCTTTGATAGACCCTTCACCTCACCTACCCAGCATAGGTAGTCGTTTACCGTCATCTCTACATAAAGAGGGGGCTCTTCTGGTAGAAATCCGATCTGCTTGCGGAACGAGTCGGACGCGTCTAGCATATCCACTCCATCTATGCAGACCTCACCCGCGGTGGGCATCAATAGCCCAGCGAGCACCTTGAGTATGGTGGACTTACCAGCGCCGTTCAGCCCTAAAATACCGACAATTTCGTTGTCCGCGATCGTAAATGAGACGTCGGTAACAGCGGGATGACTCCCGTAGTACCGAGTTAGTGATTTGACCTCTATCAAGGAAATAGCCTCTCAGTTTGGTTTGTGGTCACCTGTTAACAGGACGGGGCTCGATAGAGAAATGAAGTTTTTGTTTTGGTGCGGTAGTACGCTATTAGAATCGATTAGCCATAGTTTTTATTTATTGTGATACGCTTAGGTTCAACCTTTGCCCTGGAATATAGAAGCATGCGAACCACTAAGTTTTTATGTGTGTCATTAGGCAATTTGTTGATGGTTGGTTGTGGAGCCAGCAAAGACGACACAGAAACATCAACGGATACACACACGGATACACACACGGACACAATTGTCGATACAGGTGAGCCTGAGGTCTATCCTTTGTTCTTTACAACCATGACCCATATGGAGGGGGGGCATCCAGACGACGTCAGGGAAGAGAGCTTTTTACATCACGCGGATCTCCTTCGCCATACTGCCGACTTAGCCTCTCAGTACTCCGCCATAATAACAGTTGAGTCTGAGATTCCATTTGCAACAGGCTGTGTGACTTGGGGTGACAATGTACTTGCGGAGCTTTTAGCCGCTGGTCATGGTGTTTCGACTCACTGCGATATAACTGAGATCTATATCGAGGATACTACGCATGAAGCCTATGTCTCTGAGTTGGTTGCTAAGAAAGAAGCAGTAGATCTATTGATTGGCGCCGAGAACAACCTAGGCTGTTCAGGCGCAGGGGGCGGAACGCTGGACTGGGTGAATGGCGTAGCAGATGCGGGTTTTGGCTACATAAATGGTACGGTATCAATGCACTATCTGTCTATGGATATGGAATATCGCCCAGATGAGACATGGACTGATCAGTACATAAAAACTCAAGTTAGTCACGAGTCTGCACCATCGGACCTTTACGATCGCATCTACCTTAGACAATTAAACGACTCATTGGACTTCGCTCACGATGAAGGCGGTCGGTTGGTACTATCAGCAGGCGGGCTTGGTAGGGTGGATAGTCAGTATGGTCCCGCTTCCGATAATATCTTTACGGTTGAAGATGTGGATGCCCTAGCCCAAAACCTGACCGATATTAATTCAAATAGAGACCCCAGCATGGTTGCCAAGGTCGAAGTTCACCTGAGTCTTGAGCATCTAGAATTAGAAAACAGAAGTGTACTGGAATACTTTTTTGAGAAGATGGAGGAACTACAGGAGGGTGGAGTGATCCAGTGGATGTCTCAGTCAGATGTCTATAAATTGTACATTGAGTCGCTTTAGGTGAAGGTACTAACCAGAGGAGAGAATCGTGAAGCACATTGTCGTGTACAAAATCACTAAGTTGATGGCTGTTGGCGCCCTATTTTGTGTGGCCTGTACAGGGAAACAAAATACTGACGATACAGGTTTGATAACAGAAACAGGACCGTCAACAGAAGATACCAGTGTTGAACAGGCAGACTTTCCTTGGGATGGAGCCATTAATGCGGATGGCACACCATCTTCTGGGCGGCTTGTGGCTCATGAATTGGGGACAACGGATGCGCAGCAGGGTTTCTATGAGTACACCCCTCCTGGTTACTCCAGTGACGTTGAGTGGCCTCTCCTTATAGCTATACATGGAGGCGGTGAAAACGGAGAAGGAGCACAGGAACTCATCAAATTGCAGGGCAACGGCTTACCTAAGTTGATCGCGGCTGATGGCTGGCCATCTGAGCGTCCGTTTGTAGTTCTGGCACCACAACATTCTGGGGAGGGAAGAACAACCGCAGACGAAATCCATGAGTTTATTAGCTTTGCTCTCGATGAATATTCAATTGATAGTAGATATGTCTACCTTACAGCCTACAGCATGGGCGCATACGGGGCCTGGAACTATCTACAGGAGTACACAGGAGATCAGATTGCAGCCGTGGTGCCAATAGCAGGAGATGGAACCACGGCGCTAGCGGCTGTAGGTTGTGAATTGGCTGAGGTTGGTATTTGGGCCTTTCACGGAGAAGATGACACTACTGTGAATGTGAATGGTACTATTCAGACTATAGACGGTCTCGCAGACTGTCCATCTCCTCCTGCACAAGAGGTGATTCAAACCATATACGAAGGAGTGGGTCACAACTCTTGGGATGCGACATATGATGGCTCTGCAGGCTTTGATATCTTCGAGTGGTTTTTGCTGTTTAAATCTACATATTAAGTAGACTGACAGCCTAGTATTGTTGACCCTGCTCCGCCATGGCCTCCCAGCTCAACCTATGCACTAGCGCTAAGACGGCGTCTGTACCTTGCTCCACATGTCGCTGTGGTTCACGTGGGTTGTACCACCTAAAGTAGTCGCTCCATGTGGAGGGATCCCACAGACTCAACCCCGATTCTGACAACTCTATCAGGAAGCTAAGTGCACCATGTCGTCCGTACATTTGGTCGATTTCAGCTCCGTGGGCTTTGAACCAAAAAGCCCACCGTCCAAGTTGAACTATCTTGTATGAGCCGTGACGCTGGGCCGCCCCCATCACTTGTGCGAGTTCGACTATTCGGTCGTTGTCTTCGGGAAGCTCTGCCGTTCCTGCCCAAGGGTAGTAGATATAGCCACCGAATGCGTGTAGTGAGATTGTCACATCGAAACCCGTGCCGGCAACTGAGTCTAAAACTTGGCTCTCGGGTTGTGATAGTGGCGCAGGGCTAGTGTAATAGTACCTTCGAGAGATTGGAAATCTCGCCCAGAATGATGTGATCTCACGGTTTACTTCAAAGTCTCGGTTTAAATCAACTCCATGGGCGTTGGCACGCCTGTAGACATTTGTGCGCCCTGCCATGAGATCGGCTTCAACCCACAACCGACCGTCGGGGTTGATTATCGGCATCAGTACAACTTCTACACCACTTGTTGGGTGTTCAGACAGCTCTCGTACCAGCTCTAAGACAACCTCTGGTCCTAACCACTCAAGTGCGTGTAGTTGCGCATATACCAGCACCCGTTTGGTTATTGGGTATGTGGGGTCTGAGATAGAGATCTGCCATATTGGTCTCCGTCGAACGCTCCTGCCCGCACACTCGACCCTGACTCGACCTGGCCACTTGTTTTGAATGCGGGCTACTTCACTCATGATCTCGCCGCTAAAGTGGTACCCTTCAGAGCGTTCAGGTTGGTGTTCGGGAGGCTCTAAGCGGCGAGCGTGTACACTGAAGTCTACGTCGCACTCGAGTGGTCTTTCAACGTCTGGATAGGCTGACTGAGGATCTACATCTGGCGCATCGCGCTCA
>CAWVYO010000175.1:0-7126 GCA_963934385.1 uncultured bacterium
TACTGTTAGAGTATACATTGACGGGCTGCTCTCAGACGAGTTCTCAAATGTAATGAATCGCGACAAGGTCTGGGACGTTGGCAACGTGTTGTGGCCATCTGGGCTTGTATCAGAGTCGAACACTTCAAACTACACAGCTCCAAGTAGAAGCTGCTTCTGATTTGTGCCCCTAAGTAGCTCTACGTACGGCGTCTACAAGATCTCCAGGCGTGTATGGCTTTTGCAAGAATGAGGAATTCCCATCTATTTCTGTGAGGCGCGCGTTCGATTTGTAACCTGATGACCAGAGAACTTTTGGATTCCAACCTCTCTGATGAATCTCTTCAAGAAGCTCTGGACCTGACATCTCCGGTAAAGCAACATCCAGCAAGAGCAGATCTGGTTTCTCGGCGGCGCCAGGCTGCAGAACCTCCAAGAGGTCTGTTGGAGCAGTAAAGGCCCGCACAGCGTACCCCTCCATTTCCAGACTTTCCTTCATAAATTCCAAGAGAGATTCTTCGTCCTCGACTATCCAGACCTCAAGTCGCTCGCTGCGAATCGGTGTTTCTAGCTGCTCATGAACCCCCGAAAAGACCGGTAGAAATAGATCAAACACACCGCCGAATTCGCCAGAGGCATCTAAACCGATACCATTGGCGCAAACGATCCTTTTGACGACAGCTAACCCTAGCCCTAGCCCCTTTAGTCTTGTGGAAAAGTACGGCTCTAAAAGCAATTTTGGATCTCGCCCCTCAAACCCGACCCCTGAGTCCTCTACTCGGACGCGCATCCATCTATTGGCTACCACTGTGGGTGGGATTATTATGGACTCTGGTAGTGGCTCTTCGCTGACAGTGAGCAACAACACACCTTCATCAGAGAATTCTCGACCGTTAATCAAGATCTCAGCTACAGCTTGCAGCAATTGGTATGGATCTACGAGTACCTTCGATGCCGCACAGAAAGACTCTACAAACTTCACATTGTCGCCAAGGCTATCTCTAAAACGCTGAACCAGCGGGGCTATGACCTCTATTATGTCCACGGGTACCGGTGACGCCACACCACCACCAAGTGCAATAAGGCGTTGCGAAAGTTCATGACCTCGACTCGCAGCGCTAGATATTTCCTCAGCTCGCTTGAGAGTGCGCTCAGAGCTTGAGCCATCTATGCGAATAAGCTCGGAGTGTCCCAAAATGATGCCTAGAATATTGTTGAACTTGTGCGCCACAGTTCGCACATATTCTACACTCTCTTCAGAGCTAACTGTTCCAAAGTCGTCACTGTTGTTTTTGTCAATACTCACAGGAGATCCTCGCTGACCAGCTATTTAGGCAATAACTTTCTATATTGCAAGCAGCGATCAATATCGGTAATAAAGCTATATTTACTGATCTAGACTCTCTTGACTCCCAATACTAGCCGCACTATCTGCCAATCAGCGAAAGCGACCATGCGGAAGTGGCGGAATGGCAGACGCGCCAGATTCAGGTTCTGGTGAGCAATATGCTCGTGAGGGTTCGACTCCCTTCTTCCGCACCATCAAAATGTTCGATCGCAAGCGCAGCAGAGAGCAAGCACGAAAAGGCTCATCGCGACCAACTTGTCACGATCCATGAACACCAGAGACTGGTGGGCAAATACTTCTCAACAAAAAGCCCTATAATACCAATAGTTTATATTGGGTGGCACACCTTCTGCATAGCACTGTGGCACTTAGTTGTATTCGATGTAAGACTACAACATAGACTGGGCAAAATTTTGAAGGAGAAACACAAATGAAACCTACACTTTCACTAATACCAATACTCGCTATGCTTGGGTGTTCTGACAACCAGGTGGCTTATGATATGGGCGCTGCCAATGAGGACGCTGACACAGGCTGGGCGAGCGAACCATCTTCAACCTCGGACGACGGCGACTGGGACGAAACAGAGGATCTCGGCAGCGAGACCGAGAACGACTTCTTGAGGTTACGTCCCGCCACAACAGACAAATACTTGTTTGTGGCTAATCCAGCCCGAAACACCGTGACCCGCATCACTGTGCCTAGCCTTGACGTAATCACCGTTGATGTGGGCGTAGACCCATCCGCTGTAGTGACTACAAACGACTATACACGAGCGATCACATTCAACAAGGGAAGCGATGACATCACAGTTATCGATGCAACAATTCCAGAAGTTGAGCAAACCGTAACTGTGCTCAACAACCTAAACCAAATGGTTGTCTCACCAGACGGTAACTGGGCAATCGCCTTTCACAACGCCGACATAGAAGAAGAGGGTGACTCATCGGGGACTATTTCGTTCAACGAAATATCCATCGTAGAGCTGAACACTGGGGCTCACACTCCAATGGTTGTAGGACAAAACCCTCACCAGATAAAATTCACGAACGACTCAATGTCGGCGGTAGTTATATCCGACGATCGTCTGGTTATAGTGGACCTATCTGCGGGTACCCCAAGCCGGTCTATCATAAACATCAGTGACGACCCCCTAAACCCACCTAGAGCTGAGGAGGTTGAACTCACACCAGATGGCGCATACGCATTTATTAGACAATACGGCGCGGATGAGATCGTCCTGGTGGACCTAGTTACAGAGTTGGTCTATGGGCTGCCTGTTGCATCAAACCCAACAGATCTCGACATCTCACCTGACGGTCTTAGCGCGGTTATTGTAGATCGCGGTTCGCAGCAGTTGTTTATCTATCCAACCACAGAGCCTGAGAACTCAATTCCAGAGATTATAGACCTACCAGACACAGAGCTTCTGGGCTCTATTCAGTTCTCACCAGATAACTACCAAGCTATCCTTTACACGACGGCTAGCGATATATCTCACTACACAACCTGGGATCTCACAGAGCAAGATCCTGAATTGGCGATGACAGTGAGACCTCTGGTCAAACCGATTCAGCAGCTTACTGTCACACCCACGGGACAAAGTCTCATGGTGCTTCACGACAACGGATCGAGCGAGGATTCTAATCCTACATATGATGGAAAGTACGCCATCACACTTATCGACCTGTACGACTTCTTGGACAACCCAATGATTCTGCCAGCAGAGCCAACGGCGTTTGCCAACTCATTATCGGGTGAGGTCGGATACGTAATCATGGAGGGAGTTCCACAGCTAACGCTGCTGGCGTACGACGCGCTTATGCACCTCGACGTAGAGCTCAAGTCAAACCCAGTACATGTAGGTATTTTACCTGACACAAACTACGCCTTTGTAAACCAGGAGCACGACTTAGGTCGCCTGACATTCTACGATCCCGTCGATCCACTAAACGTGATCGACGATGTCCTACAAACAATCACAGGGTTCGAGCTGAACTCAGCTATCGAGCACTAGGAGATTACAATGACAAACTCAATAATAACAAAGATTGGATTGGTAGGACTAGGGCTCACAGCCCTCACTGGATGCGACCCTTGGGGAAACCTCCGCGTCGACACCTACAACTACATGGAACAAGGTCTATGGGACAAAGAAGTCGTAGCCACCAGCGCTGGAATGTACGTGAGACTACCAGCCGCCGGAGCGCTTGTTTGGGTGACCCCTGACGGCTCCTCCAGGACAGTAGATCTGCATGGTGCGGAGACAACAAGGTTAGTGGCGGCGCCAGATGGCGAGACGCTGCTAGTCTTTGGAAGCTACCCAACATGTGACACAGACGATGCCGACATAGTGACAGTAGAAGACTGCTTAAATTTTGATCCTGACAAGCTAGTACTGGAAAGCATGGTCTATGTAGTGAAAAACGGCGACATGATCGCCTCTTCACCTATTGCCGCTCACTACAACGCCTTGGCGTTTACATCAGATGGCTCTCACGCCGTAGCTTATCTGGACTTCTCAAAGGCGGCAGATATTGACTTCAACGGTCTGCTAAACCTCACTGAGGTAGTCTTTATTGACCTGCAATCCGCTGCAACAACCTCCGTACCTGTCGGCTTCGCCGCAGATCGGATCCTCTTTTCATCAGACGATGAAAAGGCCGTTGTACTCTCGGAGTCAAAAGTTGTAGTGGTAGACCTAACTAGTACAAACTACGATATTCTAGTGCAATACGCCCTATCCTTGGACGTCGACGACGAAGTGCGACCGCAGGACGCCGAGCTGACCCCTGACGGTCAACACTGTATCCTGACTGTGGAAGGCTCAAGCGACCTCTACGTACTAGATCTAGAAAATGAGTCTATAAACATCGTTGATCTAGATGGTGCTCCCGCCGCCCTCGGAGTTGAGAGCGTGGGTGACAAAACAGCCCTAGTCTATCAATACGAGGCGCAGGTTGATCTCATTGAGCATGATTACTTCTCAGTGGAGTCTATCTTGCTTGACGAGCCGTCAAACAACATCGCAGTTGGCGACGGATTTGCGCTGTTATACAACGTGAGCAACTCGAACTATCACGACGTCTACCGTCTAGAGACCACCAACAGCGATCTGATTGAGTATCGCATGGAGAACCCGGTAGAGTCACTTCAGATAGCACCAGACGGTGCGCACGCTGTGGCTGTCACCAGACCGGAGAGCGCGTCAAGCGATCCGCTTGAGGCATATGCCGACGAGCGCTACGGAATAGAGGTTCTCGACTTGGTGAGCGACAGAGGTTCACACATTAGTCTAGTCAGTAATAGCCAACCGTTAGGGGTCGCGTTTTCAAAAGATAGCGTCTACGCCCTGGTCTTGCTGGATGGTCTCGATGACCTGTTGAAAATCAACCTCACTACGGGAAACGCCGAGTCACTAGATCTGGTAGACACCCCAATGAGCCTGGGCGCATTTGGAGAAGACGGTTTCTTCATCACCCACGACTCGGCACTTGGCTTGGTAAGCTTTTTCGACCCAGCTACTGACACATTCACATCTGTTGGAGGCTTCGCCACAGGCGGTCTCTTCGACGACGAGCGCATGCTCGTACAAAACACAGAGGAGGACTAGATCATGAGATCTCTAAACCTATCAATATTAGCGACAACCATTATTCTTTCAACGGTATCATCACCTGTAGAGGCGATGGACATAGGGCTATCTCTTGAAACCGGTATCATCGGGACAAACGGATCAGGCTGGTCCATGGTGGGAGGACCTGGTATCGACACAGTTGGATTCGGAGCCTCTTTTGGTCTAAACGACAACCTTGTAGGCATTTCCAGTATAAACTTGGGAGTGAAGGGCGCAAAAAACTACCTCACCGATCCAGAATCACCTGGCGACGCCGAGGGTTTTATTGCCAACCTAGCGGTAGCTCAACTTAGCGCTGGGGTCCGGTATGACCTCTTACCAGAATCGCAGTGGATACCTTTTGCCGCCGCCCGCGGGGAGGTGACACTAGGCAGCATGCGCCTTGACGACGACCTTCAACACGAAGACAACATTAATCAGATCGAACAATCTGCAATGTCGGCTGGTGGTAGCCTTGGCATAGGTGTGGCATGGCAAGGTACCGTCTCGCCGCTCAACTCAACACTGAGGGTAGAGCTAGAAGGAGGGTTCGGGGTAGCCTCTGCGCTTTCTCTTGGAGATCTAGGCGATCTAAATGTCGCCGGACCCCGCACGCGTGCAAGCGTAGGCTTACTGTTCTAAGCACAGCACCTCAACAAACCTAAGAGTGCGTCTTGCCGGGGTAAACTATATCCCTCCAAGGCGCATTCCTACATCTACCTAAAACACGCCCCGAGCCAGAGACAACCCAAACGCCAAACCGCCTTCGGAGTCTGGCATTATCGTTGGAGTGGGCGCACCAAAGAGCCAGTCACCGTCTTCAAGGCCTATTAGGGTTCCCGAAGCCACCGATGCATCACCGGAGTCCTCTCGGGTTAACCATGCGCCGACCCCAGCTCCAAGTAGGCTACCAGCCACCATACTAGACCCGACAACCTCATTGCTCTGCAAGTTTGCGTAGAATGCCCCCAGGGTTAATAACCCTCCAGTAACAAAGGTTCCTGCGACCCCTGATAGCGTGATTATATTCGCCCTTTTCCTAGAGATATCCACCCTGGTAGATAGAATCCCACCTAAAATAGCCCCTGCATCTGCTGAGAACACCATCCTCTGAAAGGTACCTACGTCTGTATCAGTCTCAAGCATTAGCAACGACATAGCCGATAACCAGCCTCCCCAGAGGGCTCCGTGGTGAACCATAGCTACATCGCCTGAAGTCATATCTTCGAGATAGTAACCAGCCGCCACTCCAGCTCCAGCACCAACTACAAACCCACCTAAGATCTGCTGGTAATTAGCGCGGTAGTCTCGTGGCTGGGTGATAGAAGTCAACACCATGCCATTCAAGAGCCCCAGTAGTTCGCCTTCTAAAAGAGCCATGGCTTGCGGCTCTGTCACCTGCAGGCGGTCATCCGCGTACATACTCCCCGCGACACCAAGCCCAAGCCCAGCAAAACCCATTAAAACGGGCATTAGCGGTTCATCAGGTTGAAAAGTAGAGCCTGGAACCAACACACCCATCACCGCTGGTAAAATAAGCCCCTGCCCAAGCGTCAACTCGGTGCGACCAGAAGCAGGTCCAGTGTCTACTGGTGTCAGCAACACGGCTGTAAGCGTATCAGCCATATTTTCGATCTCTGCCATCATTATTGCTGCACGAGGCGAAAAAGTAGTGTCGGCAAAGTCCGAGATCACGCGATTCAGCACTATCTCACCGTCACCGAAGCGCCCTTGAGAGATAAGCTCTAATGCAACCTGGTAGAGGGCCGCTCCCTCGAGCTCCCTGATGGCAGCTTCGTCTGGGACTAGCTCCAACTCAACCGACTCGGTGACACTCTCACCATCTTCTAGCACTTCTGGCACCTCTGAGAGCACCGTATCTTGGGCAAGGACTAACCCACTAAGAAATAGGAAAGAGAACATTTAAAAACCTCCATTGCCCCCGCCGGACAAGCACAAGTGTAACAGAGGGTGACGACTAGCACCAGCCAAGATACTCTCCAAAGCGACACCCGTGGAGAGCACAATGAATAACGGTGAGATTACATTAGAGCTATCGAAAGAAGTAGCCACAATCACTCTATCGCGACCAAAACGGCGCAACGCACTAAACCTCATCCTATGGCGAAACCTGGCAACAGTCTGCGCAAAAGTAGCTGAAAGCAAAGCAAGGGTCGTAATTG
>CAWVYO010000176.1:0-7057 GCA_963934385.1 uncultured bacterium
CAGACCAGGCGCACCAGCGTCACTCACTAGCGCCATCTCGATGCCAGACTCAATACGATCCGCCAAGAAAGATGCCGTCTTCGACTCATTATGACCGCGATAGCTCACCAACTCTGGGCATGAAATATCAAGCGCTGAAAAGAGTTTTCGCGCAACTCGAGTGTCCTCAGCAGCCACTACAGAGACGCTCGAAAGCACCTCGCGACATCGAGAAGACACATCCCCTAAATTTCCAATCGGCGTCGACACTACATAGAGTACCACCAGCTAACTCCTAAACCAACAGCCACGACCACCGCGTGTCGTGCCTGCTTTTACGTGTGGGATCACTAAAATGGATCATCCATGAACTGAACTCTCCACCCAGACTCCAGTGGCGTAACCCAAGCCACAGCAAAGCACACCTCTTGAAAATCCAAAACATGCCCCTGAAGCCAAGCCTCACCAGCACTACGCAGAGCGCGAACTTTGCGACTATCGATAGCCTCTAGCCCCACAGGATCCTCTGAGTCTCGAAGCTTGACCTCCACAAATCTCAACAGTCCATCTTTGAGCACCACGAGATCTAGCTCGCCTCTAGCCCCACGCCAGCGACGATCTATCACCTGCCACCCAGCCGCAATTAAGCGCTGAGCTACGACCTCTTCGCCGTCGAGCCCTAAGCTGTATGAAGTTGTTCGGCTCTTAGCCAAACAGCGACCTTAGTTGCGAATCTCGATGAGACGAGCCTTCTTGCCGTGTAGAGAACGGAGATAGTAAAGCTTCGCACGACGAACGCGGTGACGGCTCTTAATCTCTATTTTCTCAACTACTGGCGAATGTACTGGAAAAATACGTTCAACGCCAACGCCGTTTGATATCTTACGGACAGTTATTGTACTGCGAACACCGGAGTGTTTCATAGCAATTACAGTTCCTTGGAAGATCTGAGTTCTTGTCTTTGC
This sequence comes from uncultured bacterium, assembly GCA_963934385.1. Classification (GTDB taxonomy): domain Bacteria; phylum Myxococcota_A; class UBA796; order UBA796; family CAJQPC01; genus CAWVYO01. Next base: position 945 of record CAWVYO010000176.1, read on the forward strand.
ACCCTCAACAATGCGTACGTGAACCTTTACGGTATCACCAGGGTTGATCTCTGGGAGATCCGCTGTTGAAGAGAGTTCTTTTTCGATTTGTGCGAGCGTAGTTGCCATTTTTTCCTCACATCTCGGGCGACCATAAGGGTCGTCTTCCGAATAGCGCCATCTACTAACGCTTACCTCTCTACAGAGCAAGACAAATTCAACTCGTCTCAGTAATAGGTCGCTCGGCAATCAAATCAGGCCTGACTAGTTCGGTTTTTTCAACAGCTCGCTCACGGCGCCATTCTGCTATTTTTCCGTGATTGCCAGACAGTAATACCGACGGCACAGATAGCCCTCGAAACTCTCTAGGGCGGGTGAATTGCGGATGCTCTAACAGACCTTCTGAGAAGGACTCTTCGACTGCACTATTTTCGTTGCCCAACACACCAGTGATCAGCCTAGCAGAGGCGTCAATCATCACCAATGCTGGCAGTTCACCCCCAGTCAGAACAAAATCGCCTATCGAGATCTCTTCGTCTACCCAATCAGCCACCCGAGCATCCACCCCCTCGTAGTGACCACATATGATAACAACATGCTCTCTGTTGGAGATTTCATCTGCCTTAGCCTGGTCAAAAGTCTGCCCACCAGGAGAAGTTAGAATCACGTGACTCCCCTCCCTACGTACAGCCTCTATAGCTGCGACTACCACGTCGACCTGCATCACCATGCCAGCACCACCACCATAAGGCGTGTCATCTACCTGCTTGTGACGCCCAACACCGTGGTCTCGAATATCGTGGACACCGACCCTAAGTAGCCCAGCTTTACGGGCACGGCCAATAATCGATCCGTCAATTGGACCGACTATCATTTCTGGGTGCAGTGTCAGGACTTCAAATTCCACTCATCCTCCACCACAACGACACCATCAACCAGGTTCACCTCGACTACACATTCACCAGTAGCCGGGACAAACAACGCATCGTCACCGTCACCTATTACCCAAATATCAATAGGACCGTTGGACTGAATTTCAGTCAAGAGCCCCAACTCAACCCCACTTACAGATACAACCTTTAGTCCCAACAGCTCGTGGTGGTAAAACTCATCATCACTCGGCTCGGGAAGCATATCTAAAGGAATCAATATTTCGTGATCCATGAGGGCACGAGCATCGGCTTCAGTTGAGACCCCCTTCACTCGACCAATTATTCGAGCTCCAGCACCGGGTCTGGTAGAGATCTCAATCTGTCGACGGCTTCCACTTGAATGAGCGAGGGTTACTTTCCAATTACCATTGAGAAGTACAGAAGCCCTGTTGTGTAGATAGACTCTAAGTTCACCGTGATAACCGAACACGCCGACTATCCATCCCAGTGAAGCCTCTGTATTAGAGGCTAAGCTTTCTTTACGCGGCCCCGCCATCACTCAACTCCAAGATCACCTTCCGACGCCCAGTCGTTGCAGTAACCACTGCCCGTATTGCCGCCAGAATACAGTCGTCAGTTCCACGCAGACGTTCAAGCTGATCAGGCGCACCAGTGATCGTCACCATCGAGGTCACCTCTCCTTCAATTATATCGACGGAAAGGTTCTCTGGTTTTTCAACCAAGCCCGAGACAAGGAAGGAGATTAACTCCGACACTTGACTATGCCTCAGAAGCTTTGCGAGCCTTAGAGATCAAGCTTGATACAGTGTCTGATGGCTGAGCACCTACACTTATCCAGTAGTCTACGCGCTCGAGGTCTACTTTTAAATCGTTGGGCTCGGTCATTGGGTTGAAGTGACCAAGCTGTTCGATAAAGCGACCATCACGAGGTGAGCGTGAATCGGCGGCGATGATACGGTAAAAAGGCTTACCCTTTGCACCAAGACGTGTCAGACGAAGACGAACCATTGAAAAATCCTATTAGTGAATCTTCGAGAGCCAAATCTGCGTGACCCTCGGAATCTCCGCCCAGCTATCCGAAAAAAGTTAAGCCGTCAAGTCACAGAGGTATGTTGCCGTGTTTCTTTGGTGGCGTCGTAACTCTTTTGTTTTCTAAAGAGTTGAAAGCTCCGATAAGTCGTTTACGACTTTGAGCGGGTGGTAAAACCTCATCAACAAAGCCAAGGGCCGCCGCTTGGTACGGATTAGCGAAGGCATCCTTGTAGTCACTGGTGAGCTCGGCACGACGTAATTCTGGGTCTGAAGCGGCTGCCAATTCTCTTCGGTAAATAATGTTTACGGCACCCTCAGATCCCATGACCGCGACCTCAGCAGTCGGCCAAGCGTAATTCATATCGGCGCCTATGTGCTTTGAATTCATTACACAATAAGCACCGCCATATGCCTTTCTAGTAATGAGCGTGACCTTTGGAACCGTCGCTTCAGCGAAAGCGTATAGCAACTTGGCGCCGTGCTTTATGATGCCCCCGTACTCCTGGGCTGTTCCCGGTAAGAACCCAGGTACATCCTCCAGCACCAATAGTGGAATATTAAACGCGTCGCAGAACCTGACGAACCTCGCTGCCTTAGTTGAAGCATCAATGTCCAACACTCCGGCAAGGTGTATGGGCTGGTTCGCAACCACTCCAACAGAGCGACCATCAAGCCTGATGTAGCCGATCACAATGTTCTGCGCGTATGCGCCTTGAACCTCAAAAAAGTAACCGTCATCAGCCAAAGACTCGATCACCTCGATGATGTTGTATGGTTTGTTGGCGTTAACTGGCACAATATCATCCAGCTCAGGACACAGCCTATCCGCTGGGTCGCTCGTCGCTAATCTCGGCGCCTCCTCCAGGTTGTTTTGCGGCACAAAAGACAACAATTCGCGAAGAAGGGCCAGACAAGCCGGCTCATCAGGGGTGACAAAGTGGGCAACCCCACTTGTCTCGTTGTGAGTCTTGGCACCACCTAGGTCTTCCTTGGTCACCTCTTCGTGGGTCACCGTTTTTATGACATCTGGACCAGTCACAAACATGTACGAAGTCTTATCGACCATCGCTATGAAGTCAGTGATCGCCGGGGAGTACACGGCTCCTCCCGCACAAGGACCCATGATGGCTGATAGCTGGGGCACCACACCTGATGCGGCAGTGTTCCTTAAGAAAATGTCTGCGTATCCGCCCAAGGAGGCCACACCCTCTTGAATTCTGGCTCCACCGGAGTCATTAAGACCAATTACTGGGGCACCGTTTTTCATGGCTAGATCCATAACTTTGCAGATCTTTGAGGCATAAGTCTCTGAAAGAGAACCTCCAAAGACTGAAAAATCTTGCGCGAAAATATAGATCAGACGACCTGATATTCGTCCGTAACCGGTAACAACTCCATCCCCTAAGATTAGGTTGTCCTCCATGCCAAACGACCTACATCTGTGCGTGACAAACCTATCTAGCTCTACAAAGGTCCCAGCGTCGAGAAGGGTATCCACGCGTTCTCGTGCGCTCATCATACCCTTCGCTGCCCGCTTCTCTTTCCTGGCAGGTCCCCCACCCTCAAACGCTCGTTCGTTCATCTCATCTAGCTTTTGAAGCAGTTCCTCTCGACCGGACATATCACGCTCCCTTAAACACCAATTGTCATCACGTACATAGGCACGCGAACTAGGCATTGTGAAGACCTAATATCACATTATTAGCAAAGCGGTGGCACACGTGCTTTCATACTGCTACGGTTGTTTATCGAAAACGGAGATTGACCAACTATGTTCCTACCTTATTACCATAAAAACTCTCTTGTTCTATTACTCGCAGTCACCTCTTTGGCATGTGGCAAGGGGAACGACGACACCGGCTCAACAACTGACGACACCGGCAACACAGGGACTACTCAACAATTCGAAGAAGGTTGTATTCTGGTCGATGGCGCCGGCGGCTACAAGTGGCTTGACGATGCTCTTTCTCTCGCCGGTGATGGCTCAGTAATTACTCTCTGTGAAGGTGAGATGTTGGGTTCGGTCGAGTTAACAGGCTCACTCACTATCGAGGGACCTGGTGCAGACAAGCTCATCTGGACAGCCGATGTGAATTTCCCAGCGATTTCAATATCTGGAGGCGCTGACATCACGCTGAGCGGTTTTGAGATTGTATCTACAAGGCACGGAATAGAGGTCGCTGACTCAACCGGGGTATCTATAGAGGGGATCAAATTCGCGGACATTCAAGGTACAGGCATCAAGGTAGCAGACTCAACAGGAGTACTTATCGACAGCTGCTCTTTCGTTCAACCTAACTCAGAGGCGACGACTGATTACAGCGATACTGGAAACACTGGCGACACTGGCGACACTGGCGACACTGGCGACACTGGCGGAATGACAGACACTGGTGGAACGACAGACACTCCCCTCTCAGATGCCCCGATTGGCTACGGTGGCGTCGAGGTATCCGCAGGCGAAGTCACAGTATCTAACTCCGAGTTCGTACAGGTAATCGGCTTCGCGATTCACGCCACTGACTACGCCTCAGTTACGGCAAGCATGAACGACATTTCCTACGTCACCTATGGAGAGGCCGACTCATCTGGTAGCGTCTCCGATGGATTTGCACTCTGGGCTGACGGTGGGTCGACCCTCACAACGAACGGAAACACCCTTATCTATAATTTCCTCGGTATCATGGCTGATCAGGCAGATGTAATATTGAACGGCGACTATATCGGCTACGGACTTTACGGAGTCTTTGGGCTAGAGGGCGACATGTTCTTGGACAACCTCATAGTTGAGAACAACTATGTATGGGGTGTTCTCATGGCTGGCTCCGGGGACGAATACTCCATAAGCAACACCCAAGTTATCGGTGTTCCAGAGCTTGTAGCTTCAGGGGAGAACCTAGACGGCACATCTATCGGGATTCAACTCCAGACCGCTGGAGGAGAAATAAGTGACACCACAGTCACGGGATACAACTACATGGGGATCAATCTACTCCCATACGACAGCGCAATAGATGTGACACTGACTGACGTAACAGTAGATGAGGCTGGTACGTTTGGTATAATGGCCACGCAGGGCGACTACACTTTCAACAACGTCAACGTCACAAACCACAGGACTCCATACGATCCATACTCAGAGGATGGAGCCTCGATTCAGACTGGATTTGCCACCTCTTTCTGGTACGCCAATACAACATGGATCGGCGGAGGTGTTGCAGACTCGGAGTTCATTGGATCTCTGGTAGCTTGGTCATCTATGTCAATGGATGGCACGACCATTTCAGGGAATGACTCTCGCGGTATCTGGAACTATGAGTCAACTCTTGTTCTGTCTGGTTGCACAGTGACCGATTCGTCGGCAGACGGTGGTATCAACGCAATCTCAGCAGACACAACTATCGATGGCTGCACATTCACTGATAATACAGCCACGGACTACTATGAGTACGACAGCAGCGACGGCAGTACTTATGGCTATCTCTATCACTACAGAAGTACTGATATTATTAGCCAAAGCGCCAGCCGGCTAGAGGTAACCAACAATACCTTTATTGACGGCTCGAGGAGTATCCAGAGCTATTCAGATTCAAACGTGCTTATAAAGGACAACTCTTGGCATAATTACAACACTGATTTGATTGCTTTTTACTATACCGGCGACACCGCCCTAGTAGAGGACAACACCATCACTGAGAGTGGTGGTGGAGCCCTCTATGCCAACGACGCTGACATAGAGATAGACAACCTGACAATAACCGATACGCGGAACGTAATCAGCAACACAGCCTACTTCCAAAACGGTGTTGAAACTAGTACTTCTGAGTCCGAATACAGCTCTGATTTGTTCACAGCCTACTACTCCACGATCTACATCTCTGACATGACTGTTGTCGATAGTCCTGACCACGTTTTATACTTCTACGACACAGAGCTTGAGCTATATGATAGCTCATTCACAAACACATCCGAGACAGGATACGACGGTTATGCCGCGCTTTACCTAACGTGGACAGGCATAGCGCCGAGCTTAGCTGTTTCAAACGTTGCCATCGACAACGTTCAGTCCGGACCTGGGGTAGCGCTTCAAGGTTATTCAACCGGACTAGAAGGTTACATATCCATCGCCGACCTCAGCATAAACGCTGCCCAGACCTACGGCTTAGCCCTTTACGGTATCAGCGACTCAAGTCTATCAATGACTGACAT
>CAWVYO010000177.1:0-7055 GCA_963934385.1 uncultured bacterium
GCTAACGCTGAGTGTACGGCACCGTACACTGCAGATCAGCTAATAAATGACTATCAGGCCGTACAGATGGCTGTCAGGATTGAAGATTCTTTCACGTTACTTGAGTCGGGAGAACGCCTAATGGTTGGTCTGCCCTGTCTAACTGACAGCGCTCCTGCGCAGATGCTGGCGGGTGTTTACAGAGCACTGGGTCTCTATGCCCACGAAGCTAGTCTTTCAGACGAGGTTGCGCTTTGGTTTAGGACATCTCTAGAATTAGACCCCACTTTTGCCTGGGGAATTGATGAGATAGCGGGAGATTCTCCTATTTTAGCGTTGTGGCAAGCTGAGATTGGCACTGAGGGAGCGGCCTTGGTCAATATTGAGGGTCGAGTTTTAGCTGCACCAGATGACGGTATTCTAACTCTGGATGGTCGTCCTTGGACAGTAGCTGCGGCCACTCCTGATCGCAACCATCTCTTACAGCTCCTGACAAGCACCGGTGAGGTGCGCCGCAGTTGGGTGATAATAGGCAACGAGTTCCCCGAAAGTTTCGTAGTAGAAGCCAGTGAGTCTGTTTCTGAGGTTACCTCTATGACAGAGACAGGGGTTGGCGTTATCGACCGAGATTTACCGGCAGGCTATTTGCTTTCGGATATCACCTCTGTGCAGAGGGTTCGTCCAAACCTAAAGACTCCATCACTTATAGGAGGCGGGGCGGGACTGATTGCTGCGATGACAATGTACGCCGGTACATTTTTGTCTCAAAGCATGTTTAACAACGCGACCTCAGAGGAAGATATGTTGAGTATGCGCGGATTAAATAATACGCTTGTCTTGGCGTCTGGCGGATTGGTTGTTGTTGGTAGCGCTGTAACCTGGTGGGGTGTAACGATGAGCCAACGAGGAATTGATTTTTCTTGGTAGTGTATTCACTGCGCGGCTGTTACTTGCTTAGTGTTCTATTAGTTACGTAATAAACGAATGACTGCGGCATTGTCTAACCGCCAAGTAGTCTGGAGGAATCTGGTAAATGGCTGGAATTCATGTTGAGGGGTTGAGGAAGTCGGATCCAGTTACATTGTCGGTATTGGCGCAAGATCTAATGCGTTTGCCGTTAATAGAGCTAGATCCTCGAAGTGTTTGTGATCTGATTGCTCTGTCAATGTCAGATGGTTTACCAGTGCAGTTAACTACAGACCTCTCTGGCTTCAGAGCTCAGATGTTGCGAGAGATATCGGATTTGCTAGATGGAGATGTCTTACTAGCCTGGCTAGTAGAGCTATCTACAGTGGATGTGAACCGGGTTCCGGAACCTATTCGCGATGCCATAAAAGACAAGCTAGAACTATCTGAAAAGCGGGACTGTGCTGACAAGTTGAAGGAACTAGTGACGTGTTTTGACGAAGCTGTTTCCGATGCTGTCGAGGTGTTGTCGACATCGGTTATTGAGGTTGAACGCGGCAGGGCACAAACGGCCCCTGACTCTCGCTACCACGGTAAGACCGCTCCGTTTGCGGAGAAGCCAGTCAAAGCAAAGCGAACACCTGGTAGAAAGGCGATTCCCAAAGTGAAAACAGAGGAGCAGAAAGAGCGCGATACTTGGATTGAGGCCGACATTGTGGAAAATCTTACCAACTACTTTGGCAAGGGTCTAAAACAGTCAATATTGATCGCAGGTGTTAGAAAGCGAGCCCCGTGGCCAGATGTCAAGTTTCCAGAAGTCGTGTCAGCTTTAAAGAGCCTAAAAGAGCGGCAGCTAGTCAAGTTCAGCGCTGGTCGTTGGCTTATTTGAACTAAATAAGAGACTCTGAAGTCGAACTGGTAGAACTATTGCCCTTGCCCTTAGCGGCAATGGACAGTGATTTTAGATTTTCACTCGCTTTAGCGTGAGAGATTCTACCAGCTATTAAATCGTCCATGGTTCTATCTGCTTTGAGTCGCCAAATTATCATGGCGATAGGTTTTACCAGGGTAAAGACCATAGAGAACAGTGCCGTGATTCGATGGTATAGCCCTCTTTTTCCGGCAAGTTGGTTTCTCAGTCTGGCCAGTTCACTGCTTAGTCTCTTTACAGTACTGTCTCTGAGATCTCTAATCACAACCTGTTTCTCGTCGATTTGATTAGGTGCGTTCATCATGTAAATACGACGAAGGACTTCTTGGCAAGCGGGGATAGTCCATTCAGTAATTTCTTGAATGCTCGTAAGGGCCTTTATTTTACCTTCATGGTCAAGCTCGTCTAGCTCCGAACTTAGTAAAATAACACTCGTAGCGACCGCCATTTTTTCCGATATTTCTCGACCAGGACCCCGAATGTTTTGAATCCCCATGATGTTTACTTGGGCACCGACTGGGACGGCTCTGGCCACAGAGTCTATCATTTGGTCCGCCGACGGCTGATTTTTGAATACGATCAGGTGGCTTAGAACGATCTCTCTTACCACCTCTCTCAGGATGGCATCTCTTTGTTCACCGTTGCTAAGGGCGGCACATCGGCGACTCATGGAGGCGAATAAAATTGCCTCGCTGATTACACTTAACCAACCTTCAACGGCTCCCGAGGTAGCAGCTAGGCGTTCCTCTGTGTCGTGAAAAATATTGCCCCTGAGACCTGCTGAGAGTTCTTGCAATGTCTCTGTGTGGCGCCTTGCAAGGCGTCTAGCGCTCTCTAGGTCTGTTACCTCGTTCGGTGCCTGAGACATACTGGTTGCTATTGCATCGGATATCATAATGCATCGCTGTTTTGATACGCCGATGCGTTCAAATGTCGACAGTAAGAGGTCTCTTGGAGAGACTATGGACAGTTTCTCTCTGACACTGAGAATCTGGCGCTCGTAGGCGATCTTTTCTTTGGGGAGCGAGAGTTGAGCGAGGTTGTTGTCTAGTTCCTCTTGAACAAACTTCACAAAGGTTAGTGGGTGTTCGCCAACTATGAAGTGCCGGTGAGCGTTTAAGTTATGCACGATCTCATGGGCGAATGCCTTGGAGCGTGAAACTCTGTCAGCCCTGTTGTTAATTATCGTGACCATAAACTGATCGGGGCGTTCCAATGGGTTGTGTTGGTCGAAACCTGAACGCCGCCAGTTAGAGATCAGTCCGGTCGTCTGGTTTGCTGACATACCGTTTGTAAAGAGCAAGAACCTGCCTAAGTGTCGCATCGGCGGAGTAGTCTTGAGTGATCCTAAGTCAGGGGTAACGCAGTCAGCCATTAGGATAAGAGATTCTATGGGGTCTATGCCCAATTGCTCAGCCATCGACATAACTAACGATACGTTGGAAGGGTGCTCATTATAGGAGATTCTCGCTAGGAGATCTCTCGGGATTACTTCCGTATCAATGCTGGAAACCTCGACAAGCGGAGTGTTAACTCTAGATGCTTGGTCCCTCAATATCGGCGCCATCTCGTGCTCAGTTGTGATGGCTAGTGAGTTGTGAGGGATGAAGCCCGCGATAACCTCTGCGACGTCTCGTCCAGTCGGGCCCTGAAGGTCTTCGTGATCTGAGTGCGCGTTGGTGATTGTTGAGATGTCGTCATTCGTCCAGACGTGTTGAAGCTGCTCCACATATTCAGGACGTAGCCCCATGCACTCCCATATAAAGACCCTGGCCCCAATCTTATGGGCTTGAGACATGGCGGTAGCGTGCTCCCAAATACTGACCTTGTCGTATGGTCTGAAGACCTTTAGCTCAACGCCTTTACCCCTACTTGGAGCGTGTAGGCAGGTGGCATCACTTCCAGTTGTCTTGCAGAAATAGGGGATTCCGAGACCCTCAAAGAGCGCGGCTTTTAATCTAGCAGTGCCGCTCTTGCCTCGCGTTCCCCAGCCCCCAATGACCAATGGAATCTGACTCCGAGATCGGTTTATTAACCGCCTGTTATGGTTCATTCTAGTCATCATGGCCACGCCCAACACTCCGGCTGTGATCGCCAGATCCCTTGGGCTGTTAGTAGAAATCGACTCTTGTAGAGGCAGGGCAGCGATTGGGAGCAGACTAGCGGAAGCAGAGCCATCAAAGAACTGCTCTATCTTGTGGTCGCCATCACAATCAGGAGAGTAGTTGAAATTTGCTGAGAGACCATGTGTTCTTGCTCGTTCAAGGAACGCGATCCTATCATCGGGAGAAGCGCTGTTAATGGCCTTAGTGCGTAAGGTTTCCAACTCCGCAAATGAGTTCGAAAGGTGGAATCCAGCGGCTAATCTAGCGGCACTCCCCTTTTGATGACCGACCGTTGTCAGACCCTGTTCAGTTACGATTACCAGTGCACCCCAGTTTGTGGCGTCGATAAGATCCTGTACTGTGGGGAGCCACGGTGCCCATCCGTCTATCATCTCAGAGTATTGTCTCTGACCCAAGACTCCGCTGGAGCTGACCTCTGATAGGGTAGTGGAAGGGACTCTAATAGGTCCATTGAGAGCTCTCCCTGACAGGTGATCTCCTAGGTAGCGTTTGTCGCTTTTTGGGGTGCGGATCTCGTGTAGAGCCCTCCACAGGCGAAGTGTTGTGCGCTCTCCACGAGTTACCTTTAGATGACCAGCGCTGCTCGGTGCAATTGAGAACCCATGGTTTGATTTCGTGTGAGGTACCAGTGCGACCGCTATCTCGATTGGGTTTGAACCCTGAGGAATGGGGACCTCAATGTATTGCCCGCTTTTCAATTGCGATAATGCGTCGGCAAGGTCAATGATTTCAGCCGATACAGTCGTAGTTATAGGCTTGGGTTCAAGATCTATGTCTGTGTGTTTTGTAAGCTCTCGGGTTGCGAAGCTCCTTACGCTTGCGGCGCTGTCCGACTCAGCTAGGATCTTCAACTTGTCTAAAGCGTCTGGCGACCCGTTTGTTGAGAGACCAGCTGATAGTGCGACCCTCACAGTCTCCGAACCATCCTGGTTTCCAAGTTTCCAAGCCAATTTTTCTAGCGGTCCACCAGATACTAGTACTTCAAGAAGTCTCGCCCTAAGTATGAATGATTCTTTGGGTGCAGCACTTGTACTGCGTGAAGCGCAAAATTTCTTTATTATGGGTGCGGCCCTATCTCCAAGAAGATGAATTAAGGGTGCTAGTCGTCTCGCGGTTATTGGGTCTTGACGTGAGTGTATTGCGTGGGAAATAAGTCTTTCAGCCCGTGTGGTGTCCTCTTCGCCAGCAGCGGAGCGCAACATTATAGCGGAAGTGATCGCCCCGGCGGCAACACGCCTGGTAGCCAGGCGCTGCTCGTCCAGCAGTAGCTCCAAGAAACGCAGGGTGGCTGGCTCAAGTAGTCGATTGTCCAACAGGTGACCTATCAATTCAATTAACACCCCCGCGTTCTCTATTCGTTGGTCTTCGCGCTCTAACAGTGTGCTCTTGTCGAGATCACGGCGAGTGGCTGAAAGGTCTTGGAAGAGTGACCAGCCTCGTCCCGTAGAGCGCAGGTGGTGTTCTATGATTCGCTTGTTTTCCCGCTTAGTCTTGGTTCTTTTAAATGCATTTACCAGCGCAGAGCGTTCTTTTGTTGTCTGGCGTTGTGTGTCAATAAAACTACGACCCAAAGAGACAAGGCTGGCGGGACTTTCAGAAATTATCAAAGAGGCGATATAGTCGAGTTCGGGACCGCGCAACCTAGCTACAAGCTCAGGGACTTGTTCCCCTAGAGATTCCCCGCCGGGTGTTTGCGGACCTATATGTGGTCGAATTCTAAGTTTCATTCGCTCTCTACCTCAATGTCAAGTGCGCCCCTAAAGGGGCCAGAGGTCGGTGGCAGATCGCGTAGTCCACGTCTGTCACTCCATTTGAATTCTAACTCTAGCCTTCCTTCAACCACATCCAGGAGAGGGAGCCACTGAGCTATTGCCGAAACATGTACTCTCGTTCTCTTGGCCCCAACCCAGTGTGTAGACCCAATCGCTCCCGTTAGCCTTGGTCTAAGGTACGCTTGGCTGCGCCAGTCACTCAGAAACCTGTATCCAATAGCGGGTACGAGTGAAAGTGTTGTCTGTCCAAACAGAACAGAGTCGAACCTAATGTGAGACTCTACCCAGTTTGGGCTAAGGCTTGGTGTTGACTCTCCAGTGGCCCCAAATCGCACGCGGTTATCCCTGACTCCTCGCCAGTCCAGTAAAAGGGTTACACCAAAGCCGCTGTGATGAGCCGCATCATAAGGGGTCCATACTTGCGGATCTACTTCGTCAAGAGGGCGGTCTGAGTATTTACCCAAATCAGTAGAAAGGGCAGGTGTCAGAGTCCAATAATTATTTAGTCTCTTTGGTAGCCTAACTTCCCCGGTGATAGAATAGTGAGAGGCGCCGCCAGAGAATCCACCATCTGCTACGATTTCGCCTAGCCAGTCAGTGCCCTGACCGACCCAAGAGGCCTCTCCCAAAACACTTGGATGTCCCAGTGCGCTTCTACGAGAGGAGATTGTGCCGCCGAACCAATGGCGAGACATCTCAGACAGCCTTGTGTGTTCTAAGAGGTGATTGGAGTCACCCCTTTTGGCTATAGAGATAGCAAGGGATTGGAACGGATAATCATTTCTGAAGTCTCCGACTCCACTCTTTTCGAATCCTCCCCCAAGTGTGACCCCGTATGTAGCCCCGTTGCCAACAAATGTCGGAGTCGGCTCCTGTAGTCGTGAAACGCTTGATAGCCATGCAATAGCTGCAGTAGAGTCAAGAGGATCTGGTGATTGAATCGTTCTCGCCTGTGGGGTCGATCGTGAGGACTCCATTATTAATGGGCGTGGTGATAGCCTTGAGATTGATACTACAGAACCAGCAGCGCCCGTTATGTTTAGAGCTTGAAGCCCTGTGCCGGTCACTGGCAGGGCTGCCTCTGTTTCTACCTGGACAACGTTGTTGTTTATTGAGGCTGTAACTGGCCCGCCCCTGTGAACTCGTACTCGAACTAGCGCTGCTGGTGCAATGTTAGCTAAAAATCCCCGATGACCCAAAATGTGGCCTTGGACCTCTGCTTGTGGCGAAACTACCTCTCCTGCTAGACTCAACCGGAGAGCCATTGTTGATTGACCTCTCTCTGTAACGGTGGTCTCAGTTGTTTCGTCGCTATCTGAGTCCTCTTGCACCAGGGGTCTG
>CAWVYO010000178.1:0-7040 GCA_963934385.1 uncultured bacterium
CGCCTCAACTACCTCCATCTGAGTCGTGTCGACAACACCATAGGGTAGCGGGAGCTTCATCCCAGTTGTGTAGGTTCCACCTTCGATGTAGCGCATGCCTTGAGGGCAAGGTTGGCTGCCGTCGTTAGCGCCAAGTGTGGTCGCTACACCTACTGGCAGATCACTGGGGGTGGCCTCGGGTGTAGAGGGCTCTCCGCCCGAACAGCCAGCCATTATAAAAACGATTGAGAGTCTAATCATATAGAGACAATAACCAAAAATAAGAGACGGGGAGTAACCGTCTTAGACAGCTACTCCCCGTCAGAGTCTTTTACGACTGGAGACTTTCTACATACGGTATGCGAAAGCCAGCCCGAAGCCCATTGCGTCTCCGCCAGTTACATTGTTTAGAGACAGACCGAAGTCCATATCGTCCATGTTGTATCCAGCGCCTATATTGATTATCTGCGCGTCAGCGATGCTAATGGTCATGCCACCAGCCATGTCAACTAGGTTAGTGTCTAGATCTACGTGCATATTGTCAGCCACTTGGTAGGTAAGACCTAGTCCAAGGTGAATTCCGATGTCACCACCGTCTATTGTGTACATAAGGAGACCGTCACCGGTACGAATGGCGAGACCATCCATAATCGCGTAGCGCGTGCTCATGTCAACACCAATATACCCGAAGCTCGATGGAATGTTCAATCCAGCAGCCACATCCAGACCGTCACCAGACATTACGCTATAGCCAACGCCGACAGTTACATCAGTCATTGCCGCGCTGTTCTCTATGTCAAAGCCGAGCCCACCAAGGCTGACAGACATGTCCTCCATAACACCGTACTCCACCCCGACACCTACGGTACTAAGGTCCCACCTTACACTACTGAAGATTGCGCCAGCTGGTGCTACGAGCGGACGCTCGTTTTGAGTTGTGGTGTAGTCACCCGCGAAAGCTGAAGAGCTCGCTATTATCGAAATAGCGGCAATACCTATAGTCGTTTTCATTTTAGTTCTCCTTCTTTATGCCCCTGAATGGAGGCATTTTTAGACAGACCTCTTCAGGTTGCCCTAGACACAGCTTTTGCCAGAGCCAATCTATTGTCAAGTCAATAGTAATTGATCTAAACTGTTGTAGTTACTAATGAATATATATTCATTTTTACTTACGCACCTAAGTGACCTTTAGGTGGAAGGCTGGGAGTAAAGGCTTTTATGATGATATTAGAAATTTCATTACGCACCTTGGGCGAAATTTCATTCGCGGACCTGTGTTTTTTGAAAAAACTTTTTTTAGCCAGTTTTTTATGTGGCGCTAAAGGTCTGATTTGTGTGATTAGGGGTGTTGTGTAGTATGAATACTGGGAGGCTATATGAGGTTTACATCTGGCGACGCAGGGCTTGCGTGCACGGTTTCTGGTGATCGTGGTTCCCCTCCGCTAGTCCTGATAAATGGTCTCGGAGGCGCTCTTCAGGGGTGGTTTTACCAAACGCGCCACATCTCAAAATCACGCCTTGTGGTCGCTTATGATCACCGTGGCAATGGAAAATCACCGGATTCCGATGGCTTGGGTGAGCTTGAAACCTACGCACAAGATTTTTTAGAGGTGATGCATAGCGCTAACCTCGACAGAGCTGATGTCTGTGGGATCTCGTTTGGCGGTCGTCTTGCTCAATATCTTGCCATCAACTACCCAGATAAGGTGCGTTCTATCACCCTAGCCGCTACCCAGGCGGGACCTGCGGGCACGATAGAGGGGCACTCAGTCTTAGAGAATATGGGATCAATGACAGGTCAGGAGATTTTTGAGCGGGTTGTTCCACTTCTGTTTGGACCCGACTACATCGATAGCCACAGGCGTCACCTACAGGTATTCGCAGATTCTCGGGCCAAGAACCCACTCTCACCCATTGCGTTGAAGAGGCAGATGGATGCCGCAAGAGGGTTTGATCCAGGAGATGACCTTCATCGAATTTCAGTACCAACCCTCATAATTCATGGGACGTTAGATAAGTTATGCCCAATAGAGGAGGCATATACACTGGAGTCTGCAATACCAAGCGCTGAGCTTGTCGAGCTACCCAGCGTTGGTCACTCTCCAAACATAGAGGCTCCGAGCGCCTTTAATGCGGCGTTGGAGAGTTTTTTGGCTAGGGTTGATGAGGCGCACCTTTTCGACCATTCACGGTGATTTCGCGTTAGATATCCGTATCTTATCTAAGAGAACGGAGAGGGCATGTCTTCAGAATCAAAGTCTAGCGCAGCTAAAAACATTCGAGTTGTAACCGCTGCGGCGCTTTTTGATGGACACGACGCGGCGATAAACGTCATGCGTAGGCTTATTCAGGCTGAGGGGTGCGAGGTTATTCATTTAGCCCACAACCGCTCGGTTGCTGAGGTTGTGGATGCCACTGTTCAAGAAGATGCGCACGCTGTAGCTGTCACCTCTTATCAGGGGGGGCATGTCGATTATTTCTTGTATCTGCGACGACTGTTAGACGAGAGAGGCGCCTCTCATGTTCGGATCTTTGGAGGCGGAGGTGGTGTAATCGTTCCAGATGAAGCGGATCATCTCCACAGTGAGGGGATCACCAGAATTTATCACCCGGAAGATGGCCGCAGAATGGGGCTAGTTGGCATGATAAAGGACTTGGTCTCAAAGTGTGATCAAGATTTGCTCGAGGGAGAGCTTCCAGCATTTGATGGTCTCCTTGCAGCCGACCCCGCGACAGTCGCTCGCTATATCACAGCAATTGAGGCGGATGTTGACGAGGCAGGTGTCGTCTCTGATACTGCTAAGGAGGCAATCGCCGAGGCTGCTTCTAAAAATAATGCTCCAGTAGTCGGTATTACAGGTACAGGAGGCGCGGGGAAGTCATCACTTACAGATGAGCTTGTGCGTCGTTTTCGAAGTGACTTTCCCAATCTCAAAATAGCTGTTCTTTCAGTAGACCCAACGCGTCGCCGGACAGGTGGAGCG
Organism: uncultured bacterium; assembly: GCA_963934385.1. Lineage (GTDB taxonomy): Bacteria > Myxococcota_A > UBA796 > UBA796 > CAJQPC01 > CAWVYO01. The sequence goes on from CAWVYO010000178.1 coordinate 2,964, forward strand.
CTCTTGGGAGACCGTATCAGGATGAACGCGGTGTATGGCGTCACGGGTGACACGGGCTGTTGCTTTATGCGCTCCCTCGCGACTCGCGAATCAAAAAGCGAGCTGTCCGATGCGATCGGCGCGGCAATAGGTATTGTGAAGGCGGCTGGGTTTGAGCTTATTTTACTTGAGACCTCAGGTATTGGTCAGGGTAACTCCGAAATTACCGAGTTCTCAGACATCTCCCTTTATGTGATGACCCCTGAATACGGTGCAGCGTCTCAACTTGAGAAGATAGACATGCTCGATTATGCCGACATGGTGATCCTTAACAAATATGAGAGGCGAGGTGCAGAAGATGCCCTTCGAGACATTAGGAAGCAGGTACGGCGTAACCGAAACGACTTCGAAACTGCCGATAACGATCTGTCGGTCTATGGAACAGTAGCCGCTAGATTTAATGACGAGGGTGTAAACGGAGCCTATCTAGGCATGCTCTCAAGGATTGCGGAATTCTCGGGGCGTGAGTGGAACTCAAAAATAGCCCCTGGTAGCCCTGTTAGTGGTGTAGGCGCAGCGCTAATTCCTCCTGAAAGGGTGCGGTATCTCGGTGAGATTGCGGCTGTGATCAGGAGCTATCACGACTGGGCTGGTACCCAAGTTGTGGCTGCCCGTAGGCGAGAGATGCTTGAATACGCAGCAAAAGAGCTAGATGGTGAGGCGGCCGAGTCCCTTGTGTCCAAGGCCGCTTCGGTGGATTTGGCTCCTGAGGCTTTAGCTATTCTCGACAACTGGGAGTCAGATCGTGCCACTTACAGCGCAGACGAGTTTGTATACACAGTAAGAGGGCGCGAGATTCGCCAGCCCTTAAAACACGAGAGTCTCTCACATCTTATGATTCCGAGGGTGTCGTTCCCTAGGTATATCGACAGCGGTGAGCGTCTTCGGTGGGCACTTCTTGAGAACCTCCCTGGTAGATACCCATACACGGCGGGTGTGTTCCCCCTAAAGCGACTGGCTGAGTTGCCTAAGCGTATGTTTGCGGGCGAGGGAGGTCCAGCTAGAACCAACAAGCGCTTTCACCTCTTGTGTGATGGGGAGCAGTTCCATAGGCTTTCTACGGCTTTCGATTCCGTGACACTATACGGAGAAGATCCCCACGAACGCCCCGACATATTTGGAAAAGTTGGAGAATCAGGTGTCTCTGTTCCCCACCTAGACGATATGAAGATCCTCTACAGTGGGTTTGACCTGTGTGCGCCTACCACATCTGTATCCATGACCATTAATGGACCCGCGCCCATGACTCTGGCGATGTTCCTCAATACGGCGATCGACCAACAGGTCGACAAGTTTGTCGAGAGTAAGGGGCACCAACCAACTGTTGAGGAGCATAGAGAGATCTCTTCCGCGGCGCTGGCATCTGTACGGGGTACGGTTCAGGCGGACATACTCAAAGAGGATCAAGCACAGAATACATGCATCTTCTCCACGGGTTTTGCCCTGCGAATGATGGCTGACATGCAGGCTTGGTTCATTGATGAGGGGGTGCGGAATTACTACTCTGTCTCAATTTCTGGGTACCACATAGCTGAGGCGGGGGCGAACCCGATTAGCCAATTGGCCTTTACCCTGTCAAACGGCTTTACCTACGTGGAGTACTACCTCTCACGCGGTATGGATATCGACTCGTTCGCGCCGAATCTGTCGTTCTTCTTCTCAAACGGTTTAGACCCTGAGTACACCGTATTGGGTAGGGTTGCTCGTCGCATCTGGGCGATTGTTATGGACAGGCGCTACGGTGGTTCAGAGCGCTCACAGAAGCTAAAATATCATATCCAAACCTCAGGGCGCTCCCTTCACTCTAGAGAGATTCAGTTCAACGATGTTCGCACCACGTTGCAGGCTCTTGTTGCTCTTCAGGATAATTGCAATTCCCTACACACTAACGCCTATGATGAGGCTGTTACGACACCGACCGAGGAGTCCGTGCGTCGTGCAATGGCTATCCAATTAATCCTGAACAAGGAGTATGGACTACTCAAGAATGAGAATTCTCTACAGGGTAGTTTCTTGGTTGAGGAGCTCACAGACCTTGTGGAAGAAGCGGTCTTGGCTGAGTTTGAGCGTATAGATCAACGAGGCGGTGTTCTTGGCGCAATGGAGACACAGTATCAACGAGGTCAGATCCAGTCTGAGTCGCTCTATTATGAGCGCCTAAAGCACGACGGTACCCTACCTCTTGTTGGGATCAACACGTTCGAGGACCCCGCCACACTCGAAGAGGACTGGAAACCTGCTCCAATTGAGCTCAGGCGCGCCACACGCGACGAAAAGCAGGCTCAGATTGATTCTGTTACCAAGTTTCAAGAGATGCATGCCTCAGAGGTAGATGGCGCACTGCAGCGCCTTAAAAATGTAGCACTAAATGACGGCAACATCTTTGGAGAGTTGATGAAAACCGTTAGAGTTGCGACACTGGGTCAGATAACTCACGCTCTATTTGATGTGGGTGGGCGATATCGCCGTAATTTGTAGGTACAGAGACAAAATAAGTGACTGAGAGAAGACGTCGCATAGGCTCATGGGAGCTTGTTGAATGTATTCGCCCCAGCATGAGCGTGGAGCTGTGGAGGGCTGTGCGAGTAGGTGATGGGCTCCCTCAACGGGCGTGCTTTAGCGTAGTAGTGAACCCAGGTGATGCTATCGCCGAGGCTAACTGGCAATCTGAGAAAGATGTGCTTGAGTCCATAAGTGATCGCAGATTTCCGATGGTTCTTGAAAGTTTTCCCCAGGATCTAGCCTACGCAGTGGAGTGGATTCACGGAACCCCTCTGGAGCAGTGGGTGTCAAACAGCGCGAGCGATCCAGATTTAGAAGACTCGTGTAGTTTAGGCAGAGCCCTGCATGCTGGAGAAGACCTGCTTGAGGGGCTCACAGCTCTGCATGGGGTAGGGCAGATCCATGGGGCTCTAGACATGCGGCGACTTATCCGAGAGCCAGATGGTCGCTTGAGGATTTTGGGTGTTGGTTTCAACCACGAACGGTCGGACCCTCATTTTATGGCTCCAGAACAGGCGGGTGTAGGCGATGTCGGTCCCCAGACAGATCGATGGCAGGCTGCGGCTGTCATATTCCGCCTAGTCTCTGGGCGAGATCTTTACCTGGGTGACTGGGCGGAGATTTTTCGTCAAGCTATCCAGTGTGGTGTGGACGACGGTTTGGAGTCACTGCGCCAGAGTCAACCCGATCTGGCTGACTGCCTTTCACCGGCTTTGCGAGCCGAAGGTTTTGATGTCTACGAAGACGACACTGCCTTTTTGATGGCTCTTCAGCGCGTTCGGATGCGTTTGTCGCCTACCGAAAACCTGTTAAAAATTGAGATCCCTTTAGGGGATATCCAGCCTATTGAACAAGAAGAAGAAAAGCGGTCAGTTCAAGAGGCGTGGAGTAACTTTGAGTCTGAGGATGAGCTAGCCGATGCGCTTGAGCTGGATCTGCCCGAGCCAGAATCTGGAGATGAGTTCATAGATCCGTCGTTAGACTCAATGGATCCGATTGATCCGATGGATCCGATTGATCCGATTGATCCGATGGATCCGATTGATCCGATGGATCCGATTGATCCGATGGATCCAATTGATCCTATTGAGGCTGAGCATGAAAGTTTGTCCATAGAGGAAGAAGAGGATTTAGGTGGATTAGATATATCTCTGGGTGAGCATGAACAAGTTGATGAGCCCACCTCGTCGAGCCATCAGATACCAAGATTACGTCCATCTGATTTGCTGCCTCTGGGAGTGGCTCTCACAGACTGGGAGTTGAGGGAGCAAGCCGTAAGTGTTGGCGGAGAAGAGCGAAGAAGTTGGTGGGTGAATGAGCCTGTAGTCGCTGTTGAACCTCCTAATATTGAGCAGTTAGCACCAGACAACGAGCCTGAGTCTGGAATTTTAGCGACACTGAGTGCTGGTGAAGAAGTTTTAGAGGAGGTCTCAGACGAGTTCTTGGAAGAAGTTTTAGAGGAGGTCTCAGACGAATTCTTGGAAGAAGTTTTAGAGGAGGTCTCAGACGAGTTCTTGGAAGAAGTTTTAGAGGAGG
>CAWVYO010000179.1:0-7031 GCA_963934385.1 uncultured bacterium
ACCCATGATGGACTCTATTGGAACCACTATTTCGCTGTCCCAGAATTCTTGAAAACTCTCATTCGCAGACTGAACAGCCCCGTTGACTAAGAGGACGTCGCGGTCTCTGAAGTTAGAATTATGGTTGAGGTCAAAATACTCTGCACCTACGTTTCTACCGCCTGTGATGGCTACTTGGCCATCAGCTACAAAGAGTTTGTTGTGCATCCTCTGATTAACACCACGGAAATCTGTGAACACGTTTCCAAGGGCCGTCCAGACGCTTGTTCCAACATTGATGTTTGGGTTGTAGATCCGAACATCCGCGTTTGGGTGTAGAGCCAGGGCTAGCAGGACGTTTGGGTCTCCGTGATTAAGGGTATCGTCTACAATAAGACGGACTCTAACTCCTCGCTCGGCAGCTAGAAGTAGGTGGTCAATAGCGATAAGACCTAGATTGTCTGTAGCAAAGATGAAGTACTGTGCGTCGATAGTCTCAGTGGCGTGTTCACTGAGCCAGGCTCTTGCGATAATAGCGCTGGCGCCATGGTTGAGGATCATGGCAGTGGTTTCGTCGGGCTCGAAGTTTAGCCCCTCCACCACTTCAGGGAGCATAGGCTCTGGGTGATCTATTGAGTCACAGTAAGACACCTGCCGGAACTCGTGTGAGTTCAGAGCTTGTACAAGTTGGTTGTGGCTGGAGGCGCAAGCTGTGAGACAGACGACCAAGGTTCCTAACCAATAGAGTTTGTTTGTTTGCTTCATGTGTCTACTTACCGATGAGTTGGCCTGTAGTCAACAACGACTCTAATTATGTCCTTTTAATGAAGAGATGCTAATCTAATGCAGGATATTTGCCTTTGCATATAGTGTGTTAGATTATGTGTAGAGGTGAACGAAGTGGCTACTCATCAACAGGCTCAAGAAGAGACATCAGACCAATCCCAGGTTCAAGAGGGGCAAGTTCAGGAGTCTACTAATGCCCAGGCCTCGTCACAAAGCGCTGGACAGGGAGGTGAAACCACCCAGGCTAGCTTGGCAAATATGCAAGATGGCGCAGGGAACCAGGCAGCGCTCGATGCAATGGCTGAGGCTCAATCCGGAGGAGAAGTAGCTGCACAATCAGGAGGAGTGGCGGCTGGGACGCCAGCAGACTCTGGTGGAGAGGGTGAGGAATCAGCATCTCGAGGGCTATGGACATCAACAGTCAATATGTTTGATAGCGCAGTAGAGAACACTGTCGGAGTCTCGGGACCAGGCACAGGCTCTGCGAATGTCATCTCAGCTTCAGGAGAGAACGAGTCTGCTTTCGATGATGTCTTTACTCCAGCTTTAGCCAAACTGATTGCCTCAACCCCCGACAGACCTATGACAGAGATTCTTGAAGAGATGGCGGAGAAGCAGTTGTTATCAAAAAATTCCGACCAACCAACCTTTCATCCAGATCTTGTCTCTGTTGGTCAGCCCCCATTAGCGTCAGAGGGTACTGAGACCAAAAAGTCAGCATCTTTGATCGGTAACTCTGACTATCCAGGCACTGCTTCCGACCTACCAGGGGCGAAGACTGATCTCACTGCGCTAGCAGGAGCTCTTAGCGGTTACGATATCGACACGCATGAGAATCAGGATGCAGGAGATATGGAGTCAGTCTATCGTTCACGTCTAAAGGAGAGCACAGAGGGCGACGAGGTCTTCTTGTCTTTTAGTGGTCATGGTAGTGACGGTGGTCTGCAAGGTGTTGACAACAAACTGTTCGTGAACGCAAAGGTTCAGTCGATGGTCAACCGTGCGACTGCTATGGGGATTCACCTCAACTTCGTTATTGATGCCTGCCATTCTGCCAACGCTACAAGTTTGGTTCGTGAGGAGTATGCCAGTAAATTGTTTGAGGAGAACAATCTAGACGGGACAGACTTCAAGGAACATTATCGAGAAATTGAGGCGCAGTATTCATGGTACTCTGACCTCCTGTCAAAGTGCATTGGCGGTAAGGAAGTCCAAATTTACGAAAGAGATCGTAACGACTACAGAGCTGCAGACAAGTCATATGAAATAGCTAAAGCAGCGTATGAAGAAGAAAAGAAAAAACAAAGCGCTACAAATGCTTTTGGAATCGGTGTCGGAGGAGCTTCGTTGACTGATAAAGCCAAGAAGTTGGAGGAGTTCAAAGAGGCGAAGAAAGAAAAGCTTAAAACCATGGTCAAATCTAGACAGGAGGCAGAGAAGGCTTGGCTTATTCCCACTAAGAGAATGGTAGATGAAAAGTGGGCACAGGCCGTTGAAACATACAAAACATACGCCACCATTTATGGCGTAGCTATGCCACCTGGCACCATTAAAAACCCCCGAACTATGGGGCGAGAATTGGACTTTTTCCAAGAACTCATGGATGCTATTTTAGAGCAGGTTAGCGCAAAGGGTTCCGCTAGTTAATTTCGACCCTACTTTTGCACCCCATAGAGCCCACCAAATCGGCTCCACATGTGGTCGAGAAGGTCGTTCACCATATCCCTCTCTCCTACGGCATCACTTACGATCTCAGGCGCCTCTATAAGGTGACCTCGAAGGTGTACTTTCTGGCGGAGCCAACCCAAGATTTCACAGAAGTTTCCAGCGCGAACCTGATCCCACATTTCGGGTAGATCCTCTTGAATCTTTACGCCAAGGGATGCCGCGTAGAGGTTGCCAAGAGAGTAGCTAGGGAAGTACCCAAAAGCCCCGCCGCTCCAGTGAACATCTTGAAGTACACCGTCGTTTAGGTTCTGCGGCCTTACTCCTACGATCTTCTCGTATAGATCAGCCCAGACACCAGGGGCCTCGGCTACGGTAATGTCTCCGTGGACAAGCGCTTGTTCTAGCTTGAACCGGACAATGATGTGCAGGTTGTAGGTGGCCTCGTCTGCCTGTACTCGAATGAATGAGCGCTCTACTCGGTTTGCGGCTGAATATAGGCGCTCTGGTGTGACGCTTGTACCAAAGTGCTTGTTAATCTGAGGTGCCACATATTCGCAGAATGCCATTGAATGGCCGATAAAGTTTTCCCAGAAACGAGACTGTGACTCGTGCATACCAAGGCTGGCAGCTTCGCCTACACCTGTGTTCCACCAGTCGGGGTTGAGCCCCTGCTCGTACATGCCGTGGCCCGCCTCGTGCATTGTTCCACCGAGTGCGCTCAGAAGATCGCCCTTGTAGTAGTGGGTGGTTAGCCGTGTATCACCAGGGGTCATCTTTATTGAGAAAGGGTGCTGCGCCTCGTCCAGCCTTCCGTTTTCCAGGGAGTACCCAAGCGTGGGAATCAGCTCGTTGTAGAAGTTTTTCTGAGCTTCTGTGTCCCATTCACCGCCCAATTTTTCTACCTGAGGCTGTCCGTCGATAGCTTTTAGTAGTTCGCCAAGCCCCGCCGCGAGGCGGTCAAATATCGGGTTTAGGCTCGCTGTTGATACCCCTGGATCAAACTGATCCAACAGGACGTCGTAGTCGCAGGCTTCATCTGTTTTTATAAAGGAGACTCTCTCGCGAGATAGGTCTAGAAGGGTTTGAAGCGCGGGGGCGAAGTCGTTGAAATCACCAGAACTCCGAGCCTTCATCCAGGCGGTGAAGCCAGTCGACTGTGCTTCTGAGAACTTCTGTACCAACTCTGCGGGCATCTTCGCTTCCCGCTCGTAGGCCTTTTTTATGTTCCGTACAGCAGCTGTGTGAAATGTGTCGAGCTTCCCTGATCCTACGGTCTGAATCCAGTCGCCTACCTCTGGTGCTGTAGACAGTCCGTGTGTTATTCCAGAGAGGGTACCAACTTGAGCACCGCGAAGCTCGGCCCCACGCGGAGGCATGTAGGTCTGTTGATCCCAGTGAAGCAGCGCTATCGAGCTGTTGATGAGATTTACTTGCTTCATGCGATCTGTAAGTTGACCCCATGCTTTTGACTGATTCTCGTTCATGTTTGCCTCCATGAAAGTTTTTTCGAAGGCCGTCATAACACGGATCTTTGAGGCGCGGTTGTTGGTTTTGGGCTAATGATAAGGCAATCAATTTAGGTGTCAATTTTAGGAGGAAAGCATGAAGCTCTCAGGACGTATCCTTCACCTGTTTTCGGATTCAAACAAAATCGGTGTACAGCTTGGAGGTAAGACAGCAGATGGTGAGAGCTATCATTACGGAGTCAATACCGACGCGATGATCTCTGGGCAGGCCTGTACTCTTGGCTACACCCCTGAGGTGCTCGGACCGTACTTCCTACAGAACTTTTTAGAGGTTGTACCAAAGAATGGCGTGAAAACTGGCGGATTTCAGGTGATCGTTGGCGGCGATGCGTACGGCTCTGGCTCCTCGCGTGAGGTTGCAGTAGTGGCCCATCAAGGGGCTGGTATCGAGCTTGTCGTAGCCGATTCATTCCAGAGAATATTCCAAGAGAATATGGTCTATGCTGGTATGCCCTTCACAACGGATCGCGGCGTCTTGGCGCGTCTTGAGGGCGGTGAAGATGTCGATGTTCAGGAGTTCTACGAAGAGCTGCCACCGTTCTTCAAAGCCGTGGCTGAGTCAGGTGGACTTATGTCATTTGGATCCCAGCTTCTGGCTGGTGAGACCAAGCCCACTTACTCAATAGAACGCCAAGTTCGACCCATGAACTCAGTCGAAAAAATCATCAGCATGAGAGCATGGCGAGGTGGTGAAGACAACTTTGGAATAGCTAGTGTGACCCCAGGTGAACAGGTTCTATGTCGTACTGGATTCCGCGGAATGCACGAATACACAGCGGGTATGGTTGTCGATCTGTATAAAAAGGAGTGGGGGAACGCTCCCATGTTCCTACCGGAGCAGATCGCCGCCTTTGAGGATCACTTTGTCCTTATCGCTCACGAGACAGTCCCAGATGCCGTAAAAGGGGCTCGCCTTGGACCATCTCAGCGTCTAACAGCAGAGATGGTAGAGGCCTGCGAGCAGAACAATATTCGGCTCCACGGTCCTGGTCGACCTTACCCTGCGGGTGTCTGCCACAGGCTGGTTGTTGAGCAGTATGCCCAGCCAGGCGATGTTGTAATCCTTACGGACTCACACACCCCTAGCTCAGGTGTTCTCAACGCCTTTGCCTTTGGTGTAGGTTCAACCGCAATGGCATTCGCGCTTCGCACCGGGATGATTCCCGTCACTGTTCCAAAGGTTGTTCGAGTTGAAGTGACAGGCGATCCAGGCGCGATTCTCTCTCCGAAAGATCTAATACTTCACCTTATCGGCGACCCTTACTTCCGTGAGGAGCACTGGCGTACAGGACCAACCGATACCTGTGTAATCGAGTTTGGCGGGCCAGCACTGAATCACTGGAACGTCGATGAGCTCTCTGTGTTGACCAACATGACAGTAGAGGGCGGGCTAATGACGGGTATCGTCGAGCCGTGTGAACCGCTCCGAGTATTCCTAAAAGAGCAGCGCGGGGACGACATGTCAGAGCGTATGGTGGCACCCGATGAAGGTGCTGAGTACGCCCGTGTAATCAAGGTCGATCTGGCAGAGGTCCCACTAACTGTTGCAACCCCAGGCGACTCAAGAAACCGCGCCACCCTAGAATCGAACCGAGAAGTAGAGATACACAACGTAGTTATAGCGTCTTGTACGGGGGCGTCGTTCTCAGACTTAAAGGCGGCAGCGGATGTGCTGAAAGGACACTCGGTAAAGAGCGGTGTCCGTCTGACAGTTACTCCGTCGTCTGAGCAGGTGGCAGAGTTGGCGGAGGCGGCTGGTATTCTGGCTCAGTTCAAAGAGGCTGGTGCTGTAGTTAGCAACCCTGGCTGTGGAGCCTGTATCGGTAACGGCCCAGGTGTTCCTTACGATGGCGAGACCACAGCCTCGACCACAAACCGCAACTTCGCGAGGCGCATGGGCGCCCCAGGCCCTGTATATCTGGTGAGCCCCGCAGTAGCGGCTGCCAGCGCTATTACTGGTAAGCTGACAGATCCGCGGGAGCTGTAGGGCTCTAAATACGCCGAGCTTTCGAGTAGTTGTCGCTGTTAGTGGCGTTCTCACCAAAATGCCCTCTGTTGTTACATTATCCTCGCGGTAGCATCTGGGTGATCTGCTTTCCTGATCGCCCCGCCGAGCTGGAAGAGCTCCGTACAGAGGCATCTACCATACTTGCGGCATTGACTGGGCCAGCAGTCGCGCAAAATAACCCGCCTTGGGCGCTTGCCTTAGCACCTCTCGCGACCTAAATAGACCACCAGTAGGCGTGAAGCACATCACGCAGAGAAGATCCAATTTATACGGAGAACTTACAGATGAACCCATTCAACTCCCTCAGCACCCTTCAGACCGCAAATGGACCTGTTGACTACTACTCTCTGAATGTGCTTGAAGAGGCGGGTTTGGGCGAAATCTCAACCCTTCCATACTGCATCAAAGTCCTGCTTGAGGCGGCTGTGCGCAAATGTGACGGCTTCGGAGTTACGGAAGAGCACATCAAGCTCTTGGCCAAGTGGGCGCCAGAAGATCAGGGCGAGGCTGAGATCCCTTTCTGCCCAGCCAGAGTTATCCTTCAAGACTTCACTGGCGTTCCCGCCGTTGTTGACCTCGCTGCCTTGCGCTCTGCGATGGTTCGCATGGGGGGTGATCCAAATAAGGTAAACCCACAGGTACCTGTTGACCTAGTAATCGACCACTCTGTACAGGTTGACCACTTTGGTGTTGCAGACGCCGAAGAGCTAAACAGCGCTAGGGAGTTTGAGCGCAACGCCGAGCGCTACGACTTTTTGCGCTGGGGTCAGCTGGCTTTTGATGACTTTAGAGTTGTGCCTCCATCAAGCGGCATTGTTCACCAAGTGAACCTGGAGTTCTTGGCCAACGTAGTTCAAATTAAGGACGGTGTTGCATATCCTGACACCCTTGTAGGGACCGACTCCCACACAACAATGATCAACGGACTAGGCGTATTGGGTTGGGGTGTCGGTGGAATCGAAGCGGAGGCAGTCCTTCTTGGTCAGCCAATCTACATGCTCCTTCCGAAAGTGGTAGGTGTTGAGTTGACTGGAAACACAAAGCCAGGTGTTACCGCTACAGAC
>CAWVYO010000180.1:0-7014 GCA_963934385.1 uncultured bacterium
TGTAAGATTAAATCACGCCCTACCTTGAAGGATTTGACCACCATCACAACTCCATCCACCTTCTGAGCCAATACCACTGCATCCGTTACAGCTGCAACTGGTGGAGAGTCAAAGATAATGACATCAAAGAGCGTGCCTAGTCGTTGGAGAAGTTTATCAACAGCATCACTGCCCAATAGTTCCGCTGGATTCGGCGGCCTAGGACCTGATGGAATCACAAACAGTCCCTTTTGAGGCGTAAGTAGCGGAGCAGTTTCAGCACTCCACTTACCTGTCAGTAGGTTTGACAGTCCCCTTTCGTTAGAGACGCCAAATGCTTTGTGCAATGATGGGCGCCTGAGGTCGGCGTCTAAGAGCAGAACTCTCTTGCCACTAGCCGCCATCGTGATGCCCAAGTTTACGGCGGAAGTTGTCTTTCCTTCTCGTGGTCCGGCGGAAGTTACAAGTAGCTTATGGGCACCCGTCGACGAGGTCGACCGGGCATAATAAATGTTGGTCCTAATATTCCTGACGAACTCGGCGAATGCCGATTTCGGGTTGTTGTAACTGTACAGATAGCGCTCTCGAGCATTCTCTATTGGGGCGCCAGATTCCAGCGTCACAGATGGTATTATACCCAAGAATGGAACTCCAAGGGCCTCGACCTCCTCTCGTGTCTTGATCGTGTTGTCCATGTACTCGAAGAAGAGCGCCAATGAGACACCACCGAGGAGTCCTACTACGATTGCTAGAGCGATATTCAGAGGTATATTAGGGCTTACTGGTTTAGTGCCCACCAACGCGTAGTCGATGACCTGTACATTGTTTACCTGCAATTCTTGTATAATGTCGGTCTCTTGCAATCTTTGAAGGAGATATTCGTATACCGTCCGCCGTGTCCCCACTTCGCGCTGTAATCGGTTGTACTCCCCCTCCTGTTCTCCAAGATTAAGTACGTCGGTTGTTCGCCCAGACAAAGCCGATTCGAGTTCAGTCTCCCGGGAAAGGGCCAGATCGTATACATATTGTCTTCGAGAGCTCTCATTGTTGACTTCGTTTATTATCTGAGTCTCCAACTCAGCGATAAGTCCCTCGATGGTCTCCATGCGAGGATGTTGGGCCAGGTATCGTTGGGCCAACTCGGCTCGCTCTCTATGGCGGTTGGCTAGCTCAGTTCGAAGTCCGGACAGAAGATCGTTGCTGACCATCAATGAGAGGGCCAATGGAGATGTCTCATTGGCCAATAAAGTACGGATACTCTCTAGTTCAGCTTGTCGAGAGACTCGGTCGGCTTGCGCTTGGGCGTAGGCAGTCGTTAATTCGGACAACTGTGTCGACAGAATATTTTGTCGATCCTCACTCGAGAGCGATACTACGTTGTATTCCTTTTTGAAATCTAGCAGATTGTTTTCAGCGATTTCAACTGCGGATTGGGCATCGGAAACCTGTGTCGCTAGGCGGGCAAGAGCCTCTTGCATAGAGGTCATCAGCGACGACATGTTCATTTCGACAAAGGTTTCACCCCAGAGCGCACACATCTCCTCTGCGAACGCTGGTTCCGTATGCTCGCATCTTATTAAAACAAGTCTAGTGTGGTCTTTAGGCTCTATCCTGACCATGCTTAAAATGAGCCCTACTGGGTTATCACTCTCTTCAAACCTAGGATCAATGGAGGTATCTAACTGCTCTATTACCGTCTGAGCAAGACTTCGGGAGCGTAATTTTGCATGCTGAGTGGCGTAGTATTCTTGGTCCGACAGGTAGTGTCCGGTTCCGAGTGAGTTTACATCCTGAAAACTCGTATACCTTGGCATAACTGCGTCTATCTGCAGAGACATTGAGGCCTCATACACACGCATTTGTGTGACAGAAAAGATCGCCACACTGATGACAAGAAGCACGAAGAAATTAATAAAGGTCCAAAGTCTTTTTCTTACAGTCTTCCAATATTCCCGAAGATGTAGCAACTCCGAGAGGCTTGGCTCTGACCTGTAATTCTGATTGCGCTTTGAATCTTTGGAGCTTTTGTTGTTCACTGCTTTGCTACCGTATTCTACGTGGATATCTGATGGTGATGCCACCATAGCCGAAGTTGTCGTATAAGGCTATTAGAGCGCATGTCAAAACGAAGAGTAATGGTTATTGGTCTCGATGGTGCAACTTGGGAGCTGCTAGATGGGTTTATGGACCGCGGTCTTATGCCCCGTCTTTCTGCCTTGTGTGCGGAGGGGGCTAAAGGTGAACTGAACACGGTTGTACCGCCTATGACAGCGACGGCGTGGACATCCTTCGTTACTGGAAAGGGGCCAGGTAAACATGGTATTTACGACTGGACTGAGCCTATGGCTAACTCATACGTTTACGAGCCAGTGGACTCTACCAGAGTAAAGGCTAGTACAATACTCGAAATAGCTTCGACTCAAGGCAGACGAGTTTCATCGGTAAATTTACCGCTAACTTTCCCTTGCCGAAAGATAAATGGATTTGCGGTCTCCGGAATGCTCACTCCGTCCGTAGAGACTGAGGGCTTTACTTGGCCGCCTGATTTCGTTGACGAATTGATGGAGATATCACCAGGATATGAAATAGATACACATCTCACCGAGTCATTCGACGATGTCCTCCCATTTTGCGACCGATTAGAACGCCTCATAAACAAGCGCTCTGTACTGGTGAAGGAGCTGTTGACGAGAGAGGATTGGGATCTGCACGTTACCGTGTGGGTTGAGATGGATCGACTACAGCACTGTATCTGGCATTTCATTGATCCAGATCATCCAAATTACGACGCCGATGGCGCTGCAAAGTATGCAGACAGAATTTTGGAAATCTACACCTTATTAGATGACCAAATCGGAATGATGGTGGATAACAAAGGCGAAGACTGCGATGTAATATTCATCTCAGATCACGGTTTTGGACAGTGTCGCAACAAGGTATTTCTTAACACATGGTTAGCCGAGAAAGGCTTTCTAAAGTTTAAGGACGCTAGTGCGAATGATGTTCGCGGGCGAATGAACACAGTTCGGGGCGTGATGGACAAGCTGGGTGTAGATACTCGCAAAATTGTCGACGTAGCCAAACGGATTGGTGCCGGTGGAATACTGAGTAGACAAGGAGCCGCGCTGTCGCGATTTGCCGCTGGAATAGATTGGGAAAACACGGTCGCTTATTGTCACGGAACGAATTCAGTGCGCATCAACCTCGAGGGGCGCGAACCTTCGGGTTCTGTAAGCAAGGAAGATTACGCAGATGTTGGCGAACGCGTAAGAGAGGCCCTGTTATCTATGCGAGACAAGTCTGGTGAGCCTGTCATCACTAAGGTACAATTACGAGCTGAGATATATTCTGGTGCAGAGGTTGAACGCGCTAGCGATATAGTGATCACTGAGCACGACACCTCGGTATGGTTCTACTATTCCGAAGGCACAATACCAGACCAGCTTTTTGAAGAATCTGGATGGTCTTCTGGGAACCATAAACCCAACGGGATTTTTCTCGGAGTAGGTCCCTCCTTCGACACCTGTGACGTCACAGGCGCAGATATTATCGATATAGCGCCTACTGTATTAGCCTTGATGGGTCTGCCCATCCCAGACGATATGGATGGCGAGGTTCTTTTATCAACTCTTTTAAGAAGCGATATAGCACCAATCCGGTACACCGAAGCTGAGGAGTTTACCAGTGATAGTAGTGGCGGTTTTAGCGACAAGCAGCGTGTAGAGATCGAAGAGCGCTTGCGTGGGCTGGGGTATCTTCAGTAGCCCATGAACCCCATCACCACTTGGATAAACGACCGAGACTTCGGTAGAGAAATTCTAATACCCGTAGCGTTGGTCGCACCATTGGCATTCCTCTTAGTCTGGGGCGGACCTCACTACATGGCTGGGTTTGCCATAGTAGCTATGGCTGGATTGTTGTTTTTGTCCAACACTAGGGCGTTCATGCTCGCATTTCTGGTGCTCGTGGCAATGCGAGACTGGGTAGCTGGCGGTGAGAGAATTGATGTAGGGTTGCTTACGTTCGACCTCGGTGGTCTAGTTAATGTATTGACCACGATGATGGGGCTTGTCTATTTTTTGGTGTTGTGGCGCAACCCGTTCAAGGGTAGGTCGCTCACATGGCCCTATTTGGTATTTTTAGGGTTGTTCGCCGTGTCTCTGCCTTGGGCACCCGATTTTAGGCAGGGTATTCGCTTCGTGACCCGTTTGATGGCACCGTTTGTCACGTACCTAATTATCTCGGATCTACTGGACTTCAAGATGGTTCGCCGAGTAATTCAAGCGATGTACGTCTCGAGTATCATCCCTATTACGTATGGCTTTTTCGAGTTCTTTATAGGGGGCGGAAACCATGTGACCGAGGGTTACGTGCGAGTCCAGAGTTGTTTTAATCACCCAGCTCACTTTTCCATGTACCTGATGTTCATGTTTTGCTTAGCTTACGCTACTTTTCTAAGCGGAAAGTCTAAAAACTCCACCCTTTTAGGTCTCTATATTGGCTTAATTGTGTTCCTGTTAATTGCGACCTATACAAGGATTTCGTGGCTGGGAACCATAGTGTGCTTTGTCTATCTCTCATGGGTCTACGGCAGACGCAGGTATGCCATTTTAGCTGCGATTATGGGCGCATTGGTGTTGCCGGTCTTGGGCGGAGAAATACTAAGCCGAATGCAGGACATCGAGTCATTCTTAACCTCCGATGATCTGCTTGATCGCAACAATTCCATGGGTTGGAGATTCTATTTCTGGAGTAACCTGATCGAGGCTTGGAAAGAATCGCCGTGGATTGGCTTTGGAACTGGCTCTAGTATCGTTTTCGGAAAAGAGCTTATGGGTGTATGGACATCTCCGCACAACGGATACCTGAGGGTGCTGTATGAGACTGGAATAATCGGCTTGGCAGCCTTTATTTGGGTGCTTGGCACAATGATAAACCAAGCCCTTCGACTTCTTCGTCAGGAGCTAGATGAAGATATTAAATTGATCGCTCATATTTATGTCACGATGATGCTTGGTTACATTATCCTAAACCTCACGGACAACATACTGGAGTACTATGAGGTAGCGATCTACAATTGGGCGATTTTGTCCTTGGTGGAGTATACGAACAAAGCGGCTGTAAGCCGGGGCATTATCGAGGGTTCAATTCATGAACAAGGTGTTGATGGCGAGATGTTGGAAATACCGCATCTTATGGAGGTCGAACAGACATGACTCTCTTTAGGTGTATAGATTGCTTGGGAGATTCACCGCTAAACATGATCAGTGAGGGGGTCAAGTGCGAGGAGTGTGAACGGATTTTTCCACTGAGATTTGGGGGGGTGGATTTTTCGGACTCCGGAAGAAACCTGGACAATGACGCTCAAGCGGACATTTACAACGGTATGCTTGGTGAACTCTCCAATTTCATTACACCTCACAATCTAACGCTCACCCACCAAAGAGGCGTATTGTTGAATCACATAAAGCCCGGTGTACACGTATTGGAGATTGGCGGGCACCGGTCGGGAGTCCTCCCCTTTCTAGAAGTTTCACGAAAGGCTTCATGTAGGGGAATAGACGTGTCTGCCACCTGGGTTGCTGAGCAGAACCGATTATCACGATTGCGTGGAAACGATACTGAGTGGACACTGGGCGACGCAGAGAACCTCCCCTTCAAGGACGAATCATTCGATGCGGTAGTGAGCTTTGACGTTTTCGAGCACCTGTCATCTGTTGAGGCTGCCATCAAAGAGGTCTCAAGGGTTTTAAGAGTTGGTGGTAACTTAGTCTGTCATATGCCGGTTGCCGACGTCGACTGGAGTCTAGACGGTTTTCAAAGGCGATTCAGAGGTACCAAATGGAGAGCTGCTCAGGTTAGTGTAGGTCACTATCACGAAAAAATGGCAAGCAGAACCGAACTCTTAGAGATGTTTGAGAAGGCGGGACTAGATGTTGTGGAGAGTGAAAGCTTTAATGTCTGGGTTCAGCCCTGGCACGACCATAAACTTCTTCCACTTTTAGGGCGTATTCGCCACAGAGGGCAAGGAGTTCACGAAAGGAAAGCCACCAAGTCAAACGAGGAGAGCGTTGCTACCGGTTCAAGCGGTTTTCAGAAACTATATTCAAAGACAGCTCTTCCGATATTTAGACTACTCGCAATGATCGATAAGATAGGCGTGGTTCTCAACATTGGAGGAAGTCACTCCTTTGTCGTTAGAAAACGCTCCTGATTAGCGAGACCTTGAGTTTCTCCAGACATCCCGGTCTGTACCCTCTAGCCCTAAAAGATAAAGGCAGGAGAAAAAGGCAATAGCGATTATCACCCCAACGAACGCCACCGCTAGTAAGCCAGCCCATTCAGAGCTGTAGAGTGCTGCATAATGTCCAACCACTGTTGCGGGAACTGCGCACATGAGTGGCTTCCACATCGCCTTTGAGAGCGGCTGAGCCCCCACGAGATACCATACCTGGACAGATGCCACTAAGCTTACGAATACGAGGGCAGCACCATTTGCAATGGCAGCTCCTGTCACCCCCATTGTGGGTATGAGCCATACTGCTAAACCGATATTCACGACGACCCCAGGTAGCCCGCTCCAGAGTACGTGGACTTGGTGTCCGCTCATTATCAACATGTAGTTAACTGACCCTACTGCCACTCCAGGGATGCAACACAGGGCGACAATCTGAAGAGCCAAGTGGGCTTCTTCTCGCCCTTGAGGCCAGACCGATATAACGGCACCTGGAGCTACAATGGCACCAATACACAGAGGAAGCGCAAGAGTAAGAGACCATCGAGAGACGACCTTATACAGATTCTTCAATTCAGCCTGGCTATCTCTTGCATGGAGCCGTGAGATTACTGGTGCAAATATCCCATTCAGGGCAGTCAGCCCGATCCCGAACAAGGGCGCCAAAGTTGCGACTGGAGCGTATTGTCCAGCCGCCTCCATACCGCCTAGACCTGCCAGCAATAGTTGATCACCCCAAGCGTACCCAGCGTTCACTAGCGTATAAACCCAGAGTGGCAGCGCGAATCCCAATACGGATT
>CAWVYO010000181.1:0-6983 GCA_963934385.1 uncultured bacterium
CCTCGACATAGTGGGTGAACGGTCTGATCTGACATACTGGAGTTTCGGTTTGAAGGAGGGCGATATTAGTCCAAAGACCCTTCATCTAGATGCGGGGGGAGTGACTGGAGAGATAAGGACACCATGTGGTGATGTCAGATTGAACTCGTCACTAGTGGGTCGCCATAACGTTGAGAACTCTCTTGCAGCCATAGGTTGTGCCTTGGCTCTTGGAATAGATATCGCATCTATCGAGTCGGGATTGAGCGCATTGTCAGGGGTGCCAGGTCGAGTAGAGAGCGTAGAGAATGAGCTAGGAATATCTATATTCGTGGACTATGCACACACTCCCGATGCAATTGTATCTGTTGGTAAGGTGTTAAGGGAACTCACAGGCGGTCGCCTAATCTTGGTGTTTGGTTGTGGGGGGGATCGCGATGCTGGAAAACGTCCAGAGATGGCCAAGAGTGCCAGCGACGTGGCTGATCTAGTAATAGCGACAACAGACAACCCTCGAAGCGAATCGCCAGAAGCAATTCTGGAGCAGGTTAGCCCGGGTCTTAAACCAGATGGATTGGTCATTGTTGATCGCCGTGAGGCGATAGGCACAGCCATTCGTTTAGCTAACAAGGGAGATGTAGTGCTAATAGCCGGTAAGGGGCACGAGACAACTCAGGAGGTTGACGGAATTCGTCACCACTTCGATGACCGAGAAGTGGCACGATTAGTGCTCAAAGAGTTGGTGTTATGAAATTGTCAGCAGAGGAAATCGCAGCGGCAACAGGTGGTCGGCTAGTTCGAGATGGGGAGGGTGGTGTCATCTCCACAGATAGTCGAAAGGTTGGTGCTGGCGAGTGGTTTTTGGCACTGAAAGGGCCATCCTTCGACGGTAATAACTACGCTGGTATGGCTCTAGAACAGGGTTGTGTCGGGGCGGTTTTAGAGAGGATTCCCGACGATTGGAGCAGGGGGTTAGTTCTGGTAGATGACGGGCTGATCGCGCTTCAGGACTGCGCCCGATTTGGGCGTTCGAATTTTACTGGTGCAGTGGTTGGGATTACGGGCTCAGCGGGAAAGACTACGACGCGAGCAATGATAAGCTGTGTGCTGTCGGGAAGCGCATCTGTGCATCAAACACTTGGTAATTTAAACAACCACATTGGGTTGCCCTTGACAATTCTATCGGCCCCTGACTCCGCCACTGTTTGGGTATTGGAGATGGGGATGAGTGCACCAGGGGAAATAGCGCTCTTGCAAGAGATCGCCAGCCCGACCCACAGGTTGATCACAAACGTGTCTATGGCGCACTCCGAAGGGACTGGTTCCCTGCTTGGTACGGCGGCTTGCAAGCAGGAGTTGTTCGATGGAGCAATCAGCGGAGATACACTTGTAGTCAATATGGATGACCCTCTGGTCAGAGCCATGCCTACTCCCGATAATGTTACCGTTTTAAGCTACGGAAAATCGCAAGGCT
Organism: uncultured bacterium; assembly: GCA_963934385.1. GTDB lineage: Bacteria > Myxococcota_A > UBA796 > UBA796 > CAJQPC01 > CAWVYO01. The sequence goes on from CAWVYO010000181.1 coordinate 1,454, forward strand.
GCAACGTAAGATTGGTTTCCTATGAAATCGACCTCAGTGATCTGACGACAAATGCAAGAATAGATGTGGCGGGAGAAGAGGTGGATGTGCGAATATCTGCGCCTGGCGAACATATTGCACTTGATGCTTGTGCAGCTATGGCGGTGGGGCACTCTCTTGGGTGTACGGCCTCAGATATGGCGATAGGGTTGTCTCTTTATAGTCCAGTGGGAATGAGGATGCGCCTCGAGAGCTATCCAAACATGGTCACGGTCCTCAACGATGCTTATAACGCAAACCCAGCCTCAACCCAGTCAGCTCTGTCGACCTTAAAGGAGATAAAAGGGCGTAGGACTGTAGCCTTATTAGGTGACATGTTGGAGCTGGGTGATCACGAGGCAGAGGCTCATGAAGCCACGCTTGAATTAGCATTAGAGTGTGGCATTGATATTTTGGGCTTGGTTGGTGAGGCATACTCTACGGCGGCTAATAAGCTTGGAGTAAAGGCAGTCGTAGCCAAAGACTCGGTGGCATTGGCTGAGCAAATGCTGGGCACGATTGAACCGGGTGATGTTGTCTTAATAAAGGGTTCTCGCGGACTAAAAATGGAGAGAGCTATACCGGTTCTCTTTGAGGGAGTTGTTTAGATGTTTTACATGTTGGTAGAGTTGAACCCAGCGTTCAACGTGTTCAGATACACGACATTTCGTATGGCTTGGGCGCTAATGACAGCGCTTGGCTTCTGTTACCTTCTCTATCCTCCTTTTATAAATTGGATGAATCATAGGAAGATGGCTCAGATAATTCGAAAAGATGGTCCTCAGACCCATCTTGAGACGAAGTTAGGAATCCCTACAATGGGCGGACTCCCAATTATTTTTGGTGTTGTTCTTTCGTCCTTGCTTTGGTGTCGCCTGGACTCTGGACCACTTTGGATAGTTTTACTGGTGTTTGTTGGATACGGATGTATCGGTTTTGTTGATGATTGGAAGAAGATATCCGAGGGGTCCTCAGACGGTCTGTCAGGTCGCTGGAAGCTGACTCTTCAGGCGGTGATTGGAATCGGGGCACTTATCATCGCGCAAAGTAGAGGAGACTTACAACCCAGCGTGGCAATACCGTTCTTGAAGAGCACTACGGTTGACTTTCAGGCCTTGTGGGTCGGGGCTCCAGATTTAGGTTTCCTGTATCTGTTCTTTGGTCTCTTCATTATGGTTGGAGTGTCAAACGCGGTGAATCTGACTGACGGTCTTGATGGGTTAGCAATAGGTCCTGTAATGACCTCGGCTGCCACTTACGGCGTGTTGGCTTATGTGGCTGGTTATAGTGGGTTTGCAGCCTATCTAAACGTGTCGCATGTTGAGGGAGCCTCTGAATTAGCTGTTCTTTGTATGGCGGTTGTTGGAGCGGGGTTAGGGTTTCTCTGGTACAACGCCTATCCAGCTCAGATATTTATGGGGGACGTAGGGTCGTTGGCTCTCGGTGGCTTGCTGGGCTCTGTAGCTATCTTGGTGAAACACGAACTACTACTGGTACTTGTCGGAGGTATCTTCGTACTAGAGGCGATGTCTGTGATCATTCAGGTCTCACACTTCAAGCGTACCGGAAAGAGGTTCTTTGCGATGGCACCAATACATCACCACTTCGAAAAGAAAGGGTGGTCTGAACCAAAAATCATAGTCAGGTTCTGGATTATCTCGATTCTTTTAGCAATGTTGGCTCTCACGACCCTGAAACTGAGGTAGAAGTTGTGTTTGAGGGAAAGAAAATAACGGTATTGGGTGCTGGTAAGTCCGGCACTGCAGCTGCGCAGTTGGCGTTGCGGTTGGGGGCTGATGTCTGTGTCAGTGACAGCAACCCACACGTGGAATCCGTTAGCGGGGTACAAAATGTTCACGGGTGTCACCCCGACAATATCCTAGCCGTGGATGTTGTAGTTGTTTCACCCGGTATTCCCTCTGATTCACCTACAGTGAGGCGAGCCCAACAACTGGCTGGTAGAGTTTGCGGTGAGATGGCTTTTGCGTGGGGGGTTTTGGTTGAGCAGGGGCTAGGTGATAGCCCTGTCGTAGCGATCACAGGCACTAACGGGAAATCAACTGTCACATCTTTTACGGGCGATCTGATCAGGGCATCTGGTCGCAAAGTGTTTGTCGGGGGGAACCTTGGAACCCCTCTATCCGATGCGTGCGGTCAATCGTGGGACGCAATTGTGATAGAGGTGTCCTCATACCAGATGGAGTTGCCGGGTGACTTTTCACCTAATGTTGCCTGCTTGCTGAACCTCAGTCCAGACCATTTGGCTCGGCACAAGAATATTGACAATTACGCACATCATAAGTGCCGACTTCTTCAAGCGGTGCCAGTTGGTGGCGTGACAGTTCGTCCGAAACACGATCCATTAGTCGAGCGTAACCTAGGCGATATATTGGCAACCCAACTTCGGTTTGACGATGCCGACGGCGTCTACATTGAAGGTGCGAAAGCGGTTGTGAGAGGCGAGAGGGTCGATGTTGATGATGTTGAGCCAGGTCTTCCTCGCTGGAACGCAGGCGCGGCTGCACTTTTGGCTATCTCAGCAGGTTTAACAGTAGATGAATTAGATTTTAGTTCATTGCGACCCTTGGCTCACCGAATGGAGGTCGTTGGCAGTGCTTTGGGGCTTCGTTGGATAAACGATTCAAAGGCTACGAATGTAGACGCAACGCTCGCCGGACTGAGTAATGTAGCTGGGGGTTCTGTAGTGCTGCTGGGTGGCGCGGGAAAGGATGGTGCTGATTACAGCACCTTGGTCTCGCCAATAATGGCTTGTGGTGGAAGCGTAGTCTGCTTTGGGGCCTCGGGTCCAGAGATAGCAAAGGCCTTGAGTGGTCTAAAGCCCAAGCTAGTTAAGGATATGGCGTCCGCCTTTGAGGCAGCCAAGGGGCTCGCCATATTGGGTGGAGACGTGATTTTGTCTCCTGCATGTGCGTCGTTTGATGAATTCGACAACTTCGTGCAGCGCGGGGAGAGGTTCGTGGAATTGGTGGGCGGTTTAGATGGATTTAGGGAGGTAGCGTGACTTTTCGTGGGTACGACAGGATCTTGATTATTGCAATCGTGACTATCCTAGTTCTTGGGCTAATAATGGTTCAGTCTGCGTCGGGACCAACGGCATCCGAGGTGAACGGCGATTCGCTGCACTATGTAAAACGTCAAGGATTGGCTGTGATACTCGGTGTTGCAGCATGCTTTGCATTTGCAGTGATGCCCTATTCATGGATTAGGCGTTTTTCGTGGTGGGTGTACGGTGCGGTAATATTGGCGCTTATTGCGCTCATGATTCCAGGCGTTGGGCGCGAGGTAAACGGCTCCACAAGATGGATTGGTGTTGGTGGGTTTAACCTACAGCCCTCTGAGTTCGCGAAGATAGCGATAGTCGTCTGTTTGGGTGCGTTTGTAGCTGATAATGTTGGAAGGTTAAACGATCGCAATGTGATCCTGAAGGCCATGCTTGTTCCAGCGCCGATCCTGTTTTTGGTAATGTCCCAGCCTGATTTTGGAACGACGATGTTGTTGTTTGCTCTTACGTTTGTGCTGCTGTTGGTCGGCGGATTGCCATCAAAATGGCTCATAGGTTTGGTGGGGGCTGCGGTCGCAGCAGGGGTGCCGTTGGTGCTATTGGCGTCTTACCGTCTTGAGCGGTGGACGAGTTTTATTGATCCATGGAAAGATGCTGCTGGTTCAGGGTATCAAGTGATTCAGTCGATGGTAGCTTTTCAGTCAGGTGGCGTCACAGGGCAAGGGCTTGGTGAGTCACACGCGAAACACCTTTTCCTTCCGGAGCCTTGGACAGATTTTGTTGGTTCGGTGATGGCTGAGGAGCTTGGCTTTGTTGGGGTCGTCTTCTTGATCACTCTTTACTGTGTGATTGTATGGCGTGGAGTCGAAGTGGCGAGGCGGGCTCCTGATATGTATGGCGTTTTGATAACGATTACGCTCACGTGCCTATTGGGGGGGCAGGCCATTCTCAATTTTGGCGTGGTCATGGGTGTGTTGCCGCCAAAGGGTCTGGTTCTTCCCTTTATGTCCTACGGTGGTTCGGCTGTCATAGTGCATTTGATGGCGGTCGGATTGATACTAAATGTCTCAGCTAACGGACGAGCGGAAGCCGAGAGGATGCTTACGTCATATAGGCGGGCAGCAGTAGCGGAGGGCGTTGGAGCATGATGTTTAGGGGAAAAGTTCGGCGGATTCATTTTGTTGGGATCGGCGGCATTGGAATGAGTGGCATAGCGGAAGTACTTTTAAACCAGGGGTTTGAAGTGCAAGGAAGCGATCTTAGGGCTGGAAAAGCAGTCGGAAGACTGCGCTCCATGGGCGCTAAGGTCTTTATTGGTCACGAGCCGGAGAACGTTAATGGCGTCGATGTGGTGGTGAAATCAACTGCAGTATCCATGGACAACCCAGAGATTTTAGCCGCTATAGATGCTCATATACCGGTGATTCCTCGTGCAGAGATGCTCGCAGAACTCATGAGGTTGAAGCATGGTCTGGCGGTAGCTGGTACACATGGCAAAACGACTACAACCTCAATGTTGGCGATTTCTGTGTCTCATGCAGGTCTTGATCCAACGGTGGTTATTGGTGGGCGGCTAAACACATTGGGCTCCAATGCTAGGCTAGGTAAGGGTGACTGGTTGGTCGCAGAGGCCGACGAGTCAGATGGGAGTTTTCTACTTCTAGATCCGACTGTGGCTGTCATTACCAACGTGGATGCAGAGCATCTCGACCACTACGGTGACATGGATACGCTAATAAAGACTTTTGTTTCTTTCGCTAACAAGGTGCCGTTTTATGGTTTCGCTGTAGTCTGTCTAGATCACCCTGTTATTCAGGATATGTTGCCTCACTTGAGGCGACGGGTCGTGACCTTTGGCTTCAGTCGTCAGGCAGATTATCGAGCAGAGAACCTTATTTGTAACGGTATGGAGACCACCTTTGACGTAAGCAATAATGGCGAAGTTCTTGGAAGTGTCATGATTGGTATGCCCGGTCGCCACAATGTCCAGAACGCCATGGCCGCTATCTCAGCCACGCTGGAGTTAGATGTGTCTTTTGAAGTCGTAAAAGAGGCGTTGCACCAGTTCACAGGTGTGGAGCGCAGGTTCTCTGTGAGGGGCTCTTGTGGCAGCGCGTTAATCGTTGATGACTACGGTCATCATCCCGTAGAGATTGTCGCGACATTGACAGGGGCTGCAGCTAGTTTTCCTGATAAAAAAATAGTCGCGGTATTTCAGCCGCACAGATTTACTAGAGTCCGTGACCTGATGTCCGATTTTTGTCGTGCATTCCACAAGGCAGACCACGTGGTGGTTTGCCCAGTTTATGCTGCCGGCGAAAACCCAATTGAGGGAATTGATAGGTTCGCCCTTTTGGAGGGAATTAAGAGTCACGGTCATCGCTCAGCGATAGCCGTTGATTCACTAGAACAGGCCGCTGTAGAGCTCAAGAGGTTTGCTGAGGTCGACTCCCTCGTTATCACTCTTGGCGCGGGGAGTGTGAATCAAGT
>CAWVYO010000182.1:0-6967 GCA_963934385.1 uncultured bacterium
TCATTGAGAGGGCGCGAATTCATGGGATCGACATCCCGTATTCGGCTAATACTCCCTATTGCAACACTATTGCTGTCGATGACGAATCCCACTATCCAGGTGACTTAAGCATTGAGAGCAAGATTCGAGCAGTCTTGCGTTGGAACGCTATGGCGTTGGTTTCTGCCGCTAACAAGGAGACCAGTGTCGGTGGGCACATCGCATCTTATGCCTCTAGTTGCACCTTGTATGAGGTTGGGATGCAACACTTCTTTAAGGGGCCTGATCACGAGCAAGGTGCCGATATGATCTTTTTCCAGGGTCATACAGCACCTGGAATGTACGCCCGCTCGTTCATGGAGGGGAGACTGAGCGAAGAGCAGCTTCGCAATTATCGCCAAGAGGTGAGAGGCAATGGACTACCGTCGTACCCTCACCCGTGGCTGATGAGCGATTACTGGCAATTTCCTACGGTATCGATGGGTTTGGGACCTCTAATGGCCATTTATCAGGCCCGGTTTATGAAATACATGAGTGCTCGCGGTTTTGCCAAGACCGAAGGTCGCAAGGTGTGGGCTTTTCTCGGCGACGGTGAGATGGATGAGCCGGAATCACGCGGAGCTCTTCAGCTGGCTAAACGCGAGAAGCTAGACAATCTGGTCTTCGTAATCAACTGCAATCTGCAGCGTCTAGATGGTCCAGTTCGCGGTAACAGTAGTATTATTCAGGAACTAGAAGGGGTCTTCCGCGGTGCTGGTTGGACCGTGATTAAGGTGATCTGGGGTGAGGGTTGGGATCGTCTGTTGAGCAAGGATACCTCTGGTAAGCTTATAAAGCGTATGGGTGAGGTGGTTGACGGGGAGTACCAGGCTTACAAGGCTAACGATGGCGCTTTCGTGCGAGAGCATTTCTTTGGTAAGTACCCAGAGACTGCTGCGCTGGTAGCAGATATGACCGACGACCAGATCTTCAAGCTCACCCGAGGTGGGCACTCTCCTATAAAGGTCTACAACGCATATAAGATGGCCTCCGAGGCCATAGGTAAGCCAACGGTCATTCTTGCGAAGACAATTAAGGGCTACGGTATGGGGCCGTATGGTGAGTCTGCGAACACGTCCCACCAGCAGAAAAAGCTGGACTCGGACGGGTTGAAGTACTTCCGTACACGCTTCTCTATTCCGTTCTCAAACGATGATTTGGAAAAGAAGACACCGTTTTATGTGCCGGAAGAAGGCTCGGAGATGATGCAGTATCTTAAGTCGCACAGAGAGGCTCTCGGCGGTCTCTTACCAGCCCGACAAGACATAGCAGAGCCACTGCCGGTACCTGAGTTGTCTACTATGAAGGCCTTAATTGAGGGCTCTGGCGATCGAGAGATGTCCACAACAATGGCATTTGTGAGGCTCCTGTCAGTGCTATTACGCGACAAGGAGATCGGCCCGAGAATAGTCCCTATTATCCCCGATGAGGCCCGTACTTTTGGTATGGAGGGTCTGTTTCGCCAGCTAGGAATTTACGATCCTGCCGGTCAGTCCTATGAGCCCATGGATAGGGATCAACTCATGTGGTACAAAGAGTCCACTACGGGGCAGGTCTTTGAAGAGGGCATCAACGAGGCGGGCGCGATGGCAAACTGGATAGCCGCTTCGACCTCGTACGCCAATTACGGCGTGACCATGATCCCTTTCTACATCTATTACTCAATGTTTGGGTTCCAGAGAGTCGGCGATTTAGCCTGGGCTGCGGGGGACTCTCGTGCGCGAGGCTTCCTAATAGGTGGAACGGCTGGTCGTACTACACTTGAGGGTGAGGGACTCCAGCACCAGGATGGGCACAACCTGCTCCAGTTCGACCACGTGCCTAACTGCGTCTCTTACGACCCGACCTTTGCGTTTGAGCTAGCGGTGATTGTTAGAGATGGCATTAGGAGGATGTTCAATGAGAAAGAGGATGTCTTTTACTACATCACGGCCATGAACGAAAACTATAAACACCCAGCTATGCCAGAGGGCGCTGAAGATGACATTCTAAAGGGGCTCTACAAGTTCAGGGATTCAACTTCTACTCATACACCGCGTGTACAGTTGATGGGTTCAGGGACTATATTTAGGGAGGTCATTGCGGCGGCTGAGATGTTGGAGGCTGACTGGGGTGTGGCTGCCGATATATGGGGTGTTCCGAGTTTCAACCTGTTGCGCAGAGATGGTATTGAGACCACTAGATGGAACACGATGCACACCAAAGAGGAGCCTAGAGTTCCGTTTGTCACCAGAAGGTTTGAAGGTGTTGAGGGTCCGTTTATCGCTGCCACAGATTACATCCGGGATTACCCTGAGCGTATTCGACAATACGTACCAGGTGCCTACCATGTGCTCGGTACAGACGGCTTTGGCCGTTCGGACACGCGTGAACAGCTTCGAGCATTTTTCGAGGTGAACAGCGCCTATGTTGTGGTCGAGGCACTAAAGGCGTTAGCCGATGCTGGTACTATCGATAAAGATCTAGTCTCACGAGCCATTGACACCTATGGTCTCGACAGTGAAAAAACCTACCCAGTGCTCGCTTAATAGACGAACTGCTCAGCTCTTAGGACGATTTTATTATGGCGACAAAGCAAATAACGATCCCCGACATAGGGGATTCTGATTCGGTCGAAATCATTGAGATTTTGATGGAAGTTGGCGATCATGTATCGGTTGATGACTCCCTAATTACTCTTCAGTCAGACAAGGCATCAATGGAGATACCCAGCCCTGTTGAGGGCACGATTACTAAGGTAATTGTGGCGGTAGGCGATAACGTAAAGGAGGGGGACCACATCTTTGATGTGGAGGTTTCTGCATCTGCAGCACCTTCGATAAAAGCTGAGAAAGCCCCAGAGAAGAAAGCCACTCAAGAGACACCGGCACCACCTGTCTCTAGGCAGACACGGGCTGTTCCCGCTGCCCCGGCTCCGTTGGTATCTAAGCCTGTAAACAGGCAGTCTATGGGTGCCAGGTCTCACGCCTCGCCTTCGGTTCGTGCCTTTGCAAGAAAACTAGGCGTCGAGATCAGCCGAGTAAATGGTACTGGACCTAAAGGTAGAATCCAGAAATCCGACGTAGAGGCTCTAATAAAGTCTGTTATGCAGGGTGGCGGATCTGCGCTCCCATCAGTGCCAGTGGTCGACTTTAGCAAGTTCGGCGAGACGGTCACTGAGCCCCTTGGTCGGATTAAGAAGATCTCCGGTAAGTTCCTCCACGCGAGCTGGCTAAACGTACCGCACGTCACCCAGTTCGAAGAGAGTGATATCACTGAGATGGACAGTTACCGTAAGGCGAATAAGGCGGCGGCAGCCGAAAAGGGGTTAAAATTGACCCCCCTTGTGTTCGTGATGAAGGCTGCGGTGAAGGCCTTACAGGATTTCCCTTGGTTCAACGCATCGTTATCGCCGGACAATCTCTCCATCATTAAGAAGCAATACTACAACATAGGTGTGGCGGTAGATACGCCAAACGGCTTGATGGTTCCCGTTGTAAAAGATGTAGACAAGAAAGACATCTATGAGCTGTCCCGTGACCTCATGGATATCTCGGAGAGGGCTAGGGCGGGTAAGTTGAGTGTCGCCGATATGTCTGGTGGGACATTCACCATATCGAGCCTGGGAGGAATTGGTGGGACCCAGTTTACCCCAATCGTCAACGCGCCAGAGGTAGCCATTATGGGTCTATCAAAAGCTAAGATTCAGCCAGTCTGGGATGGCGCACAGTTCGTGCCACGTCTAATCTTACCTTTCAGCGTCTCATACAATCACATGGCAATCGATGGAGCCGAGGCATGTCGGTTTACTACTGCCGTTGGTAAGTACCTGTCCGACGTAAACCAGCTAATTCCAGCCGGGGGGAGTGATGAGTAATATTGTAGACATCGTAATCCCAGTTATTGGCGACTTTGATGAAGTAGAAGTAGTGGAGGTATTAGTCCAAGTAGGCGACGAGGTATCCGAAGAGGAGTCTCTCCTGACTTTGGCGTCAGACAAGGCTACGATGGAGATCCCGTCACCGTATTCGGGGCGAATCCACAGCCTGTCGGTGGCGGTAGGCGATAAAGTAAAAGAGGGGACGGTTGTGGGTCAGATAGACGCCATCGTCTCGGAGCCAAAGCCGGCAGTGATCGAGAAGAAACAGGCTGCGGCACCAGTGGAGCGAGCCAAGCCAGAAGAGGTTCGAGAGAGCCCTATAGCTGCCAGTAAAGTAGAGCTCCCCGACGCGGATATTACCTGTGAGGTACTGGTCTTAGGCGCCGGTCCCGGAGGCTATACCGCTGCCTTTAGAGCTTCTGATTTGGGTCGAAAAGTTGTGATGGTTGAGCGTTTTGAGAGCCTTGGTGGCGTATGTCTCAATGTGGGGTGTATTCCTTCTAAAGCTCTCTTACACATGTCAGTTGTTCTAAATGAGACCAAAGAAATGGGATCTCACGGAATATCATTCGGCGAACCCGAGATAGATATCGACAAGATCCGCGCGTTCAAAGACGGTGTGATCAACAAGCTGACAGGAGGGCTTACAGGGCTCGCCAAGGCGCGTAAGGTCCAGGTCGTTACCGGCTATGGCAAGTTTACATCTCCCCATAGTGTTTCTGTTGAGGCAGACGATGGCAGCATTACGACCATAGCGTTTGAGAGCGCCGTAATCGCAGCTGGTTCACGTGTGGTGAATCTCCCGTTTGTTCCCAAAGAAGACAACCGCGTCATGGATTCCACTGGGGCTTTGGCCTTAGAGGACGTCCCTGAACGACTGTTGGTTATAGGCGGTGGGATTATCGGATTAGAAATGGCGCAGGTCTATGACTCGTTTGGGTCTAAGATCACAGTCGTGGAACTTGGCGAAACCATTATCCCAGGTGCCGACAAAGACATAACTAGACCTCTGCTGAAGATAATCAAAAAGCGCTATGAGAACGTCTTCTTGAAATCAAAGGTCACGAATGTCGAGTCTACCGAAGCGGGGATGGTCGTGCAATTTGAGGGGAAGGGTTGTCCTGAGACAGACACCTTTGACCGAGTATTAGTGGCTGTGGGACGAGCGCCAAATGGTGCCCTTATTGACGCCGATAAGGCTGGAGTGTTGGTTAGCGACGGAGGCTTCATTCGTGTGGATGAGCGCCAAAAGACCAATGTGCCTCACATCTATGCAATTGGTGACATTGTTGGGCAGCCGATGTTGGCTCACAAAGCGGTTCATGAGGGAAAGGTCGCAGCAGAGGTAATTAGTGGTATGCCAAGCGCGTTCACCCCTATGAGTATCCCATCTGTCGCCTATACGGATCCAGAGGTAGCCTGGGCTGGAAAGACAGAAAAAGAGCTTAAGGCAGAAGGTATTGCCTATGAACTAGGTGCTTTCCCATGGGCCGCCTCTGGCAGGAGCCTGAGTATAGGTCGCGACGAAGGACTCACAAAGGCAATGTTCTGCTCAAAAACCCATAGATTACTAGGGTGTGGAATAGTGGGGACCAACGCTGGAGAGCTTATAGCCGAGGCAATGTTAGCCATAGAGCTCGGCGCTGACATGCAGGACATCGGGTTGACTATTCACCCGCATCCTACTTTGTCCGAGACTATCTGCTTTGCGGCTGAGATGGCTGAAGGCACCATCACGGATCTTATGCCGCCAAAGAGACGTTGAACTAGCGGGGCTAATCGGCCTTTGGGATCTTTCCCGCTCTGATGAAGGCTACAAGAGCAAAGCCCAACCATAGCCAAGGTGCGCCGTGCATTATTGTGTCTAGCCAATCCGTGGCGATCATGCCATCGGCGCCGCCTGCGATCCAGCGCAACTTTCCGACAATGTGAGGTTCAGGGGTAAATGGGGCTAACCCTAGTGTCAAACTGGCTATAATAGGGGGCACAAGCATTGGCTTTTTCTGCTGCATTTGGAGGCTCCGTTTGGATAGTAAGACACAGTGGTGGTTAGCTACAGCAGCTGTTGGGTTGGCTGTAACTTGTTGGTGGTTAGCTCATTCTTAGGCTGTAGTTGTGTGGGTTGGTCGCTTTAGGTTTCGCCCCTTCCAGATGTAAAAAATGACGGGGTAGATCATAAGCTCTAGAATGAAAGATGAACTCAAGCCACCGATCATAGGCGCTGCTATTCGTCGCATAGCGTCTGCGCCAGGACCAGTACTCCACATTAGTGGCAACAGCCCACACCCAGTGGTGATGACCATCATAAGCTTTGGCCGTATGCGTTTTGCTGCTCCCTCGACAATAGCATCGTTTAGCCTGGCAGGAGTCATCTCCTCGCCTGACTCAAGGGCTCGTTTGTGGGCTAATTTTAGGTACAGCAGCATCACGACACCTGTCTCTGCGTCTAGACCGGCGAGTGCGATGAGTCCTACCCAGACCGCCACGCTCATATGAAAGTCCAAGATGTGTAGGAGCCATATTGCACCTATAAGTGACATTGGCACAGCCAAGATAACAATGAACGCCTCTGTCCAAGAGCGGGTGTTTAGATAGAGGAGCAGTAGTACAAGACCCAGGGTTATCGGAATTACGACTTTTAGCCTCTTATGGGCCCGCTCCATGTGTTTGAACTGACCTGTCCATTCGAGTCTAACTCCGTCAGGCACTGAGAGTTGGGCATCAATAGCTGCCTGCCCCCTGGTTACGTAATCCGAGATTACGACCTCGCCTGGGTCGATAAATACAAAGCCAGATATTTGCCCCTCTTCTGTTCGGATCATTGGTGGTCCCTGAGTAAAGGATACGTCGGCCACTCGGCTCAAGGGGATTATGGCCCCCGTAGGAGTCTGTATTACTAAGTCTTCAATTGACTCTGGGGTCTCTCTAAACTCTCTTGCATATCGCACCTGAACCGGGAACCTAGCGCGCCCAACTATCACCTCATCAACGGGATCCCCGCCTATTGCCACCTGCACGTGATGCATGATGTCTGATGAGCGAAGCCCATACCTGGCCGCCTCAGATTGGTTAGTCCGAACATCTAGGTAG
>CAWVYO010000183.1:0-6936 GCA_963934385.1 uncultured bacterium
AATGCGTTCGACTGAACTCCGAAGCTGTGGAAGGTTCGGTGATTTTCACCAATTAAGAGTAGCTGATCCGCGGTGGTTGTTGGCTCATCACCTCTTAGGATGGCGAGATACACGGACTCACTTCCTGAGGGTTGTTCGGTCATTAAGGCTTGGTGAAGATCTATTCCACCAGCAAAGCCATTGAATTTGTTCCAAGAGCGATCTAGCCAGTGGTGATAGCCCACTGTTTCTACTTCGAATACCCGAGATGGTGTAATACGCCACCTGAGCTCTGCCTGCGTCCGAGACCATTCCATTTCACCGAGAGCAGAAGCCGCGTACCTCCTATAAGGCGTACTATCAAAATCACTTCGAGATAGACCGAGATAGGTCTCATTACTTCGCTCTCGACCAAACCCAAGTTTCATCTCAACCAGGTGAAGCGGCGATGAGAAAAGCTCGCTCTTCAAGATGAATTCGGAGCGTTGGAAACCAGTGTTGCCTCCATTGTCTAGTACCTTAAAGCCATTGGAGCCTTCGTGAACTGCCTCCACGGTGTAGCCAAACTGATTACGAAGCTCTCCAGCCCATGCGTGAGCTGTTTTAGTCCCAAAAGTACCGTAAGATATGGAGCCGTCTGCAGAGAAACGACCTGGTATTTCTCGTGTCCTGAGGTTTATGGCTCCCCCAACGGTGAACGGTCCATACATGGTGGCAGCGGGGCCTAGATACACCTCCACACCTGCAATCCTAGCGGCCATTGGGAAATAGTAGGCAGCCGGGGCTGCGTAGGGTGCAGGTGCGAACAGTACACCGTCCTCCATCAGCGTAATCTTGGCGCTTCTGTCGCTGTTGGCACCTCTAATACCGATATTAGGTCGAAGTCCAAACCCGTCCTCTGAGCGAACAGTCACGCTCGGAGTCCCAGCCATCACAGCCTCTATGTTGGTCCTAGAGAATTCCTCCAGGCTCTCTTCGTTCAAAGTGTGAGCAGAGCCAGCCATCCTAGGAGCTCGTGAATCACCTAGTACTATGACCTCTTCAGATGCTGTTTCCTCATCGTCTAGTTGTTCAGCTGGTGCCTCTTCTGCCTGCTCATCGTTGTCTTGAGGCTGCTCATCCATGGCTAAAGCAATGTTTGGAGACAAGGTCAGACCCGCCAATAAGATCGCGACTGATGCGGGCGCAAAGATACCCTTTACGGGTGATACAATGGCGCTAATTAGATCTTGTTCGTGGTTCTGATCGTTCACTAGTAAACCGAATGTTTCAGGTCTCTCATTGGCTGGTTGCCATGTCCCAGCCCATCTATCCCAGATGGCTATCCACGTCCCCATGTTTGAGTGGCAATGCTTTCGTGCGCTAGAGTGATGAACCTGGTGTTGAGCGGGGCTGATCAGTATTCTTTCGACCCATACTGGAAATGAGAGCCATACGTGCGAATGCCTAAGATTACCAAACACCACGTTTAATGTGAGTCCGAGTACTGGGGCTCCCAAAATGGTTGCAGTGGATAGCTCTCCTCGACCTGCCCAGAAGAAGGCTCCACCAACTAGTCCCGTGACGAGTGCTCCCCGCAGGTCGTGCAAGATGGTCTCTATGGGGTGTATCCGATGGAATGTCAGAGGGGTTAGAACCGTTGCGGAATGATGAACCTTATGAAGCTGCCATAGCCATTCTACTCGGTGAAGGGCGTAGTGGAGGACAAAACGCGAGATGTCGCTAAATACAAATAAAGTGAGTGAATAGACAAGTATTGCGAAGGTAGTGTTGGTCAGGTCGAAACTAGGCACTCCAACATGTGAATCCAACGCCATAGAGAACTTGTGGCCTACAAAATATGCCAGCGCTATTGCATTAAATCCGATTGAGACTCTTATTATTTGCTTAAGGATCAGGAGATGTAGGTCTAGAGTGGTTGACCTATTGAATATAGAGGCTTTAATGAACGCCACATTTGCCCATGATCCTGTACGCTTCTTGGTCACTATGCACGCAATGATGCACGCTACCAATAAACCAAACCACCAAGTACGACTTAAAACTGAGAATACGGGCTGAAACAACTCTTGAAATAGTGTTATCGATCCGAATTCTGACATTAGTCGTTATCGCCCGCAGCTTCAGAAGGTAAGCGCAGGAACAATTCCGTCGCAAGATTGCTCTTCACCAAATGGCCTAAGTCCGACAAATCAACACTTAGTTCTTCCAAACCTACATCCTGTAAGAGGATAGCTTCCTCTAAAGGTAGAGTAACAGCTTCACAGGAGGACAATGCCGACGCCGCCTGCTCGCTAATTTCTATTGAAAGATCGGCGGCTCCCATCTCCACAAGTAAATCATCAAAGCCGATACCCTCGCCACCGGCAAACAGGTTCGAAAAACCTCGAATGTTTTCGCAGATAGCTTCTACTGCTAAACCACTAGCCTGCGCCTCTATGTCATCTGTACAGAACTCAGAGGAGCACTCGTAATCGCCCATGGGGTGAAAGAGTTTTAAGTCTTTGGCGTAAGTCTCAATGTAGTAAAGAGCGTGAAACACTTCGTTTAAAACATCCTCGCTACTGGTTGATTGAGTCAGGTCAATGGCCTGACCACTCTCCCATAGCTCCACCATTTGCTGTCCGTTATCGATAATTTCGTTAAGGATAGCCTCTGCGAATTGAGCGCGGTTTAGAGCGACTCCATCCTCTCCTAATGCATCCCATGAACCGTCGGCTATTGGGTTGGTTTGGTTTGGGCATACGCTATCTACGCTCGAGAAAAGAAGGTGCTCCAATGCGTCTAGACCGTAGGCGTTCACTAGGCGAGCCTCAAAGAAATCGTCAGATCCCCATTCCTCTGAGACTGTCTCTTGATCAACTCGGCATGGGTTCACTGTAGGCCACGAGTAAATCTCATCTCTCAATCCCATCCCGAATTGAGAGTTAGAATTTGAAGCCGCTGGACCTAAAGCCATTGCCTCTAGTTGTTGCCATTGTAGAAACAAGTCAACAAAACCCTCCTGAACAATCGCTTTGGCTTCCGAGGAGTCAGAGCCAGCTTCGAGAGTATCTGTAAGGCTAGATATCGAAACACTAAGAGCCTCAGCATCAATTAACAATAGGTTTAGCTGGGGCAGTACAACTTCATCCCCTAAGTCACCTATCAGGGCCGCTACGGTCTCTTGGGGAAGTGGGCTAGATCCAGTGTCTTCCCATCCAGCTCCTCCACAGCCTTGGCTTTGGAGTGAAGTCATTACGACGAATGAGCCCAGTAATAGCCAAGACCCAGAGGCCATTTGACCTCTGGGTACTGGGTTGAGAATATCTTTGTTTCTACCAGCCGCCATTACCACTCTCGTCACCTTCATTTTCTGCTGCAAAGCCATAAGATGATACGATTATATCACGGGCGTTGAGTAGTTTTGAGACATATTCTTCGGTATCATACTCGTAAGGAGACTGACCTATTAGTCCCTGAAATTCCTCGAAATCAGCACCTGAAACCATTGACCGTGGGTTGAATTGCAGGCAGAGAGAGAAGCCTTTCAATTCTGAGAAGTGCTTTGCCACGTCGCTAACAGAAGCACCACCCTCTAAGTCTTGTATTACGTCGTTTATGTAGTGAACCACAGTTGATGATATAGACATCTCCCAAGCAGCGACAGCCTCGTCGCGATGTGCCTGAAGTTGCTCCATCTCTTCCCCTGTAAGACCAGCACCAGCTGTGTCGGCTAAGAGAGCACGACCCATAGTGAATCCGTCCCATGCCTGTTGAGTGAAGTCCGCAGGTGCGAGCTCGGAGGAGCCTAAGTCACGCTTAGCAGCGTTTATAGAGTGTCCCCAGTTTGTTTCGTTAATGAGGTCAATGTACCCGTCGCCATCGACATCCATTGCCGGCTCTTCCTTAATCTCCGTGTCTGTCCATTGAGCGTAGTCGGTCGCGGCTCCGAAATAACCAAAGGCCTCGTCCCATGCGTGCTCCAGGGCTGTGTAGTTCTTGCCCTCTTCTACTAGTGTGTGCTCTGCGTTGAGACCCTTATCGGCAATATCGTCGTCTAAGTAGTCATCGGTTCCTTGACTGTAGGCCACAGCACCGCGTAGGAACTTTTCAATCAGCTGCCTAAGGTCTGTTCCATCAGGAGTTAGGTAAACAGCCGATAGGGGAGCGCCATCAGGTCCCATAGTCTCTATGCCGTTGGCTCTATCGACTGCCATTTCGTCAATCTGTGCGAACCAATTTCTGACTAGTGTTTCTGGGCTAACGGCACCGTTAGAGTCCCAACCAACAATGCCCATAGACCAGTCCTGGTGTTGACCAGTAGCGTCATTGCCTGCGAGTTTACTTACTAGGTCCTTGCCAGAAGATAGATCGCCGTAAGTGGCTTGAAGTGTGTCCATATCGCCAGACAAACCGTGCTCAATGCTACCTGATGTGTCCCCATCGAACTCAAAGTAGAAGTTGAGGTCGGCTGTGACATCACCAGCTGCTGGAAAGTATTCAGCTGAGTCGATGCGTGCTGTGAGATCTCCGAGGTAACCCTTCATATCATCGATTAGGAGCTGCCTAAAGACTTGTCCACTTCTAGAAACCGATGGCTCGCCAGTAATTGCACTAGTGAATTCGTAAGTCTCGATTGTATTCGGAATGTTAGTGTCGCCAGTGTCGACAGTGTCGTTAGTGTCGTCAGATTTGGATCCACAGCCTACGTTGAGTGCCAGTGCTGCCATAGTTAAGGAAAACTTCATTCTAAATGCTCCATCGGTGTTTAATATTGAAAGACGTTTTCAATATGCCCAGCAAATACCTTGTTCTAAAAGTATGTCAAGGTAAATGATAATCATTTTCATTTTAAAATAAACTAAGGGTAATTTTGCCTTCTGGCTATGCGGATTGAGAACGTTGAGGTAAGTTGCTACATGCGAATATTTTCACGACATAAGCTAGCCTGTAGCGTTTACCTGTTAATCCCGTTGTTTATATCTTCTTGCCATAAGTCAGAAGATACATCTGTTGCAGATAGTGAACAGGTAGAGACTGGTGATTCAGGAATTATAGAATCTAAGTCGTATAATGTAGTGCTTATATTAACGGATACGTTTCGAGCAGATCATATTGGTGCCTATGGATATGCCAGAGACACCACTCCATGGTTTGACACCTTTGCGAACGATGCTGTGTTGTTTGAGAGCGCTACATCACAGAACGCCTGGACTCCCGCGTCGGTGAGTTCTTTGTTTACCGGGCTCTATACCCGCTCCCATGGAGTTGTGTCCTACATGCCTGAGGGTACGATGGAAGGCAGCGTACTGGAGGAAGTTCATGTCACTCTTGCAGAGTTGTTTGACAATGCGGGCTACACAACGGGGGCTCTAGTCAAATCCCCAGTACCTCAGGTGGTTTCAGGTTTTAGCCAAGGATTTGACTCCTTTGAGAAGGTAGAAGGGCGCGAAGCCTATGAGGAGTCGGGGGGCGACCTAGCTGACGCTGCTATTGCATGGTTATCAGAAAATTCCAGCGGCGACGAACCCACATTTTTGTATCTCCACTTTATGGAGCCTCACGCACCCTATATTGCTCCTGCGCCCTACCACGACCAGTTCGACGATGGTTGGGACTCTGAGCTTCAGGGTACACATGCAGAGGTTATGGCTTTTAGAACTGGGATAGCAGAGCCTACAGAGGATGACATCGGTCATCTGATTTCTCTATATGACGGGGAGATAGCCTATTGGGATTCACAGGTTCAGAGGATAGTGGAGCACGTGGACCAGTTGGGCTTGTCAGACGATACAATAGTTGCGTTTGTAGGAGATCACGGAGAGCAGTTCAACGAACACGGTGACTGGCTGCACGGAGCGCTCTATCAGGAGAATATCCATGTGCCATTGGTGGTGCGAGTGCCTGGGGTTACCGGGCGTCGGGTTGTTGAGCCTGTACAGATGATGGACTTGGGTCCAACCCTTGCAGAGTTTTGTGGGCTGGGTACAGTCGATTACTGGCAGGCTAGGTCGCTTGCCAGCTCGATGGTTGGCGGGGGCGTCCCGAGTGATGCAGTGTTTTACGAATACGGTACCGAACGGGGTGTGAGAACAGCGGGGGGTATGAAGATGCTGTTTGAGGACGGTGTTTATAGGCTTTTTGATCTAAACAACGATCCTGGAGAACTGGTAGATCTCGGAGGAGTCCCAGCTTACGAATCTGTCTTGGCTGAACTACAGGAGATCGAGCGTACTATATTTGCAGAGTCTGACGAGATAAGCCAAGACTTGTTCGGAGAGTAGCCTCAGTTAGGGTGCAGAGAATCTGTATTAGTAGGCGGAGGATTTATCGTTGCGAAAATACATACACGGCATGTTGAGTTTCGTGTTCCTCACTATGTCCGCCTGTTCAGGAGGCAGTGAGGTCGAGAGTAGCGATACTTCAGAAACCACTGAAGAGACAGGAACAACAACTGTAGATGATACGGGTACAGTTACCGATATTGATGAGGAGCTGCTTGAGTGTGTCGTTCAGATAGGCGGTTGCGACCTAATTCTCGAAGCGGATGACGAGAACTATATCATTGTGCAGGGTCCAGGGTACTGGGCCGATGACGGTCTGGATCACGCTGGTGAGACCCTGTGTATACCCAGTGGCGACTACAGAGCGCTTAGCTTTCATGGCCTTCGCGGTAGGGAGGATAGCCCAATACTGATCACAAATTGTGGAGAGGGGCGAGTAGTTGTAGACCCGCAGGGAACGAGCTCAGCCCTCGGAGCACACGGTAGCAGATATCTTCATATATCTGGAACGGGAGATCCTGAGCAGGAGTATGGTTTCTTGTTAAAAAACGCAGGCTCAGGCAGGTCAATCGTAGACATGCAAGGGGGTGTTAGCGACATTGAGTTAGACCATTTAGAGGTCGAGGGTCCCGCCTATTCTGGAATTGCGATAAGGAGCTATCCTTATTGTGACGAGAGCCTGAGTCGATCA
>CAWVYO010000184.1:0-6900 GCA_963934385.1 uncultured bacterium
AGAGAGTAGAGATTCTTGAACCAGGTGGGGCCGCACGGCTTGAACCTGAATCCACGGAAGAGTAGTGTTTTCCATAATCGCCCCTGGAAAACTCTTTATTATGGGAGAATATGCTGTCCTAGATGGGGCTCCCGCGATTGTTGCCGCTGTAGACCATGGGGTCAGATGCAGCGTAACGGTTGGCAATGAAATAGTAGCCCCCGACACAATTTTCGTAGGACCAGCATTGAGCGCCATTGAAGCTCCCACGCTGCGTTACGAATTCACACCTTGGCGTCCATTCGACCTACCACATAAGATAGGGCTTGGTAGTAGCGCAGCGGCTACAGTTGCCGCAATAGCAGCGGGCGACTTCGCCAAGCGAGGCGAAATTGGCGACGACCCCAGCCTCGCCGCTCTAGTACACAAAGATGTTCAAGGCTCGGGATCTGGCTTAGATGTCTGGGCATCTTGGATGGGTGGAATTAATTTATATAGGCGCCCGTCTAGCGATAGTACTCGATACACGGCAACAGCTACAACTGTCCCGCCGATCACTGTGATCCACACAGGGCAAGTGGCAAAGACCGGACCACGCGTTGAGCGCTGGTTGGCGTGGCCCCAAAGAGATCGAAACAACTTCTCCGATGCCGCATCCGAGTGCACCGCGCAATTTGCTACAGATCCTGTTGGAGCGCTCTCTAAGTACGGGACGCTCCTGAGTGATGCCACGGTCAGCGCTGGGGTCGACTATATGACCGAGAATCACAACACTATAACGAGACTCGCCACTAAATTCGGGGGAGCCGCTAAGCCATCAGGAGCGGGAGGCGGGGACATAGCAGTAGCGATTATTCCAGATCCAGAGCAAAGAAAGCTGTTTGCAGAAGCTTGCCTTTTAGCCCATTTGCCTTTAATACCAGTCTCAATCTGCAAGGGCGTCTCAGTGGAGTCATAACTTTGAGTGACACAACAGCTAAATCCCCGACTATTGAAAGCCGGAAAGACGACCATTTGGCACTATGTTCCACGGAACAAGTGGCTTTCAAATCCAAAACCAACCTTCTGGAGCAGGTAGAGTTCGTTCACAACGCTCTCCCTGAGCTCTCACTAGAGGAGATCAGCCTCGGTACAAATTGGGCGGGAAAGCAACTTAATGCTCCTATCATAATCGCAGCCATGACTGGGGGCGTCGAACGGGCCGCAGCGATTAATCGTGACTTGGCTCAGATCGCCAATGAGCTTGGTCTTGGGTTTGGCTTCGGCTCAATGAGACCTCTGTTAAGAGATAAAGATTCTTTGGGGTATAAAGTTCGAGACGTGGCTCCCGACGCCCTAATCATAGGAAATATCGGGGTTGTACAGGCTAGAGAAGCAGACACTGGTAGGATTCAGGAGCTTGTTGACAAAACCGGTGTCGACGCAATGGTAGTACACCTCAACCCTAGTATGGAGGTGGTTCAGTTTGACGGTGACGTTGACTTTCGCGGAGGTCTAGACACAATCAAACGCCTAGTATCCACGCTAAGTGTTCCTGTAGTTGTCAAAGAGACTGGATGTGGGCTCTCTCACAGTGTGGGAAAGAGGCTTGTTGAGGCAGGAGTGCAATTCGCCGACTGCTCGGGGGCTGGCGGGACTTCATGGGTGGGTGTAGAGGCTCTTCGAGAGCGCGCCGACACCGCTGGTGATACTTTCTGGGACTGGGGTATTCCAACGGCAGGTTCACTGTTACAACTCTCTTCCCTCCCCTTAAAAGTCTGCGCCACAGGCGGCATAAAGAACGGCTTAGACGTTGCTCGAGCCATGGCATTGGGGGCTAGCTGTGCAGGGATCGCACGACCAGTACTTCAGGCTTGGGTAAAAGGCGGCAAAGCGGGGGCGAGAGAATATCTCCTCCGAGTTATTCGTGAGGTCCGAATAGCCATGCTGCTAACTGGTAGTAAAGACATCCTAGCCTTGCAAAACAGCCAAACGATATTGGGAAATGACCTTTTGAAGTGGGCCACATAGGTAGTTCGTCTTATAGCGAATCAAAGTAATTGTGAGTGCCCCCATTGCGGGCGAACAAATTCAAAGGTAGCGTTGAGGCGTCGGAGGTTACATGTCCATTGGAAATTTAATTAGGAAGCTCCCTTCCCCCATTAAGGACACCCTTAAAGACAAGCTCTATCCAGCTATGCTTCGCGAAGGTGAGACAGTGCCTGAGTGGACGCTGCAATCTTGGGATGGTCAGTGGTATCGCCACAAGAACCACAAATGGACAGTTATGGTGTTCTACCCAGGTGACAACACTCCTGGGTGTACAGCACAACTTCAGGACTTTCAGAAGCACTACGGTAAACTAAAGGAATTAGGTGCGGAGGTCTTCGCGGTTAATCCAGCTGAAGAGCAATCCCACAAAGAATTCGCAGAGATGTACGGCTTTGAATTCCCGATTCTCACTGATCGAGGTGGAGTTGTTGCGAGACAATTCAGCGCTGCAGCACAGTTTCCTTTGAAAACCATCATTATCAGAACGGTTTACCTGATCAATCCTCAGCGGAAGATTCGATTAGCCAACAGAGGTGCACCTCACGCAGAGGCCATTATTCGTTCAATAGAAGCGCTTCAACAGGCCGCCCGAGAAGGGATGTAGTAGCGATTAGTCGCAGATAGATCCGTTGTATATTGAGTCGTTATTAGTCTCTGAACACTCTGGGAAAACGCCTCCGCCTGTACCCTGATCATCCGCTACAAACCTAAGCTCGGTCGCGTCAGCCACCCTGGCTGAGTCAATGGTAAAGGTGATTTCCTCTCCGCTCATACCAGCAGCAACTGCCTGAGTAGTCGACCGAGTAGCCATATGTTCAAATACCCCATTGATCTTGGCGTAGAGGGTAACTGGTATCCCAGCAGGCATCTCACGGGCAGACTTGTTCAAGACTCTAGCGAGTACCATCAAGGCACCCTTGTCACAATCGTCAGAACATACCTCTAATATTTCAGCCTCTAGGTCATCAATTAAGTTTTCCCCTGACAGCCTATCGATTCCAGCATGGAAGCTGTTGTAAGTGGTGAAGTTCTGAATAGCGGTACGCGGTACTGAGAGGTCATCGTGTATATTGGTGATAGAGTATGAGTGCTGATTCCAGACCCCTCGAGCAGGTGCCCATGAGTTATCTCGGTCGCCGTAGACTGAGAGCCCTGAGCTAGACCCAGCATGGGCTACTACTATCTCAGCGTGACCATCTGCATCGACGTCAGCTATCACTGGGTAATCATACATGGTGTCAGATGAATGATCGGAGTTGTAGAACTTCACCTCACCTGTGAGCCCGTTGAAGGCGACCATTTCCACCTCGTCGATATAGACAACTTCTGGAATACCGTCACCCTCGAAGTCGAATATAGATGCGCCCGTAGCGCCGGTCTCGTCTGTTACAGACGAGCTCCACAACAAGGTGTTGTCGTGATTTAGACATAATATCTGGTTGCCGCCTGCCACTATTATCTCAGGCATACCGTCGTTGTCTACATCCCCTATCGCAGCTGGGGAAACAATATTTGCACCCTCAATAGTGCGCGGTCCCCAGATAACAGATCCATCTGTGTCCAGAGCTCGAACGTTGTTTGACGAGACGACGATCATCTCGCCTTCCGGGTCTGAATCCAGGTTAGCAACCGAGACCATTCCATCAAAGTTACTGTTGTC
Source organism: uncultured bacterium (assembly GCA_963934385.1). Lineage (GTDB taxonomy): Bacteria > Myxococcota_A > UBA796 > UBA796 > CAJQPC01 > CAWVYO01. Next base: position 3,671 of record CAWVYO010000184.1, read on the forward strand.
ATACCAGAGTGCGTTTCCGTCTATATCGTATGCTGCGTTGCCCACCAAGACCTCTTCAACACCATCCAGGTCGAGATCTGCGACGGCTGAGAGTGAACCTTCACAAAGCCATATACCTTCGCATTTACCTACTCCTACTGCAGAGCCTCGACCGTATTGCCCAATGCCACGAACTGTCCCGTCCGAATTTAATATGACACGACCTACGACGATTTCAGGACTCCCATCGTGGTCCATATCTGAGATAATAGGGGCTCCACCATAACCAAACTCATTTTCGATGAAGTGTTGTGACTCCCAGACACGACCACCTTGTGCGTTGTAGACAACCACAGTGTAATCGCCCTGATTGAAACTCTGAAGGTCTATAGGTGATGAATACTCCTTTACGGTCACGACCTCAGGACTGCCATCACCATCGATGTCACCTATTGCCGAGGCGCTTGCATACCCTATGTCAGCGCCATTGAGTTCCCATAAGACACCACTGCCATCACCATGAAGGGCCACTAGAGTCCCCACGCCACCAAACATACCACCGAAATTTGCGACGATCTCAGGGATACCGTCTCGGTCGAGATCGCCTACTGTTGGCAAGGCTCTAGAGTATTTTCCGGCTCCGGCTTCCCACTCAACAATAGGATTGAATCCACCCTCTGTAAACTCACATGTGTCTGCGATTCCACACTCCCACGCTGGATACGAGGAGAGTTCGCATTCAGGGTCATCAATTATGATCGGATCACCGGTATCGTAAAAGCCGGTGTCGTCGCCACCGATGGGATCATCTTTGTCTCTTATTAAATCGTAATCAGAACAACCTAAGCTCGCTAACGACATCGACATTACGATCAATTTAACATTACAACCCATAAGATTCTCCGTATTATTTCCGATATACTCGGGATTCGTCCCTATATCAGGAAAGCATAAGTCTTGCGGGCGATAATCGGATTTTGCTCACAGGTCTCCGATAAATTCCGAAAATGTGATGTCATTCTGGTAAAACTGAGCGGCTCGCGGTCCAGAGAGCTCCATTCGCCGCGGAGGCTCTCCCTCAGAAACTATGGTCAGGGATAGCCCGGTAACAACAGTGTCGTAATACTGAATAATTCTTCCGGCTGCGAGAGACACTATAGCTACATCTCTCAATACGTCGCCGGAACTGTGTAGCCAAATATCGATCGAAGCCTCTAGTGGTATATTCCCTTGATTACCACCCCAGAGGGTCACTGGAGCTCTAATCCTATCTACCCTCCCCCTTAGCCTAGAAAGGTCTAGCATCAGGGCTGTCGTTAAATCATCAGCCTCTCCTTGCATCTCACGGGGCGGACCGCTGATCTGCGACCTCAGGGTTCTAGTCAAAATCTGAGTCTCATTGTCTGCTGGTGATTCCTGTACCTCCGATGACACCTCCGCCTCGTCATCTAAAGCAGGCTCTTCCCCCTCAGAGTCATCCTCTTCAACCTGTTCAATGCCAGCCCCGTAAACGAGCTCGCCACCGTAGTGGTGAAGATCATCACCACGGTCCACACGGGTAATCCTAGTACTTGCAATCGAATTCCACTGAGCAGTGTTCTGAATCGTGTATTGCAGAATAATTAATACAGCTACACCTAATGCTGCGACTAAAATGAAGAGCGCAGAAAATCTTCGTGGTCGCTTATTGCTTTTAGTTGAAAGTGCTTGATGAATGAACTGATCATCGGGGATTGTCGCCTCCAACTTAGGTGTGGAGTCGGTACGAGTGACCAATGGTTTAGAGAGCTCTATCCCGCTCCCTTCACTCAGCGTGGAAGGTGGTCTCCAATCGTTACTGACTGGGGCTGCCACGATGTCACCTATTGGTTTATCCTCACTGTTACTCGGAAAAACTATCGCCTCTTTTGGTACAGATACTACTGATTTCTTAGTGGATTCCGGCGTAGACACTGCGCCCTGACTTTGAACAGGCACCTCTTGAGCCTCGATTTTCTCGGCTGCGATTTGGGGTACTACTTCTGGCGCTGATATGCACTCCACCAATTGATTCCATACTTCATCGGGATCTTCATTGGCTAGCTCATCCCAAGTGTCCCAAGCGTCCATTGCGAACAGGGGCTTCAACTCCGGGAAACTCTTTGCAGCCCGGTACCGACTCTCACCGTCGCGCTTCAGGCGCTCCAATGGCAAGATGAGCGACAGGCGTACGAGCCGCTCCAGGGAATCCTGCCCCCGAATACTATACACAACCGAGTCTCGTTTTAGTAAGTACACCTGCATTCCAATTATGTAACACTATCGTCGAACTGAAGGTGTGCTCAATCATTGACCTAGAGAGCTTTTTACGATAGTTGAGACCCAGAAAGCGACAGGCTTTACCTGGCGCCCAAAACAAGAGAGGTCGACCACATGGCGCGCATCGCGGTGATTCCTGGTGATGGTATTGGTATTGAGGTGATAAACGAGGGTCAGCGCGTGCTTGAGTTCCTCGATGACAAACACAGTTTAGACCTTGATTTTGTACACCTAGACTACGGTGCAGAACGATACCTTAGAGACGGTATCACGATTACAGACGAGGAAATGCAGAGCCTTGGTAACGACTTTGACGCTGTATACCTTGGAGCCTTAGGCGACCCGCGAGTCCCCTCGAATATTCACGCGGCAGACATCCTTTTAGGGGCAAGGTTCAAGCTAGATCTCTACGTGAACTACAGACCTTGTAAGCTATTAGATGCCCGCTATTGCCCATTAAAAGATGTTACCCCGGACGATCTCAAGTTTGTAGTGTTTAGGGAAAACACCGAGGGTCTATACACAGGTATAGGTGGCCAGTTCAAGCGAGGAACAGCAGACGAAGTAGCAATAGAAGCTGAGATGAACACACGAAAGGGTGTCGAGAGGATTATTCGCGCGGCGTTTGAGCACGCAGACAAGCACGGCCTCACAAAGGTGTGCATGTCCGACAAATCCAACGCCATGCGACACGGGCACGACCTATGGCAGAGGGTCTTTAAGATCGTTGCCTCGGAATACCCAAAAATTGAGCCGTCCCACCTATTCGTAGACGTTCTGACAATGGAGATGGTTCGTAACCCCAGCCAATTCGAGGTCATAGTCACTAACAACCTCTTCGGAGATATAGTCACCGATCTTGGGGCTCAACTTCAAGGGGGAATCGGGCTTGCAGCATCCGGAAACCTGAATCCTGGAAATGCTGCACTGTTTGAGCCTGTTCACGGTTCTGC
>CAWVYO010000185.1:0-6862 GCA_963934385.1 uncultured bacterium
ATCGAGGTGCCCTCCCAGAAGGTGTATGTCCACCTACCGTCTTCAATTGTCTCCTGCAGCACTCCGTCAGCATATCCATCTTGGTCTTGATCGCGAGATAGGTCGCCACCAGGAGCCACGAGTTCCAACCCTCTGCCGGTGTTAGAATAGCCGGAACGAGTACCGTCTAGCCTAGTTGCTCCCACAGCTATTACTGAGTCGAACGCCGCAGGGTAGTTGACCTCTCTCGAGAATTCGTTTCCTGATGCGGCGACCAATACAACACCTTTGTTGTAGGCCCAGTCACAGGCTTCCTGGATCGTCTGAGATGGATAGGCGGAGCCCAAGCTCATATTAATAACGTCAGCACCCTGTTGGACTGACCAAACGATCCCGTTTGCGATAGCTTCGCTGCTTCCGTAGCCTTGGTCAGACATGACCTTTACTGGCAGGATAGACGCGCCTGGAGCCATACCTGCGACCCCTTCACCGTTCCCTGTGTTTTGAGCTATTGTTCCCGCTACAAATGTCCCGTGACCGTCGTTGTCTGATGAGTCGGAGTGATTTTCATAGAAATCCCACCCGCCAAGTAGGTTTGCAATGCCGTCTGGTCCACTTGAGACCCCGGTGTCTAATACGGCTACAATCGTTCCGCTTCCGTCTGTTATTCGGTTTGCCTCCTCAGCCCTTACTTGATCCATATTCCACTGATAGGCGCGGTATGGGTCACCTCCTCCAGAACTTTTGTAGACGTAGTTAGGCTCCGCAAACCGAACCCTGTGGTCTTGCATTAGAGAGGCGACAGTGTTTCGCACGTTGGCGACACCATCTAGCCTAATATGAGCTATTCCCATCTCATCTATTGTGCCGAGTGTATCGAACTCGAATTCAGTCCTAAGCTCCAAAAGACGCGCACCATCGAATCCGTCATCCACGCCTATTAGCACCTCGTTATCTATGTACGCCTCTACATCTATTAGGATAGGAGAGTGATCGGTCGCTCCACAGCCAATGAGGGAACCAGTGAAAGAAATGAGGACAAGCGAGGCGGGTGTTACGTTCATTTATATTATCCGAGTTTGGTTTTGGAATCTCGAAATAGAACATGCAGTCAAATTCACGGGTTTTCGTCAACCACTTGTTAGGAGTTGATACTTTGCTATTCGATGACACAAATACTGGACGGTTGACGATCGCAGTTGGATTGAATGGCGGGTTAGTGCATCAGTTCAGAGAAGCGATAATGGAAGGCAAGAACGTGTTTGAGACGATGCGGAGTTACACTTCATCGGCTGGCTCTGTTGTTTTCTGTATGGATGAACACTTAGATAGGTTGGCTAGATCTGCCGAACTATTGTCTGTAATTATGCCGGATAAAAATATCCTAGTAGCAGAAATCGCTCAAATCGCAGCTGGTGATAGTTCCATCCGGGTGACCCTAGGGGAGAGAGGAGCGCGCCTTGTAGAGTCTTATCCGATGGACTTTAGCAGGGTAGGTCGTCCAGTCACCGTGGGCACATATGAGGTTGCTGACGAACCCGAGTTTCCCAGTATAGCCAAGCACGGTTTTCGATCTGCTTGGTCCGATAGCGCCAGCAGCCAAGGAGTTGATGAAGTCCTTTTGGTTTCATCACGGGGTGAGATTCTAGAGGCCAACAATTCAAATGTCTTTGCCGTTATAGGTGGGCAGATTGTTACACCGCCCCTAGACGGTCGCCAATTAGCAGGTGTTACAAGGCGAAGAATTATCGAGGTCGCATTGGGTATGGGGCTTCAGGTTCAAGAGCGGTCGTTGCTACTTTCTGAACATTTCGACGAGCTGTTTTTGACCTCGTCATTGAAGGAGGTAGCTCCAGTTTACTCAGTATGCGGTAAACGTTTGAGGGCAGGATCTCTAACGGCTACCCTTCATCAAGGTTTTTCACAACTGTACATATAGGCGGTAAACCTAACGACCAAATAGACCTGGTATTATGCTTCTGAGATCTTGAGGCTTTCCGTCGAAGGGGTCACCATATTCAAGGAACTTCTGTCCCCACTCGGTGTTCTTAAGCCACGAATCAACTCGTTTCCACCCTTGGGTAGGGTACCAGTAGTAGTCGTGATAAATGAAGCTACCCCAGATGAAACCGTTGACTAGAGGAGTCTGGAAAAAGAGCTTTGACAGCGGTTTTAGCGGACCAAACCAGAAGAGATCGCCAACTGTGCTCGCCGCGTTGTCGCCAACGACAAAATCCCAGTTGGTCTTTTTTAGTTCGGCTGTATCCATATCTCCAACAAGCTCGATGTCGTCTAAGTGCCCCATCCCAAGTTCGGACTCCGCCGCCAACCTGATGCACTTGATATTCATTGGGTCAAAGCCAAGGAGTTTGGCACAAACAGCGTCGATCGCTACCTGATCATCAGAGGCCAGCAGAACGTTCTTTATTACGGGAGTCATTGTCCTTGGGCCAGGTCCGGAGCCACATGTGGTTCCGTCGGCTACGGCAAATGTACTGGCTTGAATTTCTTTTTGAATTCTAAGTAGATCTACTAATGTCTCGTGAATTTGCGGGTGGCAGTAGTGGCGACTCTTGTCTAAAAGAGCGCCAAAGGCGTTCTTCATTGAGCAGGTGTAGTCCGTGTATATGTGAGTCTTTAGGGTCGGAAGGTGTACTACGTTCTTACCAAAAAAGTAGTCTGGGATTCTGATCCCATTAGGGAAGATTTTGTCTAGCACCAACATCGGCCCTTTGGGTTCATAGGTCACCCACCGCATGTCTCGCGGGTCGAAATTGTATTTTATCGGGAGGTTGTACTTTTCGTGCACTGGAGTGAAGTTGTTTAGCTTCTCTCCCTTTTTGGCTTTAGTAACAACCGTTCTGTTCTCAACGACGACTAGATCGTTGAAGTTATCGCTCTTCAATTTTTCAACTACACCCTCAATCTGCCATGGGGTGGTGTTGGCAGACGGATAGAGCATGTGCCAAGAGATGTTGTTTTTAAGGATGGTTGTTGCGTCTGGTTTTAGTACCTTTTTGTACTCCGCTAAATCCATTAAGCGAGCATAGTCCTCGATTATGGTCTCAGGTGTAGTCCTTACAAAGGCTACCTTTGCCTTTTTTCCCATCTTAACCTCCGTCCACTTATGATTGGCAGTATTAAACGTCGAATAACCCGTGGGTTCAACTCTTGGGGGTTCTTGTGCTGAAAATGTTTCAAGGGCGTCCCAAAGTTTGCGTGGCGAGGAGCGCTAGACCTCTCTATAGATTACCCATAAGAATTGCTAAGTGAGGGTTTAATGAGGAGATCTAAGGTTCTAAGTGGTCTGGACGTTTTGGCAACAGGCGGTGCTGAGGCTCTTTTGGAGTCCCTTCGCGGTGCTTCAAAAGTTGGAGTCTGTTGTAACCCAACGGCTATCGACAAGAGCTATCGTCACATCTTGGAGATCCTCCCGCAGGTTGGGGTCAAGATCGCCAGGGTGTTTGGTCCAGAACACGGGGTGGCAGCTACCGCCCAAGATATGATTGGTGTCCAGGAGTCAGCCCCTTCTGTGGTCTCTCTTTACGGTGACGATGAGGCGTCCCTGCATCCAGACCCATCTACACTTGAAGATTTAGACGTACTAGTGTTTGATATTCAAGATATCGGCACCAGATTTTATACCTATCAGGCGACCTTGGGTTTTATGATGGAGGTCGCTGCGGCGGTTGGAACCAAGGTGGTTGTTTTAGACCGTCCAAATCCAATCAACGGAATTTCTGTTGAGGGGAACGTAGTTAGAGAGGGCTTTGAGAGCTTTGTTGGAGCTTATCCTTTGGCTGTGCGTCACGGGATGACCATGGGCGAACTCGGGTGGTATTTCAAGCGAGAGTTAGGAATAGATGTAGACTATGAAGTTGTGAAATGTCAGGGTTGGGAACGCTACATGTGGTACGACGACACGGATCTGCCGTGGGTTTTGCCAAGCCCAAATATGCCAACTATCGATACGACTATAATCTATCCTGGAATGTGTCTTATTGAGGGGACAAATCTATCGGAGGGGAGGGGGACTACTCGCCCGTTTCACCTGATCGGTGCGCCCTGGCTAGATCCCGCTGAATTTGAGGCTATGTGTAGGGCTGGTGCGACTGACAACGGGTTGGAGGGGGTCGCTTTTAGGGCGGCGAGCTTTTTGCCTCAGTTTCAGAAACATGCGGGAGAAATTTGTGGTGCGGTGGAAATCCACATTATCGATCGCAACGCGATAAATGCTTTTTTATTGGGGTTAGTCGTTATCGAGGCGGCCCGCAGGTGCAACCCAAAGGAGTTTGCTTGGCGGACTGAGATATACGAATTCGTTGAAAATCCTATTGCTATAGACTTGCTATGTGGGAACTCCGAGGCTCGCGTCGGTCTCGAGAGCCACATTTCACCAAGAGAACTCTTAGAAGGGTGGGAAAGTGAGCTTGAAGAGTGGCTAGAGAAGCGTGAGAAATATCTCCTGTACTAGTCGTGATGAGCATCCCGTAAAGCGAAAACAACCGCCAAATGTCCAGTATTTGTTAAGAGAACGGAATGGTGGGCTACCTGCGAGAGATTAAAAACCTATTGCCATTCGGTAAAATAGGAGGTAAAAAGGCGCCAAATCGCCAGGACGCATCGATTTCTGGGGGGAGATAGTAATTATGTACAGAGCCTCTATTTTGTTTTCATCGTTTATGGCTTCGGCCCTTGTTGCTTGTGGAGGTCCAGATACTGAGGCCCCGATAGGTCTTGAATGGAGCCACGGCGAAGTGTTTCACGTAGGCGCATTCTATCTTTCTCCAAACGTAATGCACGAGGAGAACCCTGTAGACCTGTTCGCAGAAACGACCCCAACATTCGGCGCCAACTGGTCAGAAGAGGTAATTTGGACATATCAAGTTGTGGAGGCTGGCTTTACACCCGAGTCACATGATGAGCTGTTCTCTTATGCGGTTACTGCTGGGGGGCAGGTCGCCTCGCTCACTGTAATAAAGGCCTACATTGACATCAGCTTGAACGATGATCCAGATATGCTCGAGACAGATCCTGTCATATATTTGGTGTTCCGCGAGGACCGAGATCGTCTTGCTGCCATAGTCTCGTTCACGAATGACGCAGACGGTATGAGAGTAGAGAGGGCGTGGAGTTCGCATGAACTCGGACGCAGTTACTCTCATCTTTCTCAGACTCAGTTGACGGCAGCTCCTGCACTCCTCGCCCCATTTGGAGCCAAGTGGGGTACCGGTGAGACAATGCTTGAGAATGGCTCTCTTGTGTCGACTTTAGAGGTTAGCAATGGCGTCACAGACACTATTTACGAGGACGAGCTCGGCGGTGGTATGATTGCTAGTCGTTACGAGTTTGGTTCTCCGTGGCCAACATGGACTGTAGCCGACAACATCGAGACTCGCCTGATGGATCCTAGAGAGGTTGAGGCTAAGAGGGTCGACATGCGCTTCTTCATGCCAGAACCCGCAGAGGACTTCGACTATAGGGCGGCGCTGAGTTCTTCAATAGACTTAGACGCTATTCTTACCCTAGACGATGAGACTATGAACGGAGGCTTCGACGCTTCTGTACGTGACGGGTACGAGCCATGGGCTGGTAACTGGTGGCCTCTCCGTAAGGGAAACTTAATATTTGGCTCATATGGTGGTGGCTCTGAAAACAGCGGTACTATCTCTGGCGAGATTCGTACAGAAGTAGATGAGCACAAGAACAAAATGGACACACTCTCGGCAGAGATGCGCGATATGGAGGATGGTGACGAAAAGGACGCCAAGATCGAAGAGTACCGCACAGAGCAGAAGGCTCTTGTGGAACTTTTGGTCGAGTTTTACGGCGGAATCTTGGCTGACCTTGATGGCGGACTGATCACCGTAGCCGATGGTAAGATCACTCATGCTGAAGATGATTGGGAGTATACGCTAGACGCTTTATCTCCTATGGATAAGCTTGGATTAGACCTGTATTACAGGGACGATGTGTCTCACAACCCCTTCTATCTTTCCGCTTGGGAGATTCTAAACTCATACAACCCAGGTGGTGAAAACTGGTGGGGACACTGCAACGGTTGGGCTGCGGCTGCCATACTTACAAATGAGCCAACTGAGACCATCTACAGCGATATTAACGGTCAACAGGTTGCCTACACCACAGCGGATCTCAAGGGTCTCTTCTCTGAGGCTCACTACTCCACTCGCAGTAGCTTCTACGGCGCTCGCTACAACGGCGAAGAGGACGATGTTACAGACCTTTCGCCAAAGGCCTTCCATCAGTTAGTGACCTACTACATCCGTGAGATGGGTGTTCCTATGGTGTTTGATACAACAGCCACCGAGCAGGTGTGGAACTTCCCAGTATGGTCTGCAGAACTGGATGTAGAAGAGATTACTCCTGCGGGGCTAGAAGATGCGATGAACATCAACACGGCGGACCTAGATGAGTTGATGACCCTGTCGGGTATTGCAGAGGTAAAGGGCTTAGCTATTATCGATTACCGCGAGGCCAATGGACCGTTCCAAGAGGTCGCAGACCTTGAGAATGTTAGCGGAATCGGACCGGCGACCATGTCTGACTTGGAGGGGCTAATCACTGTTGATCCTTTCCAGAGGACCTTCTCTGTAGTCGCGGACGTGACATTGACTACCGACGGCGTAGACGAGGAGCATGTTGATAGCGGTGATCCAGAGTCATTCGGCAAGACCTACCGTTACATCCTTGAGACAGATTCTGAAGGAGTTGTGGTAGGTGGCGAATGGGATGATGATGAAAACCATCCTGACTTCGCTTGGATTCCTTACTACAACCCTCGCACAGCCTCACAGGGCAGCTCGGAGAACCCGTACTTGGACTGGGGCGATCTTTTAGATATTATCGGCTCGGAATTTGAGCG
>CAWVYO010000186.1:0-6833 GCA_963934385.1 uncultured bacterium
CTATTGAGAAGATTACTCACTCGATTTGTACCTTGGAATTTGAGAACAACCGCGACGTATATGACTGGGTTGTGGACAACGTCGAACTCGGACACAAGCGCCCGCACCAGTTTGAGTTTGCTAGGCTGAACTTGAACTACACTGTGATGAGTAAGCGTAAACTATTACAGCTCGTTCAAGATGGACTGGTTAGCGGCTGGGATGATCCGCGTATGCCGACAATTTCAGGTCTACGGAGGCGAGGTTACACGCCTGCTTCTATCCGGAACTTTGCCAACATGATCGGTGTCGCCAAAACCAACAGTATGGTTGATGTAAGTCTGCTTGAGTACTCGATTCGCGATGATTTGAACCACAAGGCTCCCCGGGTGATGGGAGTGCTTGATCCACTAAAGTTGGTCATAACAAACTACCCAGAGAATATGGTTGAGAGCCTGTCTGCCTCCCTTTGGCCGAACGACGTGCCAAACGATGGAGACCGTTTGGTGCCGTTTACCAAAGAGATCTATATAGAGCGTAGTGACTTCATGGAGACCCCAGAGAAGGGGTTCAACAGGCTCGCTCCCGGGCGAGAAGTCCGCCTCAGATATGCTTATTTTATACGCGCTGAACGGGTGGTTAGATCTGCCGACGGCGAGGTTATATGTTTGGAGTGCACCTACGATAAGGCTACCAAGGGTGGAAACGCTCCCGATGGTCGAAAAGTAAAGGGGACGATTCACTGGGTCTCAGCCAGCGAGGGTGTCCAGGTTCCCGTGAATCTCTATGACAGACTCTTCTGTGTAGAAAATCCATCGGCTACGGACGACTTCAAGGCGGTCATAAATCCCGACTCGCTGAAAACCATAACGGCGATTGTCGAGCCTTACGCGATGACTGCTAAACCTGGGGACCATCTGCAGTTTGAGAGGAACGGGTATTTCTTCGTCGACCCAATTGACTCTACTGAGGGAAGCCCTGTCTTTAATCGCGTAGTCACACTAAAGAGTGGGTGGGAAAACAAGGGACGAAAGAGTGAACAAAGCGCTGACATAAAGCCGAATCCAAAGCCCAAGCAAGGCGTAGTAGGAAGGAGCCGAACGGAGCAATTGCAGTATCTCTTTGATCAAGACTCAACCCTAAAGGTAAGGTACGATGAACTCTGTTCGATAGGCGGTGTTCAAGAGTCAGCTGCTGGGGTGATTGCCGTTGATTCGGGGCTATACAGCCTGTTTCAAGAGGCAGTCTCTGTCTCACAAGCGGCTGGAGCCGTGGCTAAATGGGTCGCAAATGAGGTGGCTGGAGCCCTTAAGGGTCGAGAACTATCGGATGTGGAACTCACAGGTGCCAGCCTTGGGGCATTAGTGAAGCTTATTGAAGACGGTTCAATCTCGGGGAAGATCGCGAAGGGTCTTTTTGAGGAACTTGTAGAGAGCGGTGGAGATCCTGTTCAGATGGTCGAGTCTAGGGGGTTAATGCAGATCTCCGATGAGTCTATATTGGGTGCCATTATCGATGATGTGCTGGCAAATAATAGCGACAACGTAGCCAAATATAGAGCTGGCAACACCCGTATGAAAGGGTTCTTTGTTGGACAGGTTATGCAGGCAACGAAGGGGAAAGGTAACCCTGGTGTGGTCGCTAAACTCTTAGGAAAGAAGCTCGCTTAGGAGCTATTCGGCAGCAGTTGAGTAGCTCCCAGCCCAAGGTTCTCCCTCTTGTCCATTAGGCCACACTGGGGTCAATGTGTAGCTACACTCCCTAGCTCCACTTGGATGTGGTGCAGTGATTCTCGTGAGGGGCATTAGGCGATATCCGCGGTTGGGTCCGCCGTTGCGCACGTCGAATGAGCGGTCGTAACCGTAGTCACTAGTGACCCCGGTGCTACCTGTTGTTACGCACTCAAGGTGGAAGTTGACGCTCCATTGTCCACCTAACTCCGGTACGGTTAGCTCGGCGAAGATCACGTGGTTGCCGGACTCCAAAGTACCGGCATCTACGACACCGCCGCCTTCGCCTTCGCACTGTTGAATTCCCTGGCAGATTCCCCATGATGTTTCAGAAAATGGCTGGATTCCCGCTCTGACCGTTTCAATTGGACCAGCTAGTATCTCGGCCTCCCACTCGGTTAGAGTTGGATTTGTGGCCGTTGGTTCCGCTGCTTCCGCTGCTAACGCGTCGCAATCTGGGCATTCTGGGCATTCAACAGGGGCTGGTGATCCACAGGCTAACAAAGATAGTATTGTAATCATGGGTGGTATCGTAATCGGTCGCGTGACTACTTCAACCGATAAACGTCGATCATTGCGTCTATTCCAGCACGGGCTGCGTTTTTAACGTGAACTCGATTTTTGTTCACGCTGCCACCAGCTACCATTTCGCGGAGCGCTACCGCGATCTCCTCGTATGCTGCGCGTCGCGCGACAATTGGAGGGCCATCTTCGTGCACCATTGGGGGATCTAGGCGTTCGTGCACCTGGGCTACGGTAAGCCCTTTAGTCAGCATCATTCGGAAACTCTCACGAGGTCCGCGGGGTTTTAGTGCGTTTAAGATGTTCTGCGAAAAGTTCATATTATTATAAGTCCAGCCCAGCGACACGAGTCCCAGTTTTTACTGCTCCACCTGTCCCAGTTGTCAGGGAAAGCCTCTATCACGTCTTCGAGCGAGAGGTTGGATTCAGGTGTCGCCGCCGATACAACCTCTAGTAGCCATTCTAGCTCATCGTCGCTTCCGTAGACCTCTACTTCGCCAAATGAACCAAACATACGAACTGATCTATCTCCCTGAAGAACCCCGCTGCCAATCCAAACTAGTGTGCCAGTCTGTTTTTCAGTCCAGTCGACCTCAAGTTTTTGTGCTACAAATTCCCTGTCGATTGTAGGTGCTGGTGTCTCTTGTTCAAACCACTCGGAAACATCGCGTTCAAGCCCGACCCCTCTAAGCCAAGAGCCCAGCGCCAGCGGTAACCCATCATCGAACTGATCGTGCTGTTCATTGTCTGTGTGAGCCACGTCATTTGATGCAAAAACACCTGAGTCACTAGGGAGGATCTCTATGCCGAATTTCTCGGGGTTCTTATGGACTAAAGAGTGTCGAGTCAGCACAAACCGATGCCAAAAAGCGCTATCTATCAAACCGTTCTGGAACATCTGACGCACGAACTCCATGGCGTTCATGGTGTCAACGGCGGTCTGGTTTGGGAAACCGTACATTAGGTAGGCGTGTGTTGAGATTCCAGCTTCAGTGAATGCTTTTGTGACCTGTACTGTCTGGGCTAGGGTGATCCCTTTATCCATCTTCTTTAGCATCTTGTCAGAAGCTACCTCTAGACCCCCAGTCACTGCAATGAGTCCAGATGCTGCCAATAGTCGGCATACATCGGGTGTAAATGCGGTCTCGAAGCGAATATTACCCCACCATGTCACCGTAAGTCCTCTGGAGATGATCTCTTTTGCCATGGCGATCATGACCTTCGGAGGGGCTGCCTCGTCTACGAAGTGGAATCCAGTCTCCCCAGTTTCTTTCGTTAGGCGCTCCATGTCGTCTATCAATTCTACAGCCTTACCTGCGTTGTAGTTACCTACATAGTCCAAGGTCACATCGCAAAAGGCACAGCGTTTCCAGTAACATCCGTGAGCCAACGTAATCTTGTTCCAGCGTCCATCGGCCCAGAGCCTGTGAGCTGGGTTTAGCGTATCTAAGAGCTGCAGGTAGCGATCTAGTGGTAACTTTCCGTAGTAGGCTGATCTAGCGGGTTCTACGGGGGGGTGTGTTGCGTCGTGTCGTCCCTCGATCGTGAGGGTGCGGTGTCGACTGTCTGTGCCTCCGGCTCTGTGTTGAAGAAGAGACAAAAGAGGTCCTTCCCCGTCGTCGAACGTGAGTGCATCGCAATACTGCCAGAGCCGAGGCTCATTGACCTCCCTAAGCTCAGTGTTTATGTAGCCTCCTCCAAAATATACAATCTTACCTCTCTGTTTGAGCGCTCGACCAATTCTTAGGGCACCGTATAGGTTGCCAGGGAACGGAATCGTGATTGCCACAATAGGGCTCTCAATAGTGACAGTTAGCTCATCTATCCATCGATCGATAATGGTGGTTCTACTCAGTCTCGCTTCGATGTCGTCGAAGTGTGTGGGAGAGGTGGCTAGGTGGTGTTGGTAACGGCTGAATTGGAAACCGTTATCGATTGTGGCGCCCACAAGATCTACTAGATCCTCGATATAAAGGGTGCATAAGTGGCGCGCTAGATCTGCCTGGCTCATTCGCCCGAAGCTCTCGAGTTTGGCGTTCGATACCCTTGGGGTCTGAGGCAGAAAGCCTCCGGAAGCGATCCTGTTGGCCATTGAGGCGCTCTTGTTTTGCAAGTAGGAGACTACCGATTCGATCACCGATTCGTGCTGGAGCCTTGTTGCAAGTGCCGACCACGCCTCTTCAGGTAGTTCAGTTCGATCTTCTAGCTCGTCGAACAGTTCGACTAGTCCATTCTTGGAGAGTAGTCGGAGCATTAATTCCAAGCCCAGATCTCTCTGTTCGGTGCTTACTCCATTCTCCTCTAAATATTTTGAAAGATATGGGGTGGCTGGGTAGGGGGTGTTTAGTTGCGAAAGTGGTGGTGTAACCAGTGTTATTTCTGTATTGTGTGTTTGCTGGTTCCGCAAATCAACTCCATTAGTTTCGATTCCTTCACATACATATATCGTACTTTGACCCAAAGTCCGTTATCACTAGCCGATGAACGTTCGCGATATGAAAGATATAGTCCGCGCCAAGGCAGGCGTAGCCCTGTGGTCAGCTGGTGTAAGCCTTGCCAGAACTGACAGGGTTATCTATGAAAAGAAGACCGACGAGGAGCTCAGTTTCTCAATAGCGATCCCGGGAGGGGTGGCGCTAAAGGTATTTTTATGGCCAGGAGAGGACGATTGGGGTTGTGACTGTGGTCATGATGTATGTCTTCATGTTGTAGCTGCAGCTATTGTTAGCTCTCAGGGTGACCCTGCTCCAAAGGCGGCGAAGCGCACTGGTGCGAGTGTGGTCTATACACTCAAGCGGCTTCGCGGTGATGTGCGTTTGGACAGAGCTGTGTTGCGCGGAGACAGACTGGTCCCGATCACCACAGGTATTCGCAATATATCTGGTGTGCATTTGGCTGAAGCGGATCTCGTTGTCGAGGAGGTTCTGCAGTTGGGTAATACACGCCTGCCATCAGCGGGTTGGAATAGAATACTCAAGCAGTGGTACGCAGACGGTTCCAAGGTGATGCTGGATAATGAGTATGTAAAGGTGTCTGGAAAGCCTGTTGGAGAAGTCGTTCGGGTGAACGATTACGAAGGTGGATTCCGTGTGACCCTGCACAAGGCGAGCAAGAAGGCTGAGCATCTGGGAGGCATAGTCTTGGCGGGTGACACGATACACCCCAAAGGTAAGAGCCCTCTTTCGCTTCACGAGAGGAGCTCTCTGGTTAGGGGTATCACCTTTGTTCACGGGCAAGAGGGCCGCTTGGTTGGAGAGTTGTTGCCAAGACTACGTAAGCGCCTAGATGTTGAGATCTGTACTGACAAGCTACCAGTTGACGTCGTGAAGATGCCTCCACGCCTAATCGCAAACGTGCAGAGCGGCGGCGGGATCTTGGAGGTTACAGTCGAGATCGTCTATGGCGATCCAATATGTGGGCGCGTTCGTGGTGCAAACATGATCCAAGAGAGCGACATTGTCCCGATCCGAGATCCTGGAGCCGAGCATACTCTAATAAAACAGGCGGCGAGCACTATAAGGCTCTCACTGGGACGGGCATGGCGATTTGAGGGGCTCGAGGGAGCCAAGATCGTCAAAGACCACCTAAGTCGTTTTAGGGGTGAGATAATAGGAGATGTTGGAGCCTTTGATGTCCGCGAGAAGGCGGCCAGACTAGATATTAAGTACGACTCGAAGGGCGATGCCTTTTTTGAAGGCGAGGTAAGCCATGAGGTAGCGCTTCAGGCGTGGCGCGATGGGGCTCCTTTGGTGCCGCTATTAAACGGCGGCTGGGCTCCAATCCCCGCAGATTTAAACGGGGAGCACGCGGATTTGTTTGCCGATCTGCTTTCGCAGGCGAATAATGAAGGGCATTTGCCAAAACATACAGGGGTGGCTGTTGGGCAGATAGCAGAGGCCTTGGACAACCCTCTACCTCCTGGCTTCAATAAGCTTGCCCCTCTTTTGAAGGGCTTCAAAGGGTTACCCAAAACTGCCCTACCAAAGGCGTTCACAGCTGAGCTTCGCCCCTATCAGTTAGTAGGCTACAGGTGGCTTCGATTCTTGGCTAAAGCTGGGTTGGGCGGTATTCTCGCCGACGACATGGGTTTGGGAAAGACAATACAAACCCTATGTGCCCTAGTCGGAATAGGGGGGCGCAGTTTGGTAGTGGCTCCCACCTCTGTTGTTAGAAACTGGGCTTCGGAGATCGATAAATTTACTGATGGGGTAAAAGTATGTGTTTACCACGGTCAGTCTCGAAAGCTCGATCTCAAAGCGAAGGTGGTAATCACCTCCTATGCTCTCCTCAGGCTCGATCCAAAGATAGTCGATACTGAGTGGCGGACGGTGGTTCTCGACGAGGCCCAAGCCATCAAGAATCCAGAGTCACAGACCGCTCAGGCGGCTTTTGCTCTAAAAGCCGACAACAAGTTCACCCTCACTGGTACCCCTATCGAAAACAGCCTCGACGAGCTTTGGTCACAGCTTCAGTTTGTGATGCCTGGGTTCTTGGGGGGGCGCACCACGTTCCGCGAGGAGATCTCCCGCCCGATGGAGCAGGGCGACCAAAAGGCTGCCGCTTTACTTCGGTCTAAAATATCGCCGTTTGTGTTGAGGCGTT
>CAWVYO010000187.1:0-6819 GCA_963934385.1 uncultured bacterium
CTGCGAGCGAAGACTCTATCACCTCTAAAGCCTCATCGTACTCTCCCAGTCTCGACAAGGAGTCCGCGAGGTTCAACCCAAATTCTCCGCGTTCTGGCCAAGACAGGACTAATGGGCGCAATAGCTCGATAGCCTCCTCAAAACGCTCTTGGCTCGACAGGGTTAATGCTAGGGAATTAACGACAGAGGGTTCGCCTGGAGAGAGCTCCAAGGCGCGCTCAAAATAACTGCGAGCCAAAGCGATATTACCCACCCCCATGGCCACTGATCCAAGCCCTTTGGGACCACGATAGTCCTCTGGGTCGACCCTCACACAACTCGTAAAATAGTCTCTAGCCCTAGAGTCATCCCCCTCCAAATGATAGACCCAACCCAGACCATAAAGAGCATCCACGGAGGCTTCTTCCGAGGACAAATGAGCCCGAAACCCCACCTCCGCCCCATATAGATCTCCGTTGTGTAGAGCCGCTTCCGCTCGCTCTAGTCGGCTTGGTGCAACAACACTGTACATGCCTGCAAACAACACAACTGCAGTCAACCAAACTATTAGCGTATAGTCTCTCACAGGCTCTCCAGTCCATAGTCCCGGATCTTGTACAAGAGAGCCTTATATGAGATCTCTAGCAGCTTGGCCGCTTTCGATTTATTTCCAACAGTACGCCTAAGGGCCGCTTCTATCAATTCGCGCTCCAACGCTGGGATTCGCAGCTTAATAGATAGCGCCCCATCATCTTCAACAGGTGTGGTGGCTCTCACTTCCAGCAACCCACCAGGAAGATCCGAGAGCTCGATCTCTCCACCCCGTGACAAAAGCACCGATCTCTCTATTGCGTTCTCGAGCTGCCTCACGTTACCGGGCCATGCAGACGACTCCATAACCTTTGTCGCCTCTGAGGAAAAAGCTGGAACAGATCTTCCGTGAGTAGCGCAGATTTTTGCGACCAAAAATCCCACGAGTAACGGGATGTCCTCTAAACGCTCCCTAAGTGGCGGAATGTGCAACTGAAAGACATTGAGTCTGTACATGAGATCATTTCTGAACTCACTGCGCTCAACCGCTAATGTGAGATCTTTAGCCGTCGCCGCAACGACGTTAACATCGACAACAGTAACCCGATCTCCACCGACCCTTCTAACTTCTCCAGACTCCAATACTCGCAACAGCTTGGCTTGTAAGGCCAATGGCATATCTCCGATCTCGTCCAAGAACAGAGTGCCGCCTTCTGCCTGTTCAAAAAGACCGATCCTACGCTTATGAGCCCCTGTGAATGCCCCTTTTTCGTGACCGAACAGCTCACTTTCTAGTAGGTTTTCTGGTATTGCCGCACAATTTATGGCGATAAACGGACCCGTTTCCCTGCCTGAGAGTTTGTGAAAACCCCGGGCAAACAGCTCCTTACCCGTACCGCTCTCGCCTGTTATTAGCAGCCGATTTGCAGATGGCGCCAGCACTTTCAAACTCGAAACCAACTCTCTCATGACCTTGGAGCGCCCCACCACGCCGATAGGGTTCTCTGCATTAGAGGATACTGCACCCCGCAGCCTCTGGTTTTCGCTCTCAAGACTAAGGCTCTTCTGAACTCGTTCTAAAACCAGTAAAATCTCGTCGGTATTGAATGGCTTTGAAATATAATCAACGGCGCCACCCCTCATGGCCTCAATCGCCAGCTCCATCGTACCGAAAGCGCTCATAATCACCACGTGAACATCCAGTTTCTCATCGGCAATCCTAGCCAACAAGCCCATGCCATCTAATTCTGGCATCCTCACATCACACAATACCAGCTCGATATCTGGACGTTCTGCGAGCAGGCTCAATGCCCTCTCGCCGTTCTCTGCGACCATCACCTCATAGCCAGATCGCTTTAGAATCAGTGAGAGCATGTGGCGCATCGACTCTTCGTCGTCGACCACAAGAATTGGGACCCGAGCTCTTGGAGCAGTAGGCGTCATTAATAATCAACCCGTGATAAATTATTCTAAGGGATAAGTCTTGCAAGATAAGTTCGTATCAACACCTTATCATATCAATGAAATGACGAGGGGACGGCAACCAAAGGTGAATTTGTGCCAAAGTTAATGCAGATCGTCCACGGGTTTCCTCCCAGAGAGAGCGCTGGGACTGAGATCTACACCCTCCGCCTATGCAAAGGAATGGCAAAGCGTGGCTGGGAGATACATGTCATCGCATCAACAAGGGCTCCCGGGCAACAACACTGCAGCGTTTTGCCAAAAGAGGTGTATGAGTGGGGAACAGTCACGCGAATTGTCAATAATCTACCTTGGCGCCCCATGGCACAAGGAGAGCGCGATCCTGTTATCGAGGACCTCTTAGAGCAGCTCGAGGAGGAGATAAAACCCGATATTATTCATATTCAGCACCTGCTTTTCTTATCTACGGGAGTGAATTGGCGGGCGCCAACAGTAGCGACCCTTCACGACGCATGGGGGTGGTGCGCGAGGGGCGGTTCTCTTTTTTATCAGGGAGCAGCTTGTCCTGGACCAGAGTTCTCCCGCTGCGCTGAATGCTACAGCGAATTCCGAAGTGGTACCGACATTGAACACGCCCTAGGGGTCGCCGCAGGAAAGGTCTCAAGCGTAGTGCCGACCAAGGTTCTGCACGGCTTATGGAGGAAACTCCCTCCAAGTGTTCGTGCACTTACACGCCAAGGTGGCACCAAAAAATGCTCAGAGGAGAGCTTCAACCTTCGCCAAGAGAATACAGCGACTGCCTTCCGAAGATGTGACGTCATTATTTCCCCGTCCATGTGGCTTAAGAGGGAGGCGGAACACCACAAACTCGGGGAGGTAGTACACATCCCTCACGGAGTGGACATGGAGCCTGGCGAGAAGCGCTCACCCGAAGACTTCTTTCTATTTCTAGGCTCAATAGCACCACACAAAGGACCTGGTCTTGTGGCGAATGCTTGGCTATCCGCAAAGGAGGATGTTGCAGATGGAGAGAGGCTGCCTAGCCTTAGAATAGTTGGACCGATTGTAGATGCGGAATACGCCAAGTCCATACCAAACGATCTCATCGAGCCCGCGATCACCCCAGAGAAAGTACCTCAAATTCTTCGCGAGGCACGCGCATTAATTGTCGGCTCAAAATGGCCAGAGAACTCGCCACTAGTAATCCTTGAAGCGCTGGCAGGTGGGTGCCCGGTCATCGCGCCCAGGATTGGTGGAATCCCAGAATTAATTAAAGACGGGGTCGACGGAATTCTATACGACGCTGGTGACCTGACCTCACTCAAGCAGGCGATTATTCAAATTACAAAAACCAACTACTCACCAGAGACGCCACCAACATTTTCGGCGCACACGTCAGAGATAGAGGACCTGTATCGCAGTGTTTTGGAGAGTCGACCATGAAGACACTACACGTTGTTCACGGCTCTCCGCTTATTGACGCCTCAGCCGGAGGCACCGAGCGTTACGTTCACGCAATAGCCATCCAGACAGGCGATCCGGTTATCGCACCAGACCACAAGTCACGCCACACCTCTCAAATATCCTCCGCACCTTACCCCTTGTGGAGCGTGGGAATAAGCCATGACAAAAAGCCTATCTTCAAAGACACCTGGTCTAATCCACTCTTTGAGGCTGGGCTTAAGGAGGTTCTAGACCATACGGCGCCAGACTTGGTTCACATCCACCACCTAGCCCACGTTGGGCTCACTATTACATCAATCCTGAAACAGGCGGGGATCCCATACATCATAACACTCCACGATCACCACCTCTTGTGTGTGCGTGGGCAATTACTCAACAGGGAAATGGAGAGGTGCGAGGGACCATCACAGGAGCGGTGTCCTCAGTGTGTCTCCGAACACCTCGCCGCTTCGCAAAACCTACACAGAGCCGCAGCTGTCGCAAACCTACTTGGAGTTAGGCGGATCGCCAGGAAATTCTTTGAACAACGCGCACCTTCGCAGGAGCTCGTCAACAGGTGGGCCGAACGGGACGAAGCCGCTGTTGAGACCCTTACTGGTGCTTCCCGCCTTCTCTCACCATCACTTCATCTTGCTAAGAGATTTCAGGATGCTGGGTATTCTGTAACAGTCCAAGACCTTCCGCTTTTGACCGCTATTGAGCAGAGCCCAGCGCCCAACACCAAGGAAACCAAATTCCTATTTGTGGGTTCATTAATACCCTCTAAAGGTCCACACATCCTACTTGAAGCAATGGGCTCACTGCCCGATTGTAGCCTCATTTTATGGGGACCAGTATTGCCATACGACGGACAACCCAATTGGCAAAAGCAAATAGTCAACCTCGTAAATGCTACACCTAATGCCGATTACAAAGGGACCTTCGCTGACGAAAAGAGATCGTCCGTGTACGCTGATGCCCATGTATTAGTTGTTCCTTCTATATGGGAGGAAAACAGCCCTCTTATAGTAAGGGAAGGCGTCGCTGCAGGGCTACACGTCATAGGAACTCTCGGTGGCGGGGTCGGAGAGATAGATCCCTGCGCCACCCTGGTGCCACCCAATGATTCAAGGGCATTATCTGAGGCTATGAGGAACATATCTGAACTCGGCAAGCTGCGCCGCACAGACAAAAAAGAGTGGCCGATTGAAATTCACACACAAGAGTTAGCGGTCCAGTATGCTTTAGCTACGGGGACTTAAACAGGTGAAACGGTAAAGAGTCCGTTGACACAAACCGTAACCGACGGTAGCTAATCCTCAGACTTTCACCCTTGATGCCTAATTTTAAAGAGCAACAAATAGAGGCCACTAATCGTGTCAGAAAACGAAAAACTAGTAATCCCCGCTGGCGTGCAGTTCGATCTCTCTGGGGACGGCGTGTCTATCGAATACGCTGGCGACATCTTACTCCAGGGCGAGCACATCCAGCCAGTTGGTCGAGTGATAAGCACTAAGGGCTCAGTACAGATCCAAGGCAGCATGAAGGTAGGGCAGATCGAAAGCCAACGAGGCTCAGTGTCCATCTCAGGAGACATTACTGTTGGAAGCATTACTGCATCTGACAGCGTTGTACTAGATGGCACAATACGATTCGGTTCAATCAAGGCATCGGGCATAGAGGTGATAGAGGGTTCAATAGAGGGCAACCTGCTTGAGGCTACCGAAAATGTTGAACTCAGAGGTAGCACTGACGTCCAAAACATCCGAGCTCCGAAAATCACGATACGAACGGGATCTCTTACAGCCAAGGCCCTAGAATCCACAGACTCGATAACTATAGGCAACGCCTCGATTCAGGTAGACATAGTCATAGCCCCACATGTACAGGTCGATCCTGAGACAACAGGCAGGGTGGCCGTAATAGAAAGCGAAAACGAGCTGGGGCCTAACGGTATCCGAGGTGCATTTAGACTAAAGGAGTTCGCACAATTTACTGGACAGAACGCCGAATTATTTTTGAGCGAACGAGGAGTTGGCAACTCTTTGGTATTGGACGATCCATTTGAGGAAGAGGCCGAGACCACACAAGTTTCGGTAACCATAAACAGAGAGCCCGATATTGAGCCTGAAATAGAAGCTGAAACGGAGGCTCCACCAGCCCTCGTTGAAGTCTATGAACCAGAGCCCACCCCCGTTTCTGTTGAACAAGAGCAACCGGGACCTCTCGGTGAAAGCAGTGAAGAAGAAGACAGCGAAATACCTGCTTGGAATGCTCCCCCCGAACAAGAAGTCGCCGAAGAAAAGGCTGACGACGCTGACAACGCTGACAACGCTGACAACGCTGACAACGCTGACAACGCTGACAACGAGATTCCTGCGTGGAACGCTTCACCCGAGCCTAGCGAAGCGGATGAAGAAAAGGCTGACGACGCTGACAACGAGATTCCTGCGTGGAACGCTTCACTCGAACCTAAAGAAGTCAAAGACGATGACAACGAGATTCCTGCTTGGAACGCTTCACTCGAGCCTAAAGACGTTGCTGAAGAAAAGGCTGGCGACGCTGACAACGAGATACCCGCTTGGAACGCTTCACTCGAGCCTAAAGAGAGACCACCTCTGCAAAACGTAACGAATCTTCACGGGGGCGGCGCCCCCGAGGAGTCCTCAAAAAGACCGGAACCAATTCGAGTAGCAGTAGAGATGACTGAGGAGCCCGAGTCCACGCCAAGACCCAAAAAACCATTACCACCTATTGCTGCACCTAAGGCTCCCACACCCCAAAATGTATCCGCAGACGAACCAATAAGCCCAATTCACAGGGAGCTTATGGGCACGGTAAATAGCCTTGTCACCTGTTACGATGGCAAAGAGGTACCGCCAGCGATTACAGAGCTACAATCGCTAGTTGACGCCGCCGATTTTTCAAAGGTAAGAGCGGAGATCACCAACATTTGGAACAACTTGCTAAAGCACCATCAGCGCACAGGAACTCGCCTGCAACACCAGGTGACAACGACGTTCAATACAGTAAACACACTGGTAAGAAAAATTGACTGAAGCCATCTGGTTCGCGATTTTAGCAGCAACTACATTTGGAACAGAGTGGACAAATAGGCTCGAGTCATCGTCGACCGAGATAAGGATTCAAGCCTATAGATCACTTGGAGACCTCAACACAACTGACGCTCTTATAGAGATTGCGACGGCTGTGCGTAGCGAAGCGGATCAAAACGTACGAACGGCTGCCACGCACGCAATGGCGAGACTCAACCTAGATGAGGAGGCCCTTATCGAGGTGCTTTCAGAGTCAGAGGCAGAGATAGCTAGAGCATGGGCCGCGCACGCCTTAGGACACCATAGGACCTCAACTGCGAGACTAGCACTTCAAAACGCATTCGATGACACAAACGAAAATGTAAGATCTGAGGCGTATCAAGCGATC
>CAWVYO010000188.1:0-6800 GCA_963934385.1 uncultured bacterium
CCCCGTTGGAGAGGTGCGGCACCTATTGAACGCTCAATTGTGGCTGGTGACACTGTCACAGGTGTGACAATCATGCAGATGGATGATGGGCTGGATACAGGCGACATGCTGATGGTTGAACAAACCGAGATCGGTCCAGGTGACACCTCCATGGATCTAAGAAAGCGAATGTCGAAACAGAGCGCCAACATGATGGTCCGAGTCTTGGATGAAATCCCTGCACTAAGAGCTACTAAGCAATCAAAAGATGGGGTTCTTCACGCAGACATGCTTTCCAGGAATGATTCCATTATGGACTTCTCTCGTGCAGCACCAGAGCTTCACAACCAGGTTCGTGGCTTAAGACCTTGGCCAGGGACAGTAGCGACCTTTCGAGGATCAGTTTTTAAAATCCATAAAACGCTGGTGGTAGAGGGAGTCGGCGCACCTGGTGAGGTCATCTCATCAAAGGGTCGCTTAATCGTTGCATGCGGCGACGGTGCGCTTGAGATTATAGAGGCCCAGACAGCGGGAAAAAGAGCTATGGCTGGATCAGTCATAAGCAATGGCAACAGAATTCAAATAGGGGAGCTATTTACATGAGCAAAACACTTATCGCACCGTCTATTTTGAGCGCTGATTTCTCAAAACTTGGAGCAGAGATAGCCTCTGTGGCTAGCGCTGATTGGATCCACGTGGATGTAATGGATGGCCAGTTTGTACCAAATATTACGATAGGTCCCATGATTGCCAAGGCGGCTAAATCAGTGACTACTCAGGACATTGATTGCCACCTAATGATAGTGGATCCAGATCGATACATCCCAGACTTTGCCAAGGCTGGCGCTGACTGGATCTCTGTACATGCTGAAGCATGCAACCACCTTGACCGCTCGATCCAGCTTATTCAATCTCTAGGAGTCAAGGCAGGCGTGGCTC
Organism: uncultured bacterium; assembly: GCA_963934385.1. Classification (GTDB taxonomy): domain Bacteria; phylum Myxococcota_A; class UBA796; order UBA796; family CAJQPC01; genus CAWVYO01. Next base: position 919 of record CAWVYO010000188.1, read on the forward strand.
TGAACCCACACACTCACGAGTCTGTTCTCGACTATGTATTAGAGCAGTTGGATCTTGTACTGGTAATGAGCGTAAACCCCGGGTTTGGTGGTCAGTCCCTTATCGAGCGTGTTTTTCCTAAGATAGAGAGGCTCAGGTCTAGGATAGACAAGCTAGGTCTTGACACATTAATTCAAGTTGATGGCGGTGTGAAGATCGGAAACGCGCACAGGTTTGTTGAAGCAGGAGCCCACTGTTTGGTCAGCGGCTCAGGGGTCTTTGGAGCTAAAGATAGAGCTGCGGCAATAGCCGCAATAAGAGGAGAGTAGAGTATGGATAGGGTAAGTAAAAAAACCGGACGCTCTTTTCATCCAGAGACTCTGGCATTGGGTTTGGGCTACGACCCAGCTCGATCAGAAGGCGCAGTAAAGCCGCCAGTTTTTCTGACTAGTACATTTCAGTTTAAGAATTCTGGAGATGGGAAGGAGTTCTTTCAGGCGGCATACGGGATTAAGGATCTACCTAAGGGTAAGTCTATGGGACTTATTTATTCTCGTCTGAACAACCCAAACCTAGAGATTCTTGAAGAGAGAATAGCCGCTTGGGATCAGACCGATAAAGCCGCGGCGTTCGCTAGTGGAATGGCTGCAATATCAACGACGATGTTTGGGATTCTTAGACCAGGTGATGTCGTTATCTCTGTCCGACCAGTTTATGGTGGAACTCACTACCTTTTAGAGAACATTCTTCCTGACATGGGTATACACGCTAAGTTCGTTATGGCTGGTGATGGCGCTGAAGATGAAATGAGGGCTATTGCCAAGACACTCGAAGCGGAAGCTGGGCGACCAGTTGTAAAAATGCTTTACATCGAGAGTCCCGCTAACCCAAACAACATGATGACTGACATAAAAGCTGTTGTGGATGTGGCCAAGGATCTATCAACGGATGATAGAGAGGTTCTTGTGGTTGTAGACAACACATTCTTGGGTCCAGTATTTCAGAGACCTTCGGATCAAGGAGCCCACGTAATCATTTACAGTGCGACAAAGTTTATTGGTGGTCACTCCGACTTGGTCGCAGGACTAGCCTCTGGTCGTGCAGACATTATTGAACAGGTGTCTTTATATCGAACGATAATGGGTACGATGGCGGATCCGTTCACCGCTTGGATGATGACGCGCTCTCTAGAAACTGTCTCAGTTCGCATGCGTCGCCAGGCCAAGAACGCTATTGTTTTGGCTGAAATTCTAGACTCTCACCCCAAGGTTACAAAGGTCTTTTATCCAACTCTTTTCGAGGAGGGTTCCAGACAAGCTGAGATTTATAAGAATCAATGCACAGGGCCAGGATCTCTCATTGCGTTCGAGGTAGAGGGCGGCGAAGAAGCAGCGTTTGCAGTTCTGGATAGCTTTGAAATAATGCGGTTGGCCGTGTCATTAGGTGGCACTGAGAGTTTGGTTGAACACCCAATGCGAATGACTCACTCAGATATTCCTCCAGAAGAGCTAGAAGAGTACGGTGTCAGCCACGGTATGATACGTATGTCTGTTGGTATTGAACATATAAATGATTTGAAACGAGACCTGATTCAGGCGTTGAATGTGCTTAATTAGGCTAGCCGGGTAACCAGCCTACGTACGCGTCAAATCCCCAGTCGTCAATAATTATTGTATCGCCCTGAGCTGTTGTGAATTCAACATCTGATAGTACTATTTCAGCACCAGCGGGCAGCTCACCCCAATCGGTAGAATCGCCATTGGGTGTTATTTGAAAGTTCAGTGTTCCGCCTGTTGCTACCGACTCTTCATCGACGGAAGGACGCTGGTCATAAATTACCAGGTCATTACAAGCCTCGGTTGTGATGCGTTGACCAGCTTGTAATACGACCCTGGCTTGATCGTCCCCTGACCCGACTTCGACTGTGAAGTTTGAGGATGCGTTGCCCGAGTCGAAGGCCTGCTGTACAATCCCCGAGGCACTTATAAACAAACCAATTTCATCTGAATCGCTATATGCGTACATGAAGACATCTCCACATCCACCGAAGTTGATTAGTTCTGTCTCTACTTCGCTTAGGAACGCGCTGGGCTGCTCCGTGTAGCCTGAATCGCCTGTGTCGTCTCCGGATTTTTCACAACTGAGATTGAGTGTTAAAAGTGAAAAGGCGACGATAGATCTAAGCTTGAGTGAGCGCATGAATAGTTTCCTTTATTAATTAATATATAAAGAAGCAATATTTATGCCAGTGAGTGTAACTATTGTAAAATACGCTCAATTTACAAAACAACAATTACTTTTAATTTTGTTTTATCTGACAAAATTGTCACCGTTCGCCGACGTACCCTAGAGCCTCTAATTGCTCTATTCGCTGGGGTGTGATGTGACGGCTTGGCAGTTCGGCCCTTTGTAATGTGGCACCAGATCTAATCTCAGCATTGTATTGTGCATCGGCGCCGACAAGTGATTCTGGGATTTCTCCAAGATTATCACTCTCATTGGGATCCGTTAAAAGATTGTAGCCTAAAGGCTCTCGCCCATCTCTCCAGATACCTTTAGCTGCTTGTGTTCGGGCAGAGAGTTGCCTCTCGCCGAACCATGGATCAGTCGAAGAAAATACACGGGTTTGCGTATGTCCATTGGTCAGTGACGATCCTTGGATTTTTCTCTCAGTTGGTAGTCCAGCAATTTCGAGAACAGTTGGAAGGATGTCAGTTAGAGCGACCTGTTGGGTGTGTGTGGATGCAGCAGGTATCTCGCCACCACGGATTATAAGTGGGACTAGTAGTGTGTTGTCCCAAAGTGACTCACGGTGATTATATAAGTATTCGTGTTCGAATGATTCCCCGTGATCTGATGTGACTACGATGATTGTGTCTTCATCTACAACGGCTAACAGTCTGCCCAAAAGTTGGTCTAAATAGGCTAGCTCCCCGTCGTACAGGGCTAGTTGAGCCTCTACATCTGGTGCCCTTGGTCCATCGGCTTCGAACATTGTGTCAAAAGGAGCAGGGGGAGCGTAAGGGTGGTGGGCATCGAAGAGGTGAACGAATGCAAAGTAGTCACCATCTTGAGAGGTGATCCAGTTTGACGCATTATCGACTACGTCGTCGCCCGAACGTTTCATATCAGTACGTTGCCAGTCCCACTGATCGTCGTATAGATCAAACCCTCTCTGTAGTCCTGATGCACTAGCTGTTAGTGTGACTCCCCCAATAAAAGCCCCAGTAGCGTAACCGTGAGACCCAGCTATCTCAGCAAGTGTTGGACCAGAGTATCGCGAAGAGCCTGTACCTGGGATGTTGCCGTGCAGCTCTGGCTGCACCCCTGTTAGGATAGACCAGTGAGACAGAGCAGTCTCTGGGAAGTGAGATATAGCTTGCGTCCAGGTTCCACCTTGGGCGGCCAATGAGTCTAGGTTTGGAGTTGGAACTCGTCCGCCGTATCTCCCCAATCTGTCGGTGCGAGCGGTGTCCCACGATATTAATAGTATTGACAAAGGGTCTTCTGCCAAGGTGCCTATAGGCTCGTACTCCCCGGCAGGTGTTGTTACTGCTTCCATCACCCGGTGATGGTTAGGTGGACCTTCGCCGGGGTTATGGTTGTTAGGGGGTCCCAATGAACCACTAGGGGTTGGTTGTCCGCAGGCTATTATAAGAGTGAATGTAAGCATAAATGTATTATAGCGCCGCCCACTGTAGTTTTAGGGTCTTGTCATCTAAAACATCATTCAGACAAGCCTGAAACACTTCAATAGCAGCATCTTTTGATATTTTTATTTTAATATCAGGGTTTAGAGCGTCGGGGTTGTCACGAAGTGCGCTTAATGTACCTTTAGCTAACAATAAAGGGAGAGCACAGAAACGTCGGTAAGGGCTATCTTTAGGGATCGCTAGAGTGTACTCAAGGGCTGCCTGTAGGTGTGAAGCCGCCAAGTCACAGAGCTTAGAGTGAGCTGTCACCACTTGATCCTTAAATTTCGGAAGAAGCAATTTTGATGTGGGTATTTGCGGGCAGTACGTTTTTGGTAGGAATTGGCGTCCACGTGTTGCGTCTTCAGCCATGTCTTTGGCTATATTTACCAACTGAAGTGCCTGACCAAATGATTCAGAATTTTGTCTAAGCACTTTGGCTTCTACAGCACCATCACTTTGAATGTACAGGTCTGTCAGGAGCCCACCCACTACACCAGCCACAACATGGCAGTATCGAGTGAGCTCTTTTTCATCGCTTATCACCTCATCAAACCCGCTCATCCCCTCTGCCATCTCTTTTATATGAGGAACCATTGCCGATTTTTGTAATTTCGGCAGAAGATGAAAAAAGTCCCACAGTCTCTGTGTGTCGCCCATGAGTCGAGCATCTTGCCCACTTATATTGGCGTAAATATCACCTGCTATAGAGGAGAATTTTTTCGCTGCCTCTGTAGAGTGTAATGACTGAATAAATAACTCAAATAGCTGATCTCTTGAGCTATCTGTGAGCGACGGTTCGTCCTCTACTGTGTCTACAACCCTGCATAGTAGGTAGGCTATTCCTACGGATCTCTCCATGGGTTCGTCTAAGATCGCGATTGATGGCGCAAAACTACGACTAACTTTTGCTAGCCAATGACGTGTGTATTTTAAAGTGTTTTCCACAGATTCACGTTTATCGTAATACAGTTCTATATGCGAGGTCTTGTCGTGTTTAGTCGAGCGTTTTTGCTCGTTTATATTAAGTTTGTTTAAACCAGAGGATTGTCCGATATGAACTCTCTTGTTGAACAAAAATCACCTAATTTGGGATATCTAAGGACTGAGTTAGGGAGCTGGCCTACCGAGATTCAGCGTCTTCCTGCGATGGACAGCGGTAACGCACGCATGTGGTGTAAGCGCGAGGATCGGTCTGGCGAGATCTACGGTGGCAATAAGGTTCGGAAGTTGGAGTGGCTGCTAGCAGATGCCGCCAAGCGTAGCAGCTCTATTTTGACCATGGGGGCTTCTGGTAGCAACCACTTGGTTGCGACTTGTAAATACGCGCCCCAGTTTGGTTTAGATGTACATGCCGTTGTGTCACCACAACCGCTTACATCTCATGTGGAGAAGAACGCCGCAGTGATGGAGGCTAGCGGCGCTACGTTGTGGCGTTGTCGGGGGCAGTGGGGTGTCCCTTTTAGGATCGCCCAGGCTTGGCTATCTATTAGAAGAAAAACAGGTGAGGCCCCAGTTTGGATAAGAGCAGGTGGTAGCAACCCAGTTGGCTCTCTTGGTTGGGTGGAGGCAGCTCTTGAGATCGGGGAGCAAGTTAGGGCTGGTGTTATGCCAGAGCCTTCATGTATTGTGGTACCGTTGGGCTCAGGAGGCACAGTCGCAGGTCTACTTGTCGGGCTTCAGTTGGCGGGTTTGTCATCAAAGGTCTACGGAGTGCGGGTTGTGAGCAGTGTGTTTGTAAATCGACGGAACACCATTGGTTTGGCAAGGGCAACAATGAGTCTAATAGACCGAAACAAGACTCTAGATATTTCTCGACTAATAGTAGATAATGATTTTTACGGTGCTGGGTATGGTCTATCTACTGAGGCAGGGCTTTCTGCTATTGCCACGGCTGCCGAGAGTGGTCTAAGCCTAGAGCCAACCTACACAGGTAAAGCGTTGGCAGGGGGTCTAGATGCAATGAAAACAGGTGCGATTACCGGTGATGTCCTCTACATAAATACGGTTTCTTCCGTGGGGGTTTAGCCGTGATAAATGCCTTTTCACTTTTTTGGGCGGTCTCGTGTCAAGCGGTGGCAGTGGACTTACCTGTCTTGGTGGGCGGTATACATATAAACGAACCTGACCTGGATCACTACGCTCGCGCGGTGTCTGATGTAGGGCTGAACACAGTCCAGGTCACAGTCTATGCTAGGCAAGGAGTCTACA
>CAWVYO010000189.1:0-6798 GCA_963934385.1 uncultured bacterium
AAGGGTTCTTTAGATCGTTGAGCTCCCAACACTCCGATTGCTGTGGAGTCCAAGCCGCCAGAGATCATCCAAGCCACTGGCAGTTCGCAATTCATTCTGTGCTTTACGGCTATGTCAAGTGCACCCCATAAGGTTGACTGGACAGTAGAAGAAGGTCTTGAGTCTATCTCTATGCTCGGGACTGGTGGGTTCCACCACCTTTGGAGCTGGAAGGTGCCGTCGGAGGTTTCACTGGGGGGGGTAGTTATTAGCTCAGTACCGGGCTCTAGCTTTTGAATTCCTTTGTAGATTGTTCTTGGACTCGGGACGTACTCAAACAGTAGGTATTCAGACAGGGCATCAGGGTCTATCTCTCTATTTACTTCAGGGACAACAAGTAGCCCCTGTAGCTCCGAGGCGAAAAGCAACGTGTTCTTGACGACGGTCCAATACAGGGGCTTCTGACCGATCCTATCTCTGACTAATCGTAGGCATCCTGTTTTATTCCAGGCTGCTATTGCGAACATTCCCCGAAGGCGGGAGAGCACCTTGTGAGGGTTTCTCGCAAACATATTTGCGACTACCTCTGTGTCGCAGGTTCCCTTGAACTCCACCTCTCGACCGAAAAGCTCTATGCGTAGCGGAGTGTTGTTGTAGACCTCCCCGTTAAGTGCCACGGCCACAGATTCTGTTGCGTCCCAGTGGGGGTTAGCGCCACCCTCTACATCTACTATTGCGAGACGATTAGCACCGAGAATTCCGTCTGCCATCTCTATGACATTAGTCGAGTCTGGTCCCCTGTGGTCCATTGCCCGCAACATAGCTTTCACATCTGGCGTGAAAGCGCGCTCTTTTTGGAGGAAAAAGGCCCCTGCTATTCCACACATTTGAGGCTAATCGCCCATGTTTTGAGTGAGTCGAATCTTGAAAGGCTCTTTGTCTCTAATGTCGTAGTGCATCCTGATCATGACTTCGGCGATGACACCTAGTGTTATTTCAACAATGCCGAAGAGTATAAACATGGGACATATTACGGCTAGAACTGCGCCGGCTATAGGCGAGGACCAAGCTTGGAAACAGAGTAGAGACCAGAGACCAGCACCGACTCCCAACATGATTGAGACCACTCCAAGTGCACCGAAAAAGTAGATCGGTGTCACATAATAGTCCCGGAGGAATTTTAGAGTCGTCAGATCCAACAGCACCTTCGGGATTCGACTAAGACCATATTTACTCTCTCCCTCGATGCGGGGGTGGTGCTTAACCGGGACTTCCACAAGCTTTGCTCCAGCCCAGGTTACGTAGATTGGAAGGAACCTGTGCATCTCGCCGTAAAGTGGTACGTCTCGCACATACTCCGCCTTGTAGACCCGTAGGGTGCATCCGTAGTCGTGTAGATGTACGTTAGAGAGCTTGCTAATTAGCTTGTTGGCGATTTTAGATGGCAAGGTCCGCGTTACAAATGTGTCCTTCCTGTTTTTGCGCCAGCCCGTGACGACATCCCAACCCTCATCTAGCTTCTTGACCATTGCCGGGATGTCAGAAGGGTCATTCTGCATATCGCCGTCGAGAGTGACAATTAGCTCATGGCTAGCGTGCTTGAACCCGGCCTTTAGAGCCGCAGTCTGCCCGTAATTGCGAATAAAATGGATCACCTTCACCCGCTTATTTGCGGCTGCTAGGTCATTCATGAGTTCGGTCGAGCCATCGTTGGAGCCGTCGTTGATTAGCATCAGCTCGTAGTCAAAATCTACCATCGCCTCAGCTACTGAGTCACAGAGGCGTTTTAGGTTACCGACCTCATTATAGATCGGGGCAATAATGGAAATTTGTTGGGTCACTTACCAGCAGTCATATCATATCTTTCTAAGCGCTGGTAGGAGTTCGGTGGATTCAGAGCTTGGCTTGGCTCCGTTTAGTTAAAAAACGCGGGAAAAGCCGTTCAGATTATCCAACATAAGTTGAATGGGTTTTCAGATGTTGAAACACAACACTTGACGCAGGTCATCGCCCATCTTAGAAAAACATGATCCCTCTACGGAGTTTAATAAATTTATGTCCATTGATCTGAGAGCCTTTGTTTTTCTCGATTCTTTGCAACCGCAATTGGCCGCATTTACAGGTACTACCGCTAGGGGTTTCTTGCCTTTAGCCGGACAGGCTTCCCTGTGGGTTGAAACGGCCCCAGGCATGATCATCAATCGAGTCACAGATGTAGCACTGAAGGCTACAGCTGCGATTCCGGCAGTACAGGTCGTCGAGCGTGCTTTTGGTCTACTGGAGGTTCACCACGACGACAAGGGTGAGGTTCAGTCTGCTGGTGATGCCATCTGCAATTTTCTAGAGGTAGATCAATCTTCGGCTCACAAACCCAAGGTGGTTTCGAACACAATCATTCGTGCCGTTGAGGCCTACCAAGCTCAGATTATCAACCGTAACCGTCAAGGTATGTTGCTAATCCCAGGACAGAGCCTCTTTATACTTGAGACTCAACCAGCGGCTGCCATTGTCATGGCAGCCAATGAGGCTGAGAAAGCGGCAAATGTAAACCTAGTGAACCTTCAACCATACGGGGCGTTTGGCCGCTTGTGGATGGCAGGTGACGAGGCGGAGATAGACGCCGCAGCAGAGGCGGCGGTGGCGGCTGTCGAGGCTATGCCAGGGCGCTCGGTATAATTTTAGTTCGCAGTATTTTAGTTCGCAGTAATCATAGTTAAAAACACATTAATAATAGTTCTTTAAATAGATAAAAAAAAGGAGTCCGAACATGGGTGATGCACTCGGAATGATAGAGACACGTGGATTTGTTGGAATGGTCGAGGCGAGTGACGCCATGCTTAAGGCTGCCCGTGTAGAGTTGGTTGGATACGAGAAGGTAGGTGGCGGATACGTCACAGCTATCGTCCGTGGCGATGTTGCAGCTGTAAAGGCTGCTACTGAAGCTGGAGCCCGTCAGGCACAACGTGTCGGTGAGCTAGTAAGCGTACATGTAATCCCGCGCCCAAGCGGCAACCTAGATGAGATTCTTCCTCTAGGTCGTGCCAAGAAAGGCAAGAAATAGTAGTGGAATCTATCATGCCTCGTCTAATTTCGAGGCATGACAGAGTCTGACTGATACTACAGTCTGTTTTTATAACGGGAGCTACACGTGAAGCTTGGACGTATTGTGGGGACAGTGGTCTCCACCCAAAAAGACCCAAAGATTGAAGGTTTGCGCCTCTATATGGTGCAGGACATAGATCTGAAATTGAAGGGTAAAGAGTCGTTTGTTGTTGCTGCGGATTCTATGGGCGCTGGAGTAGGCGAGATCGTTCTCTATGCGTCTGGTTCATCAGCCCGACAGACAACAGAGACCCAGGGACGTCCAGTCGATGCCGTCATTATGGCAATAATAGACACCTTAGATCTAGAGGGTGATCTTTTGTACAACAAGCACCCAAGTTTTCCAAAGAGCGAGGCATAACCTATGGAGCGTGAGAAGATTCAAGCCATAGTAGAGCGCGTTTTGTCACGTATTGACTCAGGTGAGATGCCCGCTACAACTTCTGTTCCCTCTGCTCCTAACGGTGTCTTCAAGACCGTAACAGAGGCTGTTGGCGCAGCAACAACGGCTCACCAGATCTTGGTGGCTGTCCCGCTTGAGAAGCGACGCGAAATTATCGCTAACATTCGAAGTCGTTGCGCTGAAAACGTGAATACCCTCGCGACAATGGCTCACGAAGAGACTGGTCTGGGTAGGGTTGCGGACAAGATAAAGAAGAACCTTCTAGTCATCCATAAGACACCAGGCTGTGAAATCCTCCAGCCAAATGCTTGGACAGGTGACTCGGGATTGACTCTTGTGGAGCGAGCGCCATTTGGTGTCATAGGCTCCATCACTCCATGTACTAACCCTTCAGAGACCATTATTTGTAATGGTATTGGGATGATTGCAGGCGGAAACGCCGCGGTTTTTAACACTCACCCCTTGGCGAAAAAGACCTCCGCTTACACAGTGGATCTAGTGAATAGAGCGAGCATGGAGGTAGGTGGTCCAAACAACCTTCTCTGTTGTATAGAGTCGCCAACAATCGCGAGCGCTAACGAGCTGATGAAGTTCCCTGGTGTGAGAATGATCGTGGTTACTGGCGGTGGCGAGGTGGTCCGAGCCGCCATGAACTCGGGTAAAATATGTATCGCTGCTGGTCCTGGCAACCCGCCTGTCGTTGTTGATGAGACCGCTGACATTGAGGCTGCTGCTCAGGGAATAACTGCAGGGTGTAGCTTCGATAACAACGTCATATGTACCGATGAGAAAGAGGTCTTTGTCGTCGAGTCAGTCGCCGATAGGTTCATTGATGCCATGAAAGCAAACGGTTGTGTCCAGTTGCGAAATCATCAAATTACACGCCTTGAAAAGCTGATCATGATGCCCGATGGTGAACATGTAAATAAGAAATGGGTTGGTCGAGACGCCTCGAAGATGCTCAAGGCAATAGACGTACCGTTTTCAGGTGATCCCAGATTAATTATCTGTGATGTACCGTTTGAACATCCTTTCATCCAGCACGAGCTGCTAATGCCCGTACTTGGTATCACTAGGGTTCGCGACGTAAACGAGGGTATCGACTTTGCCGTAAAAGCAGAGCACGGATACGGTCATACCGCCTCAATGTGGTCTAAGAATATTGATGCCCTGCACAGAATGGCTCGGGTCATTAATTGCTCTATCTTCATTAAGAATGCTCCAAACTACGCTGGCTTAGGGTATGGCGGTGAAGGCTACACGTCATTTACTATAGCCTCTCCCACAGGCCACGGCCTCACCACTGCCGTTGACTTTACGCGGGTTCGCCGCTGTACACTCGCGGGCTATTTTAGGATCGTCTAGTGGGTTCACTTGAATCTCTAGCGATGATCGAGCTGTCCTCGATAGCGCGTGGCTATAAGGTCGTCGATGCCGCTGTTAAGCGTTCGCCCATTAAGATTATCGAGGCCAATAGGGTCGAGCCAGGAAAGTATCTGTTCCTCTTTGGTGGAGGGGTCGCCGAGGTCGAAGAGGCCTTTGTGGCGGCGATGGATGCCGCTGGTGCTAAAGTAGTCGACAAAATGCTTCTGCCAATGGTTCACGAAGCGATCTTGCCAGCGTTTTCGACTCGAAGTGGTCTTGAAGATGTCGACACTATTGGTGTTGTGGAATCTGCCAGTATTTCATCGGGTCTAGTCGCTGTTGATAGGTGTCTCAAGGACTCAAGTGTGGATCTTTGCGGACTAAGGGTTGCGCCGGGACTGGGCGGTAAGTTGATATTTGTAGTGCACGGTGCGCAACACGACGTAGAGGTTGCCATGGAGCTGTCCCGTTCAATACTGGGAGCAGCTTTGGTTGACGCCGAGTGTATAGCAAACCCACACCAAGAGTTTATCGAGATGGTTCTTAGACCAGCCCCCTTTAGTGTTCAGGAGAGGAGTTAACAATGCAGTTAGCGAAGGTCATAGGAACGGTGGTAGCGACTGTGAAGCACGAGAGCCTGACTGGTATTCGTCTGTTGCTTATTCAGCCTCACGACCACAACGGAGAGCCTGACGGTGGTCCAATCGTGGCCGCAGACGACCTTCAAGCTGGTGTTGGTGATACCGTTGAGTGGGTAACAGGTCGTGAAGCAGCACTCACGCTTCCGGACACCTTTGCTCCTGTTGATTGTGGTATCGTAGCTATTGTTGATGACTACTACGGTGATGACAAAGCGGGGGGTGTCAGATGATCCTCTGTAGAGTGGTAGGGAACGCTGTCTCAACTATCAAGCACCCCTGTTTTGAGGGGAAAATAGTCTTGATTGTACAGCCAGTTAAGTCTGATTGCCACACAGCTCTCGGAAGAAGTTTTTTGGCGTGCGATTCTGTCTCAGCGGGCGTGGGTGACCTCATATTGGCAGCCCGTGAGGGCAACACTGCACGTCAGATTTTGGGTTCTGATACAGACCCACACCACGCGGTTATCTTGGCTGTTGTTGACACGGTGAATGTTGGCGAAAAGTCTATCCAGGGGCCGCTGCAGTGAGCGATTATCCATCGGCAGAGCAGCTAGCCCCAGAGGTTGTGAGAGTTTCACATGCTCTACACGCTAACGGCTGGGTGGCTAACCACGATGGAAATGTAACTGGGGCCTTGGGGGAGGGGAGATACCTCGCGACACCAACCGCAGTTTCAAAAGCGGCGGTGCAGGTATCAATGCTTATTGTCGTAAATGGTGCAGGAGAAGTCCTTGAGGGTTCTCGAGGCTCTTTCTCAGAGATAAAGTTGCATATGGCTGCGTATCGCAGCCGCGGTGACGTTCGGGCTGTGCTTCATGCTCACCCACCGATCGCTACTGCTTTTGCAGTCGCTGGTCGCGCACTCGGCGAACCGTTTATGGCAGAGCCGATTGTCTCACTTGGCGCCGAAATACCCCTTGTGCCGTTTGGTCTGCCAGGAGAGAAGGCTCTTGATGCGTCGATTGCTTCGGCGCTTGAGCGGGCTGATGCAGTAATGTTGGGCAACCACGGGGTAATTACTGTTGGACCAGACTTGGACACATGTCTATTGCGTATGGAGTTGGTTGAGCACATGTGCAAGATAGCCTTGGCGGCAACCCAGCTTGGTGGCACCAAGCCTCTACCTCACTCAGTGGTTCAAAAACTTTCTGAGAAGCACGCTAAACTCTTTCCTCGTGAGATTCTTAGTGGAGGAAGAGGTGGTGGGGTCACGACGACAGTTGCGCGTACCCAGACATCAAAGGGTGACGGCAACAGGTTAGTTCAAGAGGCTTTGAGAAAGTTACTCTAGTCTAGTTACTCAACGCTG
>CAWVYO010000190.1:0-6711 GCA_963934385.1 uncultured bacterium
GTGACTGGTGGGTACGTCGAGGAGGTGATGCGGTCGTCATTGTGCGGTGAGGTCGATGTCTATATTTGTGGACATGACCATAATCGTCAATGGCTTGAACCAACTTGCGGCACTGAGTTTATCGTCACAGGTGCAGCCGCTAAGACCACTGACTTACAGGGTCGAGGCACCCCAACATTCTTTGAGGATGACACCACTCCTGGATTCTTGTGGGTTGAAATACGAGATAACCAGCTGACTGGAGAGTTTTACTCTATCGACGGCAGCTTGCAGTTCTCGCGGACGTTCAACAAGTAGCGTTATAGCCTAAGTATCCAGTCTATCTGAGCCCGTTTGCCAGCTAATTTACAGCAGCGGCAAAATTAGAAAAGGCCACTGTGCTCATAAATGGGAACACAGTGGCCAAGCTTTGTCTGTTTAGCGACAAGGGGAGTCTACACTACCAGCTTGGAGTTAGCTCAGTAACCATAAGGGTAGCTGCAGGTGTGTCGGTTCCGTCGTAGTTTCCTACCCAGATGTCGTATTGTCCAGAGATGGGGGATGACATTGTAATTACTGGGTTTGTTCCCGAGCCAGAGTCGTCATCGCATATCCAGCTACCGTCAGGCTTGTTTACTACAAGAGTGGTATCGGCGCCTGAGTTTACGTAAATTGATAGAGGCAGAGCTCCAGATGTAAAGTTGAGCCTGGCGTCAGGTGCTGAGTTCATAATGTACCCAGCGCAACCAGAGATGGTTACACGGTCGTTTCCACCAGCTGCAATACTCACGCTCACAGGATCGGGTGTGAAGCCCGAAGTAAGGTTCCAGGTGGTGTAAGTTGGCGATGCAGAGAGGTTCTGAGCTGCAGCTGTCGTTGAAAATAGTGCTATTGAAAGTAATGCTATGGTTTTCATTTTATCATCCTTTGATTGCTTGATTGCTTGATTGCTTGATTGCTTGATTGAATTGTTTACTATTTCCCTGAAGTTCCACCCCAGGGGATCTCTGAGTACTCAGTGATATGGAGCAAGGCCTCGCTGTTTTCTCCTTGATTGTATGTACCTACCCAAATGTCGTACTGCCCACTTTCTGGTGACTGTAGGGTCACGGCAGGATCTCGTTCGTTGGTATCATCGTCACAAGCCCACTCACCGTCTGGGAGACTTATTACCAGTGTAGTATCTACGTCAGATGTGACGTAAAACGAAACTGGCAACTCGCTACTTTCGTAGTTCACCCTAAGGTCGGGTGCCGATGCCAATATGAATCCATTGCACCCTGAAATAGTGACTGGATCATCTCCTCCAGCGATCAACTCGTTTGAGTTAGGATCGGGGTCAAACCCAGACTGGATATCAACTGTGCCGTATGTTGGGTCTGCTGTATAGTCTGGTCCGCTAGCTCCTGGACCAGGCATTATCACTTCTCCATCAGTGAGCTCAGCGTTCGCGTTTTCGATAACTTCGCTGATGTAAAGTACCGCCTCAGGAGTCTCTTGACCGTCGTATGTTCCCACCCAAATATCGTAGAGCCCAGCTTGAGGTGACTCTAAAAGAATCGCTGGATTTGAACCCAATCCAGCGTCATCATCACAAATCCAGCTACCATCTGGCTGGTTTACCAAGAGGGTAGTGTCGTAGTCGGCGTTCACGTAGATAACCAATGGATATTCACCGGCTTCGTAGTTGAGATCAACGTCGGGATTACTGGCGTTGATATAGCCATTACAACCCTCTATAGAGACCGGGTTGTTTCCTCCAGCTTGAAGTTCAACAGCCATAGGATCTTCATCGAATCCCGCCACGAGGGTGAGGGTCTTGTAGTATGGCTCCGTTGAAATGTCCGGTTCGAGTTCCTCAAAGTGAGTTGGTGAATCGACACCCAGTGGAGGTGTGGGGGTCTCTAGCGCTTCACCGGTGTGACGAGAGGCACACCCGGTGAGCGAAGAGATCAAGACCAGAAGGGTTACTTGTTGCCGCAAAGTCTATTTTCCACTCCAGTTGATATCCAACTCGGTTACGTAAATTGTAGCTTCTGGTGTGTCCGTTCCGTTGTAGTTACCTACCCAGATGTCGTATTGACCTGACTGTGGACTTCTCATTGAGACAGCTGGATCTCGGTTGTTTGTGTCATCGTCACATATCCAAGAGCCATCCGGTCTGTTTATTACCAACGTTGTGTCGGCGTCTGAACGCGCGTAGATGTGTAGAGGCAGAGAGCCACTAGAGTAGTTTAGACGAATATCAGGGGCGGCATTGTGAATGTAGCCAGCGCAGCCAGAGATGGTGACTTGATCACTACCTCCCGCTCTGATTGAGTGCTCAGTTGGATCTGGGTTGAATCCGGCGCTCAAATTCCAAGTTGTATAGGTTGGGCTTCCAGAGAGGTTTGGAGAATTTCCTCCACCTCCGCCACCACTACTGCTACCGCCATCAAGACCCGCTTGACCTGGAAGCTCACTGATGTGAAGTGTCGCTGCCGGGGTGTCGGTCCCGTTGTAGTTACCAACCCAGATATTGTAGTTACCAGACTCAGGAGAGGACATTTGAATAGCTGCATCAGTGCCTCTGCCGCTGTCATCGTCACAAATCCAGTTACCACTAGGTGTGTTGATTAGCAGAGTCGTGTCGGCATCTGACTCTGTGTAGATTACCAATGGCAGGCTACCTGCGTCGTAGTTGAGGTCTACATCAGGGGCGGCATTGTGAATGTAACCTCGGCATCCCGACTGGGTAACTTGGTCTGAACCACCAGCCCTGAGGGAAACCGATGTGGGGTCTGGATTAAAACCAGCATCGAGATTTAAGGTTGTGTAGGTCGGTGTAGCTGACCAGTCCTGTGCAGTAGCTGTAGTAGAAAGCAGGCTAATGGCCAATATCGAGATGGTTTTCAAGGTGACTCCAAAGGTTGAGGTAAGATGAGCCTGTGCATAAGCTCATCGGTTATAAATTACGTGCTGATAATACCTATGGTAATGAAAATATTTCATATTATTTTTTAATCGTCATGCTGAGTTGCTACTAATTCGCTCCGGCGAAATATATATGCGGTGCGTTTTTGATTTTGTTTTTTGGAGTTTAATTGCCATTATCGACTAAGTTAGTATCTTTTGGGGTTGTGTTCTTTATTGCTAATCTGGGATGTAGTCTTGAAGATGAGACCACTAGAATAGCTGTGGCAGCTTCATTATCTGACGTAATACCGCCACTTCAAGAACAGTTTGTCGAGATAAAAAGGGCATTGGGTGAAAATATTGATCTGGAAATAATCTACGGGGGCTCTGGGGAGTTGATAGCGCAACAACGTCATGCAGGGCTTTTTAACGCTATGTTTTTGGCGTCTCGCGAGGCTATGGAGCCCCTGATAGAGCGCGGCAGGCTGAGCCAGTTTTCTCCATTCAGGCTTGGGAATTCTCTCAATTTGGTCGCCCAGAAGTCACTAGACATTGAAGTTGGTTCAGACAACTTTTCGATTTCGTCGTTTATGATAAATGGAGGTCCCATAGCAATTGGTGGACTAGGGGTTCCCGCGGGGGATTGTGCTAGAATCTGGCTAAACTCAATTGAGGGGTTGGACGTCACCCAGATAAATCTAGTTGAGTTCCCAAATGTTAGGGCTGTTTTAGCTGCAGTCGATGGTGGTGCTGTCAATGCTGGATTTGTATACGCCACTGATCTGGTAAACAGGGAAGGTTTTTCAACCCTGTCCCAGTGGGAACCAGGCACAGGTGGCGCCGAATATGGCTATGCATCAGCAGCGGGAAGTCAGCACGGGGCGGAGTTTGGCGATTTCATAGGCGAGCATCTGGATCATTTTGTTAGCGCAGGGTTTACGGTGCTTTTAGAGGGAGAGTAATTCACATTGGAGCAGGTTTGGATCCGTTGCATTTAGAGCTACTGTTTAGAACTCTTTTTATTGGGGTTGTTTCTGTGGTCGTGCAGCTACCGTTTGCCTTGCTGTTTGGGCGTATTTTGGCTCGAGCGGAATTTCGAGGAAAGGCGGTAGTTCAGAGTCTATTAGTTTTGCCTATGTTTCTGCCCCCAGTCGCGGTTGGTCTGATGTTGCTCTTAGCGCTCGCGCCAGACGGACCTCTTGGAGGTACTTTTAGCGGATTGCTGTTCTCTCGTAACGCCGCCATAATCGCCGCAGCTGTCGTCTCCTTTCCTCTAATGTTGCGACATGTACAAGAGGGTTTTACTGCCGTTCCTCTACGTCTTTCTCAGGTTAGTCGTAGTCTTGGGCAAAGTGCATGGATGACATTTTGGCGAGTGGAGCTACCATTGGCGAAGGCTGGTGTCACAGTAGGGGTTTTACTATCGTTTGCTCGAGGAATATCTGAGTATGGGGCGACATCAGTGATAGCTGGCGTAATACCAGGTCATACAGAGACCTTAGCCACAGGTTTGATGCGTAGATTAAACTCTGGAGACGACTCTGGAGCGATTATGCTAGCTTATCTCTCCTTAGTGGTTGGGTTTGCCGCAGTGCTCATTAGCGAGCTCGCAATGAAGCGTGGGAGCTCCAGATGAATGACTGGAGAATAGATGTCAAAGCGGAGCTAGGGGACTTCAAGCTTTCCGTAGATGTTAGATGCAAAGGTCGGGTTCTCGGACTTTTCGGACCCAGTGGGTCAGGAAAGAGCACCTTGGTAGAGAGATTCGCCGGAGTTCAGTCCTTCCACGGTCAGATAATGGTAGATGATAGGTCGGTAACCGAACTAAGAGTTGGCTGGGTCCCTCAAGAGGGGGCCCTTTTTCCTCACCTCTCGGTAGAGGAGAACATTGATTATTCCGGTAAGCGAGGTGTTGTTCGCGATCGAGCGATAGATGTACTGGGGCTGAAAGGTCTTTTAGGGAGGTCTGTAAAAGGACTCTCCGGTGGAGAGATACAGCGCGTCTCGCTGGCTAGGGCGCTCGCGAGTGAGCCAGATATTCTAATCTTAGACGAACCACTTAGTGGTGTTGATCTACCTCGTAGGGCAACAGTGTTTAGTTTTCTGCTAGATGTGCTAAAGCAATTTGAGCTACCGATGGTCTACGTTAGTCATGATCCGGCTGAGATGTTGGCCGTGGTCGACCATGTCTTACTTCTAGACGACGGTGTTGTTGTTGGCGACGGTCTACCAAGCAAACTGTTATCGATCCCCACCCCGAGCCATTGGCTATCTAATTAGTTTACGTGGGAGTCGTCGGGCTCGGATACCGGCTCAGGCCCTTCTATTTCAGCTGCTATCACGAATGGCTGAAGTATTAGGAACTCAAAATGTTGTGATAGAGGTGCTGCCTCCCAAGCCTCCACCTCAATATCTTCTGGCTTTCTCATTAGACCTCTCTTTAGCCAATCCGAGATAGACTTTGAGTCGTTTTCTGCTAGGGCAACTCCTACGTCCACTATTGATACGGTCTCGTTAATTAGCCACAAGGCCTCTCGTTTATGGTGTTTTACCAGCGGAGCCCAGCCTACTTTTGAGACCTCTGTCCGTAATTTTGCTGCTAGATCTGCGCTCATTAATTAGCCTCCTAGTGGTGCGGCAAAGCTGTGGTTACTGTACGTGATATAGGTATTAAAACATAGATCGCGGTCTCTTTTTTTGAAGACGTTCACAGAGGATTAGTACAATGAACATTCCCGCTCTCTCTCTTCTTTTCGCAGGGCTGGTACCATTTATTCCGAAGGTACCGATGTCCATAGCCATTAATCGTGCGGGAAAGGGATACGACAACGCCAATCCTCGTGATCAGCAACTCACACTGGAGGGTATGGGGCGCAGAGCGCTAGCGGCCCATAACAACTCGTTTGAGGCGTTCCCTCTCTTTGCGGTGGGGGTGTTGCTAGCCTTGCACATGCAGGTGAGCAGCGGGTTGTTTGATGCCTACTGTACCGTTTGGGTGTTGGCTAGAATTGCCTATGTTTGGTTTTATGTCTGCGACCAACCTAGATGGCGTTCCGCTATGTACGGGGTAGCCCTGATATGCGCTCTAGGAAACTATATTCTAGCGCTTAGCGCTTAGCGCCTAGTTTCTAGCGGCGTTCCAGTTTGATGCGTTTTCGCTTCTCTTTTGCGGTCTCATCTGGTGGAGCGTGAGCGAGCTCGTAGTCGACCTGCGCTGGGGTTTCAAGAGACAAGCGCCCCATCTTGGCTTGTCTATAGTCAAGGACTACGACCTGACAGACTTTGTTGAGGTTAACCACCCCACCGCGCCCCAGGCAGCCCCGGTTACCAGCGATCGCCTCCAGGATCTCCATTTCGGTATCAGGAAGACTTTCTAGGTTGTAACGACCCATGAGCTCATTTGGGTAGTTGTCTGCGAGATACCTCACCGCCCAAAAAGCGAGATCTTCGAACTCGGTCACAGCGTCTTTGATAGCGCCGGAGACTGCTAGTTTGAACCCACAGGAGTGCGGGGTGAGTCTTGGCCATAGGAACCCAGGGGTGTCCAGTAAGATAAAGTTCTGTTCAATGTAGATGCGTTGTTGTTGCTTTGTCACCGCGGGAATGTTGCCCGTCTTAGCTATTTTTCGCCCAGCGAGTGTGTTGATAATAGTAGATTTACCAACATTTGGAATTCCTAAAATCATCGTTGTGATAGGCTTTTCTTCATTACGATCTTTGGGTAATTGACTGATTCCCAATTGCAGGAGGGACTTGGCTCGTCCAGAGATGTTTCCCTGCATTTCCACCGCAGTGACCCCTTCTAGGCTGTTGAGACGTTCAATCCACATGGCGGTT
>CAWVYO010000191.1:0-6597 GCA_963934385.1 uncultured bacterium
CTTCAAGATTCTCAATAGACGCATTAGCCTGATTGCACGTGCGATTCTCAGATCCATCTGAATGAACTGTAGGAAGAACGGTACGATTGCTACAAAATCCACGAGAGACATGCCGCTTCTGACATATTTAAGGCGCCCCCATAGCCCCCCTCTAAAGCGTTCTTTGAGATCCGAGGTCCAGACTCTCAATACATACTCTACTGAAAAAACAAATGTAGAAAAGGCCTCGTTTATCTGAAAGAACGTCTGGTACTTTATATTGATAGCCTCTTCAGTCTGAATCATTACCGATAAGACATTGAACGCTATTAGGGTAATGATGAAGGTGTCTACACGCTTTGGCCCGTCGTCGTCTGGGTTTAGGTGTCGATCTAGTTGCGCTCTAATTCCGCCTCTTGCACCCGAACTAGCAAGCCCTTTACCCACTGTTAAACATGCACCCAAAGCTACTAAACACATCACCGTAAAGATGACTATTCCCCATGCGGCAGACGTCCCTGGAGGAGGGGCTGTGAAGAACTGATTTAGCTGTGTTCCGACACAGGCGATGGCCAATACGGTTCCAAGCCCCGCGATCCACCGTCGACACAGCAGCCAACCAGTGGTTGAAACAACCGCGGCAACTATAGCCAACTGGCCCGCAGGCAGGTTAATTCCTACCTGTAGGTTACCGCTTGTAGCGATCATGCCAGCGCTTGAGTCGGCAAACCACGGCAAGAAAAGGCTAACTACCATCCCTATGCTGGCGCTAATGCCTATAAGCCACTGTTTCTGGGCTCTATATTCCAGTTTTTGCTCCACGATCATCGCCCTAGTCTCAGGTGTCTATCACAACCGATTCTCTGACATTTGAACGAGTTTTGCAACCCATCATATGATATTCACGAAACATTACAGGCTAGCTTACTCAGACCACAAATCAGTATACCCCGCGGCTGGGGTAGAGGACCCCGTTACGCTGCCGTCCAGCCTGACACGCCCATCACCACCATCACCACCTAACGCACCACCATACGGCGTTGAAATATTGTACGACGACGAGTCGCCTCCTGTGCCACCTAACGCCGAAACAGAACCTGTAAT
The DNA here is from genome assembly GCA_963934385.1 of uncultured bacterium. Lineage (GTDB taxonomy): Bacteria > Myxococcota_A > UBA796 > UBA796 > CAJQPC01 > CAWVYO01. The sequence goes on from CAWVYO010000191.1 coordinate 1,084, forward strand.
TGTGATGTATGGAGAGGCAAGATAGACCAGACCACCTGAACCTGCGCCCCCAGCACCATCTTCTCCTGCTGAGTGTGAAGGACTGTAGGCATCATCACCATCTTCTCCGTCTGCTGCTACCAGACCAGACACCTCTATTGTACCGCCCGAAAAGATGAGCACAGCACCTCCTCCGGGACCTCCATCACCCGAATAGTTGTCCGTGTGACTTCCATCACTCTCAGTATCTGGTGAGCCACCACCACCACCAGAGCCGAGGTGCAATTCAGCTAGAGAAGCTGTGCCGTATGCCGTACCTCCACTAGTCACTGAAGTGCCTGAGTACGAGGTGCCTGAACTACCCACTGTTCCGAACCCACCGCCACCACCTGAGTCGGCGTTATCCCCTCGGCGAGGATAAGCACCTCCACCACCGTTATTGGCTGTGGTGTCACCAGCGCTGCCAGGTCCGCCCCAAGACTCACCTTGGTAAGGGTCGTAAGAGTTGCCATAAACCCCGGCGCCTCCCGTAAAGCCACTAGCAGAGGTGTCTATGTCACCAGAGATAGATACGTCACCAGTTGCCCGTAAGAAAATGAGACCTGTTCCACTGTTTGACCAAGTCGTCGCCAGCAAAACGCCGCTAGTTGTGATCTCAAAATCAGTGAAATGGGGGATCCTCTGTACACGGACAGTACTGGAGCTGGAGAAGCTTCCCTGCAACACAGGCTCAATGCTGAGAGTAGTCCCCGCAATCCCTGTAATAAAACAGGTAGTATACTCCCCTGCGTCACTTCCCTGCTGAGAGACCACCACCACCTCGTCGCCTACAGCGAAAGGAGAGCTGTCGTCAACAGAGAGGGAGCTATCGCCTGTGGTGGCACCACCCAACAATTCGGCCCAGTCGCTCCAAGTTACGGTTGTGGAAATCGTGAGCGCACCGTCACCTCCGAGCCCTTGATTTGGACCACGTACAACCGTTGAATCGTTTGGTGCTGCGTCCCAACTGTTCCGAAGAGAGTCGCCGTCGATGTCGTCATCCTCACAATCCTGCAACCCATCGTTATCGATGTCAGAAGCAGAGGTGTCGTCACAGTCATCGGCGTTAGCGACCCAGCCAGCGCTAATGTAGCAGGTATCGTATGTAATCAAAGGATCTCCATAGCCATCCAAGTCGCTGTCGGCGTACCAAGTTGATACATCTAGGGCATCGTCCTCGTCGAAAGTGTTGTCGCAGTCCGTGTCTACGCCGTCGCAGTACTCATCGGCGCCTGGGTAGGTGGATGAGCTGGAGTCGTCGCAGTCACTCGAGTCTGACACCCAACCGCCGGAGATGTAGCAGGTCTCGTTAGATACAGACTGATCTCCATAGCCATCTAGGTCGCTGTCGGCGTACCAAGTTGATACATCTAGGGCATCGTCCTCGTCGAAGATGTTGTCGCAGTCCGTGTCTACGCCGTCGCAGTACTCATCGGCGCCTGGGTAGGTGGATGAGCTGGAGTCGTCGCAGTCACTCGAGTCTGACACCCAACCGCCGGAGATGTAGCAGGTCTCGTTAGATACAGACTGATCTCCATAGCCATCTAGGTCGCTGTCGGCGTACAAAGTTAAGACATCTAGGGCGTCGTCCTCGTCAACGGTGTTGTCGCAGTCCGTGTCTACGCCGTCACAGTACTCGTCCGCTCCTGGATATGTGGCGGAACTAGAGTCATTGCAGTCGGTATTATCGGCGACATACCCCTCTGGCTCATAGCAAGAAGAATAGCTTACAAACTGGCTACCATATCCGTCCTCATCTGAATCCTGATACCAGACCGAGACATCCAAAGCGTCGTCTTCATCAACCTCAGTGTCACAGTCGTTGTCAATTTCATCGCAGTATTCATCAGCGCCAGGAAAGACTGCCGGATCTAGGTCGTCACAATCCTCATTCGCCTCAAACCCATCGCCGTCTAGATCGATAATATCTACTGTTATAGTTCCAGTATCGACTGTGTCTTCGGTCTTTTCATTGCGACACCCGACTAATAGGAACAGGGATACGCTAACTAACAGAGGCAATTTCATCATTGTTGGCTCCAAATCTACACGTCATTCTCAAAGCATAGAATGGAGCAAGGTTAGTTGAAAAGAGTTCCTATTGCAAGCCTACCTCTCAAGCCACCTTCGCTCAAAGACTCGCTGGTCAACCTCTTCGCCGAATTGTAGATCTGAAAACTCTAGCGTCGTCGATGTCCCCTCTTGAACTGCATCTTCCACAATCATGCGACGCGGATAATAGCGATCGCCAAACAGCCCTACCTCCTCCATAAGCCAGACCTTCAAGAGCATACCGGAGAGGGCGTATAGCTCTTGGCGCACAGGAATATGATTAGCCTGGTCTACCCAAATCTTTCGCCGAGGATAGCTTACATCATCAACTCTCGCCTGCATGTCTAAGACCCAGCAAGTACCTGTACCGCAAGCCTCTGTGCCTGTGACCTCTGCTGTATAAGCCTCTTGCCAGCTAGAAAACTCCAGCATGTCCTCATAAGAGAGGTCCGAGCCCATAAGCCCTTGGCGAAGCATGTGTCCTGATATCTTCTGCACTCGTTCAATAGAGGGCATGTACATCCAGAGCTCACCGCCGATTTTTAGCATCTTTGTACCGACATCGCGGCGGGGAGCCAAGAACTCAGTGGCTGCCGTATCGACACCCCTACCCCAACTCTCAAACTCATAGACCTTGGTGCGCCTTGGCTTAACAACGGTCATTGTCGCCCTTGAGTATCGGGTCTCAAAAGTTAGGTTCGAGTCGACCATTGAGAGGATCTCAGAGGCGGTCTGGGCTTGTACTGGCGCTGAGGTTAGTGAAAACAGCGATATTATAAGAGTCAAAAACAGGCGCATTTAGCGTCTCCTTCTCATGGCAGAAACAGGCTGAATTGCCGCCGCCTTTATAGATGGAACAAGGGCGCCGATAAGCGCCATCAGTATGCCTAACATCAGAGCGAGCCCTGCGATTCCAATTGTGAGGTCTGCATGAATGGTTGTGCTTATTGGGATCGTCATACGGGCAGCCACATCCTCACCGAACGTCACCCCATTATTTTCTAGCCAAAATGACGGGATCGAGCCGAGCATAAGCCCTGCGATAGAACCAACAACACCTATGACTGCTGCCTCTGTTACAAAAAGGCTCACGACAGATAATCGCCTCATTCCCATGGCTCTCAACACACCGATCTCCGCGGTGCGCTCCAGAACGGACATCACCATGGTGTTTAGCACCCCTAGAGCCGAGATTAAAACAATAATAACTGCCATTATGCCAAACACTGTGGATACGATATTGATCATTGAGGCATAGAGTTCGCGCTCACTCCAGGCCTGTACCAAGAGCTCATCAAACTCGCCTGAGGCCCGTAACGTGTCGGCCAAGTTAGCGGCCTCGTCCAGACCCTCACCGTAGACTAGAATCTCGAGAGCTCCATCAGGTATATCGGTCAACCACTGGGAGCGCTCCAAAGACATGAACACCTGACGATCAGCCACCGCGTTGCCCGTATCCACCACCCCTTGAACCCGCATCATCAACGGCGACGGAGAGCCATCCTGAGTCTGCCCCAAGATTACAAGATCATCGCCGATCGCAGCCTCGAGATCTTGAGCCAACAAGCGTCCAATCAGCACCTCATCGGGCTCACCTGAGAACATCGCACCCAAGCGAACCTTCTCTTCAAACCCCAGAATTTCATTGTAGTAAGCGTCAGGAGCGCCAACTATAAGCGCGAAGGTGTCTCCTAGCTCCTCACCAACAGAGACAGTCGCACCTGAACGAATAATGGGAAACGCGCTTGTACTGGGAGCCACTGACTCAATGGATTCCAAGATCGGCGCAACATCGTAGATGTTAGCGTCAAGAGGTAAAGTCGACTCGCGCTCGGCATACTCGATCTCAACTACCCGTACCTCACCTGCAGCGCCAGCGGCCTCGCCTAGCATCATGCCCATCACGCCGTTCAACCACGACAGCCCCAACGTCAACAGGGCGGTACCCAACAAAACCGTCAACGCGGTCAACATTGACCTACGGGTATTCCTGGTCACATTCCTTACAGCTAATCCAAACAACCAACCCATTAGTCGTCCCTCACTGCTACGGCGGGGTCTAACCCCGCGGCGAATCTAGCGGGCCATATGCTCGCAGCTGTCGCCACAAACACCCCAAAGGCCAACCCGAGCCAGATCGGCCCCCAGGCAAACGTCGTATAGATTGTTGTAGAAATAGGGATTGCCCCTGCATCTGGTAAGTCGCCGATAGAAAACCCAATAGTAGAGAGACGATAGTTCCCTAAGCCCCCCAAAAATGCACCGAACAAGGCAGCAGCGAAGCCCATCACAGCCCCTTCAATCAGGAACAATCTACGGATCTGGCTTGGTTTCATGCCCATTGCGGCCAATGTCCCGACCTCTCGAATACGCTCATAGACAGCCATTATTACAGTGTTAGCAATACCTGTGGCGGCTATCGCCATGAGAACAAAAATCATAACCTTAAGCGCTGAGCGGCGGATTTTGTTTATTGCGAGCATGTCCTCTGCGCCCTCAATGTACGAAACTGCCTGCCAGTCACCGAGCTCTGTTGACCCTTGAATACCCTCTAAGAAGCCCTCAGTTGCCCCGCGTCTATCGAGTCTAATAGCGACCTGAGATGGCCCTGGTGCGACGATAAGCTCCATGGCCTGATCTAGAGTTAAAAAAGCTGCCCTTGAGTCAAGCAGCGGGTTTTGGGCATTAAGTATCCCAACTACAGGCCAAGAGAGGGCATTCTGTGAGCCCATAGATGTGCGTGTCTGCATGGTAACCATGCTACCGACCTCAACCTCAAGTAGGGATGCCAGAGTCTTACCTAAGACAACACCTGTCTGCTCAGAGTCCTCTGGCCAGGCGCCAGTTATCTCAAAACCATCACGTAGAAACACATCTGCGTCAGTCTCTGGGTTGTATCCCACCCCTGTAACTCTCATGCCGTTTACACCGTGGATAATCCGAGTGTCAAAACGGAGCCTCTCCGTAAAAGAGTGCTCTCCCAACAGCTCGTTCACCCCTGAAGGGAGCTCAACAAGCTCATCTACTGGATTCTCCAGACCGTTCGTGGGGTGCCCAGGGGGAAACAGGCTCACATGGCCTACTTGGGTGTCTATCTGTCCGCGAATGACCCCCTCATCTAGACCCCCAATAAGGCCGTTCCCAAGGATCATCAGGGCAACACCTGCTATTACAGCGATTCCGCTAATCACCGTACGGCGCAGGTTTCGCCGCAGGTTTTTGAAAGCCAGCGATACAATAAAGCTCAATTTATCTTCTCACCAGTCACTACACCGTCGCGTAGCGTGACTATTCTAGAGGCCCGCTCCAGCACCATGTGATCATGCGTAGAGAAGATAAAGGTAGAGCCATTTTTTTCGTTTAGGTCTCTCATCAAATCGAGCACCTCAGCGCCTGTCTTGCTGTCTAGGTTGGCTGTAGGTTCGTCTGCTATTACAATGTCGG
>CAWVYO010000192.1:0-6514 GCA_963934385.1 uncultured bacterium
AGACAGGCAATAAGAACAGAATCGAGACGCATTTGGACACTCCCTTTGTCCAACAAAGTTAGCTCGTTTTAAGCCCAGATGCATTAGGGTGAACTTTGAATAGTTTAGAGAGGTTCAAATGGCAGATCTCACGCGCAAGGGTTGTTGATAGCCCTCATTTCGGCAGGGCCTCGGCGAGGCTATTCTGGCACGACTTCAAGAACGATCTTCCCTCTGGCTCGACCAGTCTCGCTCTTAGCGTGAGCAGCTCGGGTCTCCGACAACGGAAACACAGAGTCGATCAGCACCCTGACTGTGCCGTTATCAATGAGCTGTGCGATTTGTTCGAGCTCTTTGCTGTTGGGCTGCACCATCACAAAACCTCCAGTTCCACCCACCGAAGCAAGCGCCTCTGCGTCAGGGGTGGCGACCACCGAATACAGTCTGCCTCCACTCTTCAGAAGTGGTATGGATCGGGCTTGGGTTTCGCCGCCGATGGTATCAAAAACTACATCCACTTTCGCGACGACCTCTTCAAATTTCTGTGAGCGATAATCGACGAACTCATCCGCTCCCAGACCGCGAACCAACTCTTCGTTGGTTGCAGATGCAGTAGCGATGACATGGGCCCCTGCCCACTTGGCAAACTGAATCGCGAAGCTACCCACGCCACCCGCGCCAGCGTGTATCAGGACTCGTTCGCCCTTTTTAAGCTGAGCAAAATCAAAGAGTGTCTGCCATGCAGTAAGCCCCGCGAGAGGTACTCCAGCGGCTTCATTATGGGACAGGGTCTGTGGCTTAGCTGCGACCTCAGAAGCCCGTACAACCATGTACTCGGCATAGCTGCCGTTACGTGAGATATCGGGTCGGCTGTAGACTGCATCACCTACTGAGATGTCTGAAACATCTGATCCAACCTGGTCCACTACTCCGGAGACGTCCCACCCGAGAGTAAGGGGCATCGGGTACGGGATCATTTCCGCTAGGTACCCAGCCCGAATCTTCCAATCCACCGGATTAACTGCAGTAGCATGAACGCGGACTCGTACGTCTGCAGGGCCAGGCTCAGGCAACGGTGCATCCTCGTATCTTAGGGTGTTGATGTCTCCGTAGGTGTGGATTCTAATTGCTTTCATGATGGACTCCCTTGTTGAGTGAGTCATATAAATAAGGGCTTCTAGGGGCTCGACAATGCCCATATACGGGATAGTTTGTCTCATTGGAGAGACAATGGAGATCGACCTCAATCAACTACGAGTTTTTGTCGAGGTTGTTCGACAGGGGGGATTCTCTGCTGCCGCAAGATCCTTGGACATGCCACGGTCTACGGTGAGTCGCTGGGTGCGCGAGCTGGAAAAGAAGCTAGGAGTCCGACTGTTACAGCGCACGACTCGCAGTGTTCAGCTCACCGAGATCGGCGAGGGCTACTACGAAAGAGGACTTCAAGCGGTTGAGTTTGCTGGACACGCCCACTCCTGGGTTCAAAGCCGATCCATAGCCCCCAAAGGAACGCTGAAAATCTCTACTTTTCAGCTCTTCGCGGCGACCCTGCTCGGCCCCGTCCTCGTTACCTATCTGGATCAGAACCCCGATATGTCAGTTCAGGTGGTGGTAAGTGAACGCAACATCGATCTCATTGATGAGCACATTGATCTGGCTATCCGAATCGGCAATATGCCTGACTCCTCATTGGTGGTTCGCAAACTGGCCCACATGGAGGGTTGGATATTTGCAAGTCCCGAGTACTTGGCGAAAAACGGGACGCCCTCCCACCCAAGCGAGCTATCCCAGCATTCAAACATGATCTACGGACACAGCCAAGACCTCGTAACGCTGCCCTTCGACAATGGGAGCGAAAAACTCGTTGTTGATTTGCCGAGTCGCTGCGTCGGGAATAGCATCGAGTTGGTACGACAGGTAACTCTTGGTGGGATGGTTATCGGGTTCCTGCCCCCGATGCTGGCACATGAGGACTTGGCTGCCGGTAGACTCGTACGGTTGTTTCCCAAGTGGAGCGTCGGCACGCTGCCAATGTACGTTGCATATCCAAGTAGACGTCACCTCGCGACGAAAGTACGGGCTTTCGTAGACCTACTGGCCTCCCAGATCGATTCGGACGTCGTTCAGGCCTCTCCTACCTCCTAGCTCACGGGTGGTACCTTCAACAGGCACAGGGTGACGACAGCTTCCTCGAGGACTTCGTTGTTTAGAGCGATTTAATAGCGAGGTAGCTGGCAGACTGTTGGAGACGACTCAATGTCTCTCTGAGACTCTCAGAAACCATATAAAGCTCTATACGGACAGAAGTTCAACGTCTGCGGCGAATCAATATGGCGCCAATAACAGCTAAAAAGCTGGGCCATAGATTTTTGGAAGGCTGACTAGTTGAACAGGCACATGCACCCTTTTCATCTTCCAAGTCGGTGGGTATCCCGGTCTCACCTGTGTCTAAACCCGCAATGCCGCCGGTATCAAATTGCTCCTCTGAGACCACTATTCTCAAAACGATCTTTTCGGGCTCCACGCCGCCATCATCACCAAACCAAATCACATTTTCCTGAAGGAGACCGAACTCCTGAAAATGGACACCTGGCTCACGACCCGTAACGCTGAAATAAAACCGCCCAGTGTTGCCGGGATCGGGGTATTCGTCACTGGCAGTGACTCGAATCTCGCTATCCCAATCGGTTCCATACACAAGGGAGGCTTGGTCTCTTGGCAAAGGTGCCAGTATTGTGTTGCTATCCCAAGTGGATAACCCCGTGTTGGTGAATTCCATATAGCCGTCTACGGATTCTCCCAATTTTAGTGTTATGGGGGCTTCTTCCAAAAGAGGGAAGCTACTGTCGCTGAGGATTGCCGCATAGTCCGGTCCAGGAGGACTAAACCAGTCTGGAATACGCTCTGAAATTAGATCGCCGGGACAGGCCGTAGCGTTATCCGGCCAGTCTTGGTGACCCTTTATGTGGTCACTGTCAGTCGGGATGTTCTCGATTTGAGACAAGGTGTAAACTAAATTGTGAGCGCTCGTTAATGTTTCGTCGCTGGGTACGTGGGGCCCGGCCAAGCCAACACATGCGACACTGTCATAGCAGCCTAAAAAGCTAATGGCTGAATTCCCGTCGTTGTTGCCGCCTCCAGTAGCTGCGCTGTAGTAGTCGTAGGGCCGTCCTTCCCAAACGGAACCATCCCATCCAACCAAGAATTGATAGGCGATGTCGCAATAGCCGCGACTCTGCTGGAAATAGGCTTGCAGCCATTGAACAAGCTCTTGAATACTGCCATTGTCATCTTGGTTACCGGCAGTGTGGTGAATGGCCATACGGTACCAGTCATCTTCTGTTGTTGTGCAGGTGGTCGGTCCAGCACCCCAATCGGCTCTCGAGATAACACCTATATCTTTAAGCTCTTGGGGCAAAACACCAGGAGTGGGCGGTCTAGGTTGCCCCTGAAACTCGTTGCGTGGGACTAAGATCTCCCACTCTAAATTAAGGATCCGCTCTTGGTCGGGTGATCGGACGCGGACCTCGGCAACGGTCTGTCTAAGGTCGGTCTGAACCAACGCGCGATTTCGAATACGAAAGACCTCTTGAGCTTCCTGCCAAGAAAAACCATCAAAGACCTCAACTAGAACCGGCTCTTCATCAACGGCTTCTACCACGGCTGCGAAGCGGGTTCCTTCTTCTAAACTGATGAGGGGAGCATCCCAGTTGAGAAGCACATTTTGGGGGAGGTCGCCACCAGCTAAAGCGGGCGCGATGAACAATGCGGAGAATATTAAAAACATACCCTTTATATAGTACTATCTGGGCTCAGTGTCGCTGGAAACCAACCGCGGAAGTTGATAATGACGGGTGAGCTAAGTATCGGTCGCAGGCCGCGGGAGTATGAATACAACTATTCCTTTATCCACTCCCAAAGAATGGACTGTCTTAGTCATTACGAGACACAGCCGAATGCCGCCCTTGAGCGATGGCACTCTCTTACTCTTGAACACGTGCCGAGACAATCCTTCGAAGGCATTTCGCATCGGGCTACCTAATAAAGCCTCGCAGAAGATGAAGTTACCGGGCAATTCCAGGTGTTGGGCCGCCCCCACCCCACCAGTTTGACTCCCGACCGAACCCACATGTTTTGAGTCTCCTTGTGCCTTTTCGTCGCTGCCAGGATCGCGTTGTGGGGGCAAAATAAATTACTATCGCAACTGTATTGCAATAAGATTGAATTTGTCTTAATAGGGTGGAAAAGGAGGCTGCATGTCCACACCAATTTCCGTAACTATATTCACTGGGTCCCCAGGTACCGATGGCTCTAGAGTTTTCGAACAAGTCCTGAAAGATTCCGATGGCCTTCGTCTAACTGCAATAGTTCCCAAGCGTGGTCGCAAGAGGAAAAGGGCCTCCAGAGGGGCATCTTTAGTGCCTACAACTCCCCGACTTGTTCGACTCGGAGAAGGCTGTGCTTGTTGCACAGTTCGGGGTGATCTAATGTCGAAAGTTAGGCGGATCGCAGAAGAAGACTCAGCCGATCATGTCGTGATTCAAACGACCCCAGGCGGCGATTTGAGTACCGTAGCCAAGACATTCACGGTAGCAGATGGTTCGGGAGCCGTGCTATCCGATGTGGCTCGTATTCAGAGCCTCATAACGGTGATCGACACCAGTAATTTCACGGCAAACATTAACGCATCGTCAGCTCGACATTTGATCGAGCGTATCGAACTAGCCAATGTCATTGTTTTGGAAGGTACGGGTGTACTCACATCCGACGAGCAGGATCAAGTACGATCTGCAATCGAAGCTCTCAATCCAGATATAAGTATCACGAACAGTGATGACGGTGACTTAACTATCACCTCTCTGCAATCCGAAGAGCCTTTTGATCTCAATGACGCCCAAGATCGGTCTATGCGATACGCTATGGATAGTGAATCGGATTCTTCAAACTCAATTGTCCGCTTCGACTACCAAGACAGGCGTCCATTTCATCCGACCCGACTTAACAGCTTCCTCGAAAAGGAATGGCCAGGTCTGTTGAGAATCAAGGGGTCATTTTGGGTTGCATCCCAGCCCAAGTTGTCTGGAAATATTGATGTAGCGGGTGGAAGTCGGAACACATCATGTAACGGAATGTGGTGGGCTTCGATCCCCAAAGACCAACAGCCCGATACCCCAGAATTTCATGAGTATATTAAGGTAATCTGGCATTCTGAGTTTGGAGACAGACATCAGGATCTATCCATTGTTGGCATTGGTATCGAAGAGGAGGAGATACGAGCATACCTCAATCAGTGCCAATTGACGGATGAGGAACTGGCGGCAACAGACCAATGGGCATCCATGCCAGACCCATTTCATTGGCCGGAGCTAAAATAATGAAGTCGATTCCGGTTACTTTAGTGACTGGTTTTCTGGGGGCTGGTAAGACCACGCTCCTCAACCACATCCTGACCTCTGACTCGGGACTCAGATTTGCGATCATCGAGAACGAATTCGGTGATTTGGGTGTGGATGGTACGATACTAAGCGCACCGCAGGGTACCATATTTGATCTCAATGATGGATGCGTGTGCTGCACCGTTAGAGAAGACCTGGTCGAGATATTTGAACAGCTCCTCACACGTTCTGGAGAGTTTGATCACGTCATTATAGAAACCACTGGGCTAGCAGAGCCAGCTCCAGTGCTCCTCATCTTCGAGAGGGCAGTGCTTAGCGAAGCCTTTCAGCTGGATGGCGTGGTCACCGTGGTTGATGCTGGCCATATAGAAGAGTCACTTCAGGATGTATCGACCTGTGCGGAGCAAATATCCTACGCAGACTTGATTATCTTGAACAAGACCGACAGTCTTTCACCACCTGCACTAGAGTCCGTCGAGAGCCACCTGAGGCGGCTAAACCCCCTTGCAATGCTGATCCGCGCCGAGCATGCGCAGGTGGATGTTCAGGGCCTGCTGGCTCTAGGAGGCCGACCAGCTGAAGACAGTGTCCCATCCCATTCCCATGTGCATGACACACATCAGCACGACGATGGGATTCTATCTGTATTTGTGGAAGCCGACGGCGATGTGGATGTTGCCGTGCTGGACCTATGGCTGGGACAGCTTGTCAGGCAGCGAGACACCACTCTTCTTCGTATGAAAGGAATCCTCGCCGTGCCGGGAGATCCTCGTCGATTTGTGTTCAATGGAGTTCGAAGTGTCATCGATGTTCGCCCCGATCGGAACTGGGAGCAAGAGCCTCGATATAGTCGCATTGTATTCATTGGTCGTGGCCTTGATGAGGAGAGGCTTCGCACTGGATTCAAGGCTTGTATGGCGGAACCTATTTCGCCTCATTAAAATTATCTGGTATCAGGTGCGGATCAGCTATGGAACTGTGCCCAAAGCCAAGGGGTAACCGCGACTCGCCCACACCAGCACCCCTTCGTCCAGAACCCGCGCAGAAATGAAGCCAACTTCTGTCAGCGCGTCGACTACACGCCCTGAAGCTGCGTGTGGACACGCGCAGTAGGCGATGATCGGCGTGCCGTCATTTGG
>CAWVYO010000193.1:0-6501 GCA_963934385.1 uncultured bacterium
TCTGACCAACCCGGAACGGGTCTATCCACTGAATCAGACCAAACTAATCCCGACCCAGCAAGTCTTGAAGACGAGATGGAGTCATCAACTAACGGGTCACCGTTTATTATTAGATTATGGGACGGCACCGATCAATTTGAGCGTGAAAACCCAACCCTTGAGGTCTGTGGGGAGCTGGTAACAGTTGAGGAAGCGCTCGACGGTGTGCCGCCTGAACTTGCCGCCACAGGAAAAAACTTCGTTGGCTCTGCTGTGGGCTGTACATATGGTGAGACCCCTGTGGTCCTGAACAGCCCTAGTGGTGAATCGATATTTGAGACTGATATCTATTTTGCAAGGGGAATAGAGAGCCCATCTCTCAATATTAAAATAGAGGACAGCGGCATTACAGGTGCCCTTACCTCTGACCAACCCGGAACGGGTCTATCCACTGAATCAGACCAAACTAATCCCGACCAAACAAGTTTTGGCTTCGTTCACGATGGAGAAGCCGAGCCATCACCTACTGGTGGACCGTTTATTATAAGGTTGTGGGACAATACCAATCAGTTTGAGCTTGGAAAGCCAACTCTTAATATCTGCGGGGATGCGCAAATAGTTGAGCTAACAAACGAAGGCGTGGTCTCTGAACTTACAGATAACAACAACAAATTCGTTGGTTCAGCCATGGCTTGTGCGTCTGGTGAGACCCCTTTGATTCTCCTCAGTCCTGATGGTCAATCGATCTTTGAGACCGTTATCCATATTACTAGAGAGATAGAGAGCCCATCGTTCAATATTCATGTAGATGATGGAGGAATAACGGGAAACCTAACCTCTGATGGACGCTCAGAAGGATCTGCTAGTGTGGCTGCTCAGTCGATGCCATCCAGTGTTGAGTCGAACTACCCTAACCAAGACCTGTTCCTAAGCGACTCAACGACAGATAAAATCTTAGCTCTTTTATACTTTGGATTTGGGCTAATTATTGGCGGGATAATTGGGTGGAAAGCTGACAAAACTAAGGTCTCGACCTAGGTCGCTCAGCTTAAAACTCCACGCCAAACTTCAAAGATTGAACGCGCCCACCAGAGATCTGACGATCGCTGTAGGCAAGCGAAACGCCCACGATAGGAAGGCGAAAAGCCACACCTGCGCTCAGCTCCATCTCATGACCCAGGGCTGCGGATAAGCCCGTAGACTCCCAGTCAACCCGTCGGCTCTCTTCGACAAGATAGGTTGGTGTAAAAGCGATAAAACCCTCTAACAATCTGGGTCCCACGATTAGTTTCAATGGAAAATCGATCCCTGACGATGTCGCTAGTGATACTCGATCCGTGGTCAAGTTGTTCTCGAATATATCAACCCCAACCTCATAGCCAAATAGCGCCCCACGCTGCCCTAAAAAGGTACCAACCCGAAGATCTCTCCCCTCACTGCCCACTCCACCCATCCAAGATACACCGATCCTTGTTCGACCAGACAATGAGCCCTCTCTTTGGCTGTATTGGAACCCTCCCTCAGATCCAATAGCAAGCGCCAAAGTGCTGTCATCTCCAGAGACAACCCGAGCAAACCCAGAGCCACCGCCTAAGTTCAAATATGGTCTATTTTTCCAATCATCTGCGGAATAGGCCGTCGAAGAAAACATCAAGGCAACAACACCACACAAAAAATAAGCCCATAAATTCGACCGATTCACACTCACTTCGCCTCCCTTCCCTACCAAATATGTCAAGCTCTGTGTATAGAGTCATATACCAGCAACAGAGAGTCAACGTGCGCCCTGCTAATATTATTCACAACTGTTCTAGGATAACCAACCATTCTATAAAAATTATCTATGTTTGTGCGTTCTTGGCTGGGTGCCACCACCAACAAAACGGGGCAAATTCAGGAGCGACTCAAACAAAATTAGTTGTCGAGGACGAAGTCGAGCTTCAGATCCAGACTTTTGACTACGTATGGGAGCGTATTAACTCAACATATTACGATCCGAACATGGGTGGAGTTGACTGGCTAGGCGCCGGTGAAGAGTTGCGACCAGTGGCCATGAACACCACAACAGCGGCTGAACTAAGACCAATACTAAACGAATTAATAAATCGGTTAGGTGAGTCTCATTTTGCCATTGTCCCGGGTGAGAACAATTCCTTGGCAGACTCACTGCAGGAGATCCAAGAGGTCATGACGGACGAAGAGATGATCGACCAGACCTCTGGACTGTGGACCAACGGCATAGACCTGCGAATGGTCGTTGATGAGTCAGGTGTTTCCAGAGCTACTGTGTTTAGACTCTTAGATGACTCTGCAGCTGAAATTGGAGGCGTAGAATCAGGCTGGATCTTGCAGTCCATTAACGGCGAGTCAGTCGAAGACCTCATCTCGGCTGTGTCGGGAACTATAGCCAACTCTCAACCATCCACAGAAGAGCTCGACAGCCTAGGCTTTTTTGTAGCAAGGAGCCTCAACACTATTGTAAATGGAGACCTAGGAGAGGCGGTAAATATGAGCTTCTTAGATCGGACCGATTCCCCGCAAGATCTATCCATAAGCCCTCTGTTTAGGGAGGGGGTCGCTGTTAGGCTAGGACATCTACCAGAGGTGATTTCACAATTTAGCGCTGAGATCATAGAGCCAGCCCACATAGGACTCATCCAATTCGACATCTTTATGGGCCCTGTGATTCAGCAATTAACAGAGGCTATTAGACTATTCAATGAGGCTGAGGTTGGCGGCATAGTCATCGACATTAGAGGCAACCCAGGTGGAATATCTGGAATGGCGGCGGGCATAGTTGGACACTTAATATCATCAAGGGATCAGAGCCTAGGAGAGATGTACGACAGGGACTCCCGACTAAATCTACCTGTTTTTCCTAGACCTAGATCTCAGCGATTCGAAGGACCTGTTGCTGTACTTGTCGATGAACTCTCCGCTAGTACTTCTGAGTTCTTAGCCGCTGGTATTCAAGATCTAAGTAGAGGCAAAATATTTGGACAGACAACCGCTGGAATGGCGCTACCTTCAACCATAGAGTCCCTTCCAAACGGGGATCTTATGCAATTCGTAATATTCAATATGATTAGGTCTAACGGCGAGAGAATTGAGGGTTATGGAGTAACACCAGATGAGATTGTGACTCTGACAAGAGCGGCACTAATCTCAGGAGAAGACCCTGCCTTAAACAGCGCCATGAATTGGATATTGGAGACACCATGATTGTATTCAAACCTGAAACTATAGCCCTAACTCTACTTATTACAGCCATCGGTTGCGGACCAAAGACTACGCCTAGTACATCTGCTGATGCTATTATCGAGACCGAAGTTGAACCTACTGTTGAAGAGGTAGAGCTACCTTCAGCGGACTCATTGTTTGATAGGCACCTCCAAGCCATTGGCGGTGTTGAAGGGCTAGAGGCAGGCATGAGCTCATCAGCTATAATTAGAATGGAGATTCCTTTAGCCGGTATTAGCGGGACTATGACGATGATCTCCGATAATGGAGAACGACTCTATCTTGAACACTCATTGCCTGGGGCGACCGAAGGGGTCACCGTTGTGAATGGCGATATGGCATGGTCCGTTGACTCCGTATCTGGCCCAAGATTGATAGAGGGTGACGAGTTGAGGGCTTTGAAGATGGATAACGACCCGCTAGCGGCCGCACATTACGCCGAAATATACCCAGCTCGTGAGACGATAGCCCTCACCGAGTTCAACGACGAGGCTGCCTACCAGGTGAGTGCTTCAACAGAGTGGGGCAAGACAGACACGCTCTTTTTCGCAGTTGAAAGTGGGCTCGCTATCGGATCAACCACCACTGAGTCAACCGCTGTTGGTGATATGTTAGTAACGACCAAGATGCTAGACTACAAAGTCTTCAGCGGTATGCTCATGCCATCTGTCATCAGCCAAACTGCGGGTCCAATGGTCATCAATCTTATAGTGGAGAGCGTGACTTTAGACCCTGTAATCGACTCGGCAATATGGGTTCCGCCTCCAGAGATAGTCGAGCTAATGGAAGAGTTTCAAGGGGCTGAAGAGTAGTTTCTCATGCGTAGAAAAATAGCTTACTCAACCGCTGTTCTTGTTGTCGTCCTAACAATGATTGAGGTGCTTACAAGACTATTGGGACCTGGCTTTATGCCTCCAGACCGCTCCAGAGACGTGGCTCATGGGCAATCATTACCAAACGAACCAAACCTAGTTGGAGATGACGTAACTGGATGGCGAGCCCTAAGCGGAACTCAGAGCGATTTCGGAGTTCCCGAGCCCACACACGTGAACGAGAGGGGGCTTAGGAGTCCAGAAATACCTCTAGAAAAAGCAGCGAATGAACGGCGAGTACTCATCTTGGGTGACTCAACGGTCTATGGCGTCCTTGTCAGTGATGAGGACTCTTTCGCAGGGCAGCTAGAAACTCAACTTCAGTCAATTGATCCTGGCATTCAAGTTCTTAACGCTGGTTGCCCTGGCTACAGCTCATGGCAAGCGCTTCAAGCGCTAAAACACCGGCTAATGGATTACCAGCCAGATCTAGTCATCATTGGAACACTCTGGTCTGACGCACAAGGGGCTTCAGTACCAGACAACGCGAGATTTGGAGAGGGAACGCGAGATTTGATGACCTATTCAGAGGCGTGGGTTTTTACCAGATCGTGGCTGCGAAGGATCAAATGGGAGGAGGGCGCTCCTGAGCAGGTGGAGTTCAGATTTGAGCCAAATCAGATGCAAGGAGGGCCGCCTCCAAACAGTCAGGCGGGTATCCCTGAAAATATGCCAATTGCACCAACACACCGAGTACCATTGGCTCAATATGAACAAAACCTAAACGCTCTAATAGACCTAATAGAAGAAAACGAGGCAATAGCGGTATTACTAGCTCTACCGAGCTCACGAGACGTCTCAATGGGTCGAGTAGGAGATTTCCGTGATGCATACAGGGCTACAATGCAAGGGGTATCAGAGGTACGGGGAGTGGATTATATTTTTTCTCCCTCTATATTTTATGGGGGTAGAGTGAATAGTTTATTTCATGACGACGTACACCCGACCGCAGCTGGCCACGCGATGTTGGGTTCATTAATCGCAACATCACTTAATCATTGGGCAAATGAGAGTTGATATTTGAAAGCACCTCTTGTAACCTGCGGAAGCTTTAACTCTGGAGATAGAAATGATAAACAAAACTAAAATATCAACCGCAATTATAGGGTTATCCCTTATAGGGTGCGCCACCACACACCACCCTCAAACAACACCACCCCCTATTGTAGTCACGGCACCATCTTTGCCCGCCGCGACTGCCGAGGTACGCGAAGACCGACAAGAAATTCGCGAAGACCGACAAGAAATACGTGACGACAGCGCAGACCTCAGCCAGCTCAACGAGATCGTAGAGGACTGGCACGAGGCTTGGAATAACCACAACCGAGAACGACGAGTACGTATCGATTCCCGCCTCAAGCGATGGATCCAAGGTGAACTCAGAGAATCTCGAGAAGAAGTTCAAGAGGCTGCTGAAGAGGTACGAGACTCTCAACGCGAAGCTCGCCAAGACCGCAATGAAGGAGCGGCCGCTAGGCGCGACGATCAACGCGACGCTGCAGACGATCGCAGAGATCAACGCGAGGAGCGAAGTGACAACAGACGCCTGCGTGAGATTGCACAAGAGCTAAACGAAATACAGCCGCGTTTTGACAACGGAAATGCTCGTAGACCTTTATTTGAGCGCAAGAGCGAACTGCTTCGCGAACTACAACGCTTAGCCATCGACGAACTTAGAGATAGCCGCGAAGAGCTACGCGAGGACCGCCAAGAGCTACGCGAAGATCGGTAGTCTTATCTCTTCGCCGAGAGGTAGGTCCAAAGTATCCAAACTTGGATGCTAGTGGACCTGCGATCTTTCGAATTGCCGCCTCTTCACACACTGTGAGGGGCGGCTTTTCTCTTTTTGCGATGCCGCCACAAACCGAATCCAATACCGCCGGATCGATATGAGAAAGGCGACAATGATCAGCCAGACCTTGTAGATCCATCTTGTGAAGGTCTTCGTATTGTATCAATACAGCGGCCTCATCTTGCCACTTCACAAATGAGCTAGCAAGCCTAGTCCAGTGAGTGGCAAATTTTGCTGCGTCATCCATTACGGGACCACTCCAGTGAGACAAAAGCCCCATTCCACGTGCACTAAGCCAAGCGTCGTACGGATTTCGAACCAAAAACACGAACCTGGCCGACGGATAAGCCCACTGAAGAAATCTAGCGTGAAGGGCCTGAAGCCGAACCTCCTTAAGACCAAACCTTTTGAAACCACGCTCACTTGCTGGCTGCCGTAAGAGTGCATGCAGGGGTGAAATTAGCGCCTCTTTCATAGCGTGAGCTGGAGGAAACAAATTCGCTATCCAGTGGTTTTCAGGCTGTTCAAATACTGCCTCTGTCCCAAAGTGATCTCGCTTGGGCCAATCTTCCGTCAACCCACACGCCGCCCCAGTAAGGGCCTGCACGAGCCCAGAGC
>CAWVYO010000194.1:0-6499 GCA_963934385.1 uncultured bacterium
ATTTATGAGGTTGAGGGAGGCTATGTTCAGCACGTCTGGTGGGCACCGGCTGTTGCGGGTTTCGCTTTTTCGATCTCAGCGGTGCGATCCTGGCGTCACTTTCCATTGATATTGCCTGGTGGGCTGTTGTTGGGGCTTTCTATACCTGTATATGCGATGATACCGTTCATGTTGTTGCCGTGGGCTGTCATGGCTGGACTGGCTGAAATCGTCGTAGCTAAAAAAAGGAAGGGCGTCCTTTTAAGATCCGTGGTGGGTGCAATTATCGCGAGCTGTTTTGTTTTGCCGCAGATAGCTGGTGGGTTGGAGTCAGCTGGACCGAGGTTGTTTGAGGGGCCGGCAAACGCAAACACACTCATGATTGGTCTTGATGCCTTTACGCTTAAAGGCTGGTTTGACATGGGCTTAGGTGGCTACGATCTTGTCCGGAGTCCAGGTGTTTTAGTCTGGTCTTGCTTGCTGTTTTCAGTCTTAAGTTTGCGGAGAGGTATACGGTTTGTGCCGCCGTTACTTGGCGGTCTGATCATGCTGGGAATATCTCTCGGCCCTTCAATGGACGGGGGTAGCGGTACAGCGGGGTTTGGTGAATTCCTCCCTTATTCACTTCTTATGGAACACGTTGAGATCGCCCGGGGGTGCATGCGTCCCATTCGCTATGGTGTAGCAGCCATCATGCTCTTCTCTATAAATTTACCACTTGTGCTAACCAGCTTTTCGGATCGATTTGTAGGTTTTAAGTCCATGTATCGGATCCTGGCTGGCGCACTAATTGTGCTGGCTTTGATCATACAGGTGAGACCGTCGGCTCAAAATGCAAGCCTATCTTGGCCGCCATTTCCTGAGGAGCCAAGAATTGAAGGCAGCGGTCTTGAGACTGGAGAGGTGTGGCTAGATCTGCCTGTGATTGGTCGCGGGGAGAATAGGTTCGCTCAGTGGGCTTTCAATCCTGCTCCGCGTATGAATCCGCCTCACGATCTCGGGCGATGGAGAGATAAGGTGGCTAGGTCTAATTATTTCCTGCTGAAATCTCTGATGGCGATTGAGCGAGGCGAGACACCAGATGAACGCTGGATTAGGTCACTGGAACGCGGATCTATTGGGGTTGATCGCCTGTCTCGAGTAACCATTCATCGGAGGGCTACAAGTCGTGCGATTGAGGAGGATTGGGTCGAGTTGATTATTCTGTCAGGTGGAGAGCGTATTGTCGCTAACCAGCGCCTGTTGGTTTATCAGTTCTGATCGTCAAAACCCGAATCTATGGCCGCCAAGATCTCTCTTCCGTGGTCTCGAATATGACCTTTTAGATCGTGCTGCTGTTCACCTTTACGTCTGTTATTAAACAGTGCATTGCTATTAGCGGCATTAATCATCACTTTAGAGTGTAGTGAGCAGCGCATGTGCATATGATCTAATGTTCCCTGAAACCTGTAGTAGGTACCCAGTAATAATCCTATTAGCTTATGGGGTTCCCATATGTGCTCGTGAGACAGTGAGGCTCCGTGTTCTCGTTCGGATGAAAGTGAGCCAATGAGGTTGTCTGGGGTTCGACGTCGAATAGATAGCCTGTCTGAAGGTCCCTCAACGTCAACAAAGAATTTCGGCTGGGGGCTTTCTTTTGATTGTAGGCTCATGAGCGGAGCGATGCTTCCCGCGGAAAATGTCAGCCAACAGACATTGTCGATTTCAGCCTTGGCTAGGTTGAACACGGCGGCGGCCTCCTTGGCGTGTCGGCGTTGCCCAGGTTCCATAGGTGTCCGCTCTCCCTTTGTCCCCGAACGGTCCCACAGCCATATTGATAATCCTCTTTTGGTCAGATCTTGCAGGGTAAAACCAAAGGGCTCAAGACCGACCTTTGTACCGCCGATCAGCCCAGATACGGACACGCAAACTGCACCAGTTGGCGATTTTGGTCCAAACCTTCGAACATGAATTTTTCTGTTGGCGATGACTATTGAGCGATCGTCGCCGCGCATGAGGTACGAGCGTCGGGTTGGCGCGGTAGCGGTCTTTTTTAGTCTGCCAATCGCAGAGTTTGCTTTTTGCTTTTTGTGATTAAGCCTTACAGCGGATGGCTTCTCTCGGAGCCAAGAGGGGATATCGTGGCGAAGGTCCATTCGGTCGATCTTGCTAATTACGCGATCTGATATTGAGGTAGCTCTTTGCTTTATTCGAGCCCCTTCGGTGTTGATAAACTCACGGTGGATCTCTCGGGGCAGAGCTTGGACTACACCTGTCTCGTTGGTAGCTGCCAAGAAATCAGACCATGCGGCTATACTGTCCTCGTTAGGTGTCTGATCACCATCTGACTTCTGGTGATTGTGTTCGTGAAAAGGGTAGCCAAAATAGGTAACGGGGTGAGGAGTCGGCAGCTCAAGATGGGAGCGTAATAGTGCATGCAGCCTTTTGAAATCAACTGCTCTGAGACCGTAGCGGTGAGAGACCTTTTCACCGTCGGTTATTAAAAGCCCCCACTTGAAAGGGTTGACCGAGACGTCGATCATTAATAGCTCGTCGGACCCTGTTGTGAGCAGGTCTGCAGAGGGTCTCCAAGGTACCAGTCCCGAATATGGGAAACTCCCTAGCTGTGGCTGGTCGGTGCAGTATTTGAAACCTAAGCCCCGTGTCGCCGCGATTGTTCTCACCGCTTCAGCGCGATGTTTTTGAATTAGCCCAGGCACGACGCAGTGGTTCTGTGTCACCCCTGCCTGTTTTAGTGCTACCGCAGTCCGTCGAATCTTGCGCGTGTGTGCGTGTGTGCCTATTTCATGACCCCGGGACTCCCAGTCCACAAGAGGGTTATCGATCCCCCCCCATTTTAAACAACCCTCTACAAAGGGGTGCCTAAACCTTATGGCGAGCTTGACTTTGTTGTGCTCTGCAGTCTGAACAAGCCTCTCCACTAGGTTGCGTGTACCTTCCCAGGTGGCGCGGTCTCGCTGCTTCTCTAAGAGCAGGTCGTCACAGTGGATTTCGTGAAATAGGTACAAAGTCGAGCCTGGAAGGTCTGTGTCTTGTGCTAATGTAGCACTTCATTGTAGTGGGCGGAGGAGCTATGAGGCTAAGTCATTTTTTAATCTGTTGTACGGCGCTGTTTGTTGGAGTGAGATCTTCAGAGGCTAGAGCTGACGAGGCCCTCGATGCTCTCGTGAGTGCTCTAGAAGCCGACTCGCACGAGGTCGCTAGTTACTATTTGGGCTTTGGCGTAGGGAGCAATAGTGTAGTTAATGTTCGTCGAGAGTTTGGCTCGTCCGCAATCGAGGCCGGGGCGGTGTTAACGCTTTTGCCTATCGGGTCTGGGTGGAACTCCCTTCTGAGGTTTGGAGGCAGAGTAAATTGGCTGTCGTTTGGCAACAGCACTGGCGATAGGTCTATCTATCGTGGCGTTGGTTTGGGCTATTTCTCGTCAATGTCTTTCCAGGGTGATGCATCTACAGAGCACCCGAGTTTACAGCTTATTACTGGTTATGAAGTGGGTCGTAACAGCCAGCTAAAGTGGTATGCACATGCAGAACTAGACATATCTGGCGAGCGACTTGTCGAGCGCAATTCCAGTACATTTCCTGTGTCTCTAATGTTTAGCGTCGGCGGGGCCCTACGGCTTACTGGGGACCGTCCGTGATCCAGGGCTAATCACCCGAAGGATTGACCTCTACCCTTAAGCGTCAACCACGAAGTCAAATTGACCTTTTTGACCACCAGCGCCGTCGTCTTCTAGCGCTACTGCCATCTCATCTGTCGCCCATGGGTCTGAATCTATGAACGGGTCGTCTTTGAAGTAGAGCTGGGTTGTCAGGCGCTCCACGCCATCGACCCAGATTTTAACATGTATGTGCGCTGGTCTAAATTCCGAACCGTTTAGGTACCACCCTGGCTTTAGGGTGTTCAGGCTGTATTGGCCGTTCTCGTCACAGGCGAGCTGTCCTCGATATCTCATCTGAACAGAATTGTGGTCATAGTCGACTGAGTCTCTGTTGAGAAGTTCGTCTACTGGGATTGTCGTTGGATCGGCATGCCAAATCTCAACAATTGCACCTGGCTGAGGTGTGCAGTCGAGGTCAGTAACGGTGCCAGAGAGCGTTATAGAGGTACCTTCGTCGCCGTATAGGTCGTACTCGCTTCGAACGGGGACGCCCTCGCGCCAGAATGGCCCTTCGATATCGGCGGGAGTCTCTGAGCACTCCAGATTTGCACCTGTCTCCGTCGTTGTTTGACTACCCGTCTCCGTTGTAGTGCTACCCGTCTCGGTTGTCGTTGTGCTACCAGTCTCCACTGTGCTTGTGTCGTCGCCTTCAGTCTTGCCTCCACATCCAAGCAACATTCCAGCGATTCCCACACTCGTAGTGGCAATGAAATCTCTTCGCGTGGACCGGTTTGACTTTTTCATTATGACTCCCCATATCTTTGATCTTATGGGAGTATTACGCCAAATGGGTGTAGATGAAAAGCAAATATTTAAAATTACCGACTTATACCGCCCTCTAAAAGAGAAAAAGCAGGGGCTGCTAAGTAGCCAGTGTCACAGGGAGACCGCGCGGGTGAGTCTGCGGACTCCTTGCCTTGTATTTCAATTAACTCAAGTGCTAAGATATAAAGCGGCTCAAAAGCGTGTCTCAACTAGAGGCTTTGAAGAAGGCGTGAGCTAGTTGGAGTTTTCTGGGGCGATACTAGGCAAATAATACGGGTTGAAATCAGCGATTTTGGCAAATGAGTCTGGCAACCTATGCGACCATAGGCTACCATCCATGAGTTATGTCACCACTGTTATTACTGCTATTTGCGTGCCTACCAAGAGAGCACAACCCGAGCGACCTTTGGGGCGAAGGACCACTCGCTGTGACAATAGCCTCCGAGATAACTTGGACTCTTGAATTTGATCGAGACGCTGAGCGGGCTGGATACGTAGACTGCAGCTATACTCGCGCTTATTCAGGTGAACAGTACTTAGATCAGGACTATCTCTGCCCAGAATGTGATGTGCAGACCAGAGGCATCGCTGAGATGATAATCGGTGCCGGTTGTTACGAGCAGATTTCCTCAAGTATAGGGACCAGAGTGGAGGAGTGGGGCTTCTCATATGACAGCGAAGAGGTCTATCGTTCGGTCATCTCTCAGTACCCTATGTCACAGCTTTCTGATGTGACTGTCGCAGACGAATATTTGGAGAGTCCTGTGTCTTGGCAGGCAGACTATGATGTGGGTGATGGAGAGTTGAGCCTCACAGCATCGGGCGTCTGGAGTTACTGGACAAATGAGTCTAGGAAAATGGATAACCCCTGGGCGCCAATCGAAGCATCTTCGTGTGGCTGGGGTAATACGGGTCCCGTGGTAATCCCTGACTCTTACGATGTGGCAATTGGGAAGCCGTTCCCGAATCTTCGCCTAAACGATCAGTGTGATGATCCCGTTGACTTGCATAGCTTCGCGGGTTCATGGATAATTTTAGATGCTACCCAGCCAGATTGTGGTCCATGTCAGAATATGGCAGCGGCGACTGAGGACTTTCTCGAGTCTCTTCGCAGGGATGGAGTTAGTGTCAACATGATTAGCCTGATGGGAAAAGGATTAGAGGAGCCTTGGGCGTCACCTTCTCGAGGGATTGTCGACGACTGGGCGGAGTACTTTGAACTCAGCGAGCCAGTACTTATAGACAGAGGGGCAGGAATAGCCCTCTTACCAGACTTCTATGAGGATGAATATGAGACGAGCTTTGGGTATCCAGCCTGGGTCATTTTAGATCCCGAAATGAATGTCGTACGTGGGTTTATGGGCTTTTCCGACTTCGACGAGGCGAGAGAGGTGATTCTTAGTGGGCAGTAATGGCCTCACAGGGGCAGCTTCTCAGCGAATAGCGATAGTCACTCGCGGGGACCTTTACCCTACTCACCACGGCGCGGCGGTAAAGATCGTTCGCACTGCGGAGTACCTTTCACTTCACGGCGCAGACGTCTTTGTTGTGACCGACAGTCGAGAGCACTATCTCGCCTATTCAAAGGGTATGGTTAGAGAGGTCAAATACGGCGCAAAATTTAGAGCCTCACAAGAGTGGCCAGGTTTCGCAGGAGGCGGTCGATTCGCCAATAAGCTCTGTGAGCGTATTGGTTACCCAATCGAGGAGTATTTTCTCTACAGCGCCCAATTCGACCCTTCTTGGTGGGCGAGAGTCCTCTACGTAGGACGCGTTGAGAAGATCACTACCTATCAGGCCGAGTTTCCGGGGTACGGTGCGCCGTGTTGGCTCGCCTCAAAGCTGCTCGGAGGCAGCTCATCGATTGTTCAGCACAACGTTGAGTGGGATCGCCTTCAGGATGTCTCGGGTCTCAGTGACGACGAGGTCGCGAACATGCGGCGGCTTGAGCTGTGGGCTCTGAAAAGAGTCGACGACGTCATCGCTGTAAGCCTAGATGACAAACAGAGAATGGTTGATGCGGGGGTATCGGCGGAGAAGATCACTGTCATCCCGCACGGGGTGGATTCAAAGAGCTACGTTGTGTCCAACTCC
>CAWVYO010000195.1:0-6412 GCA_963934385.1 uncultured bacterium
TGAGGCGTATCAAGCGATCTCAATGCACGGAGACAGAGCTTCCGTAAATGCGCTGAGTCGCGCTGCAACCAACGAACCCTCACCCATACTTCAGCAGTTAGCTATAGATTCGGCGAGAGACATCGTGTCGGGGCAGACGGCGGGGTTCGACCTAGAGACAGAGCTCACAATCTTAGCTAGCGGTACGACAGAACAGCGAATAGTCGCTGTCCAACACTTAGCGGCACTGGGAGACTGGCGGGCTCTTCACCCCATTATTGAAGCAACACAGCGTGGATCAATACGAGGAGCTGCGGTCTTAGCTCTTGGTGAACTCGGCGATCACAGAGCCGTACCAGAGTTAATCACCTTGCTAGGCGACCACAGGGTCAGGCGAGAGGCTCTCGCATCACTTGCTAAACTGAGAGATGAGGCAGCGATCCCCGCATTGGCAGATCTTCTAATGGAGTCTGACCCAACAACTCGGCTTCACGCGGTAAGAGCCCTAACTTGGATAGGCGGAGAGGTTGCAATAAGTCAGGCCACTGGTCTCGCCCAAGATCCAGAGTTTCAAGTGCGCTCTGAGGTCGTCCACGCTTTCGCAACCTTAGAGGGTGAGCCAAGGGTCGAAGGTCTGACCCCTTTCATCCATGACGAATCTCCGTTTATTCGAGCAGAGGCGGCAACACTCATTGGGGAGTGTAATATACCCTCCTCTGTTGATGTGCTGACACCCCTCCTAATGGACGAAGACATGTATGTTGTTTTGACTGCAGCAGATGCAATAGTTTCAAGCGGTGCAGAGAGCGCAATTTCTCTCCTGAGTGAACTGTTATCAAGAACAGAAGACCCAGAGCACCGGTCTATTATTGAGGACTCGATTGCCAGAGTTCAGACTGCCCCTTCTGAGTAAGCACTTATAGCGTCCTAGTACCTCTAGATACTCGACCAGCCCCTTTCGAATCTGAGGTCTAGCTCGGCTAAGGCGTACATCGCACAATGGCAGACTTAAGGAGAAGTGCCCTGTATCAACTGAGACATGTCTCGGTTGATACAGGGCACATGTAAGCTGGAGCCACACTGGTATCTGAAAAACTGACAATTCCACTTCTTTCGGGGCCCGAGGACAAAGCCATGACGGGGCTTTCTTCTAACCTCCCCAAACACAGCGACCTCAAAGGCCTTAAGAGTTGAATCGTTTCGCTACACAACCTTGTGGTCTCTCTTGGTTACCCATAACCACGGCGGTCACGCCATCCAGATATACAGTTGGCTCCATTTAGTTAGACGAGGGTATAAAACAGGTAACAAACGACCCTCGCCTATCACTTACAATCAGTCGTCGGTATACTCCCAGGTTTGAACCATCTCTTCTACGTAGGTAAAATCACGTCTCCCTAACTCTTCAAATTGCACACCCATGCCCGCCTCCATGCATCCAGCTTTTTCTGGTGATACTGACCACCTAACTATTGCGTAAGACTCAATGGGCTTACTTCTGTTTGGTAGCCTAAACCTGATCCTAAACCTGGTGCCTAAAGTTAACGGCTTGGAAGTCTTTATGAACATGCCACCAATCGAAACATTCGCTGTATAATCGATGAGAAAATCCTCAGTAGTCTCATACTCCACCATCACTCGAATAGGCAGGCGTCTATTCGTGCGAAGTTCTATATCAACCGCCACTGCGGTATTTTTACTGATTGTTTCTTGAAGCATAACGGTCCCTTGGCGATCCAAAAATGGCCACCTCTCGCTACCTATCGACCACCTTTACACAAAGGTTTAGATAGAATTGGCAACTATTATTACGGTCGACGTCACAGCCGAAACAAAGATTAGACGATTCAATGACATCGCCGACCCTTGCGCAGATGGCGCTACCTCCCTAAACTCATGGAGTTGGGTTCATTAAACCCCACTTTTTTCACACACCAAAAGCCCATAGGGAGATGACGAAATGCGAGCAATGCTTATAGCGCTCACGGCGCTCATCGTTACTGGATGCAACCAATACGAAGTTTTTTTGGTTTCAGGCTACCAGCAAGAGAGCTACTCAAACGACGCAGATGTAATCTTCATTATCGACAACAGTTCTTCGATGACCGATGAAGCCCAAGCTCTAGCGCTTAACTTTGACAGCTTCCTGCGATACCTCACCAACCCGTCGGCTGGCGAAGCCGAGGACGAGAACCTTTCGGGAGCTGTGGATGATTATATCTCCTATGTATCCGAACGCGGAAGACTGCTGAACTATCAGCTGGGGATCACAACAACCGGAATGGACCAAGAAGTTTTTGGAGGTGCTGGCTCACTTGTAGGTAGCCCATCGATTCTGGGAAAAGGATCGGATACTCTTCAACAAGATTTCGCTTCTAGCCTGCTCTGCGAGGCGACATGCTGGGATGTCAACCAAGTCCCAGCGGACCCAGAGTACACCTGTGACTCAGCTAACCCTGAATTGCCAGACCCAGTCTCACAACAGGCCCTTGACTGCATCTGTGACGGCGACCGATGGGAGGACAACTGTGGGCCGGGTACAGAGGAGGGTTTAGAAGCCACATTTGCAGCAATGTGCCGAGCTGTTGAAAACCCACCTGACGAGTGCTTTTGGGAGTACAGTGAACTAGCCGGTATCAGCGAGGCTGACGCTAACACAAGCGAAGGCATGATCCGAGAGGACTCCACAGTCATCTTCGTCATCATCTCAGACGAAGGCGACGGCTCTCGAAGAATAGGAAACACGGATCCAGACATAACAGTCTACAAGGATCTTATGGACAGCTTTGGTGTCCGATATAGGTTCGCCGTTATTGGACCTCCATACGATCCTGTCAACGACAGCCTGACCTGCAACTCCGGCGGTGCTACCACATGGGGCACAGAGCGCTACCAAGCTGCTGCCGAACTATCTGGCGGGTTTTTCAACCCGATCTCCGCAGAGAATGATGAGGGGGACTGTGCGCTAACCGACTTTTCGAGTCACCTTGAAGACCTAGGCGCTCTACTAAACTCACTAATGACCGCATTTCCATTGCAGTCTGTGCCAGACACCACCACTATCCAGTGTTTCGTCGACGGATTTGAGGTGCCAATGTCTACTGACACCCGCTCAACAGAAGATCAAGCCCTGGGTGGCGTACCTGTCTACAGCGACGGATGGTCGTACGATCCCGCAATAAACTCTGTGGTCTTCCACGGGGAATTCGTGCCCGACTACAACGAAAGTGTACGCATCTACTATCGCCCTCTTGATGGGATGCCACGCACCCTTCCATTCTAAAAGAGGCAGCATTAGCCTCGATTTCGACAACGAACAACGAACACCCCAATGAGTCATAAAATGAACATTAAAAAAATACTCGGCATCACCCTTGCCAGCCTAACCTCACTATCGGTAGCGGCTCAAGACCCAATAGATATTGGGACCCTGCGAAACGAAGAGATCCAAGTAGTACAACGCAGGCTGTACGAAAAGGCCGACATGACTGAGATGGGTATACAGTTAGGAATGCTGCCTTTTGACCCCTACACTGTCGCTCCCAAAGTTCAGCTGACCTACGGACACCACGACTCTGAAAGTAGGGCTTGGGAGATTCAAATGGGTATTGGCTACGGGTTTAGGAACCAGGCATACCGAACACTGGATTCCCCTGCTTACGGAAAGGTCCCAGAGGCCACCCGTTACCTCATGAGCATAACTGGCGGATACCAGTTTTCTCCTATCTACGGCAAGGTTAGCCTCAACGGGGAAAGAGTCTTCCACCACGACATATACTTCCCAGTTGTAGCTGGAGTAACCATAGAGCAGACGGTAGACGAACACATCAACAGCAGCTTCTCGGAGCGCCTAGCGATAGCCCCGACTATAGGTGCAGGTATCGGAGCCCGAGTCTTTCTGCACGACAACCGAGTCCTGCGCCTTGAGGTCCGAGACGACGTTATGCTCCAATACAGAGCAGGAAGCGGCACATGGGCTCTAAAGCAGAACCTTGGTGTCCACGTTGGACTCACCGTTTTCGGGGGCAACCAGTGAGCGCGACTACGTCTACTACAATAATTACCGGTCTTGGTTTATGGCTTGGTGTCTTTGGTGGGGCAACTGCAATCGCCCAATCAAACTCTGACGAGCAATGGGCGGCGACGTTTGCCGACTACGACATTAGTATGGCTCGTGGAGACCTGCAGCGGGCTGCTGGCGCACTAATTGAGATCATCGGCGATGAATCCCTCTCCGAGTTCCATGGCGACGCATTGCTAAACCTAGGGAACACGGCTTCGGATTTAGGTCTGCCATATGGCGCACTACTATCCTACAGCGACGCCCTGACGCAAGAAGAGCCCGTGACAGCCGCGATCTCGAAAGCGCTTACTGCAAGCGAAGATGTTCGAGATTTTGGATTGCTCCAAGGACTCTTTGGAGAGAACGTCGGCATGGACGGAACACCTTCAGAGAGATCCCAGATGGCTTGGCTCTCCGCTCTGGACAACTTTCGCAAAGGCAACCTTAGCGTAACATTAGGAATTTTAGCGATTATACCGACTGATGCTGCAGCGTATCCTAAAGCTCAACATCTAAAGGGTATCGTACTAGCACAACAGGGTCGCTACACTGATTCTCTCGCACCACTCATGACCGCTTTCGCAATGATGGACAATCAGTCCGACATGGATTTGGTAAATATTAACCTCGGGCGCTCTTATTTCGGCGCTGGAAACTTCGCTCGAGCCATAGAGTACTTCGCATTAGTCGAACGGGGATCTCCACACTGGCTAGAGGCTCAATTTGAGCGGGCTTGGGCGCACTTTCGTCTAGACGACATGAGCGGAGCAATAGGTCTCATGCTCAACCACATGTCGCCATTCTTCGACACTCGTTACTACCCAGAGGCAGAACTTCTCGACACATACTCGCTTTTCTTGCTCTGTAAATTCCCAGCAGCCACAGAGCGAATAGAGCATTTCAGAGACAACTATAGACCTATCCACGATGCCCTGGAGAACGCTCTTGAAGGCATGTCCGACGCTGACTTGTTTTTCGCCGTCTCCGGCGGCGCCAGCCAAGAACTTCCCACCCGAGTATATCTAGATCTCTACGGCGAACCGCGCCTTCAAGATTCGGCAGCAGCTGTGGCTCAGGCCGACGTTGAAATAGAGACAGTACGAGGTGTCTCAGACTCCAGTCTCTCCGGACATTTTACTACACTCCTAGAGTCCCGCCGGGACGAAATAGTGGCAGCGGAAGGAGCCAGGCTTCGCGGGGTACTTTCTGGTCGCCTAGAGGCGCTAAACAACATGCTCACAGACACCGAGATGGCTCGACTGGACATACTTAGACTAGAGACTCGCCTCTACGAAAGAGCCGCGGGAGCGGGTGAGATGGAAGAAGCTCGCCGCAGCGCTCAGAGACAGCTCCGAGTCCCACCTGACCACCAAAACTGGCCATTCCAGGGTGAGTTCTGGGCAGATGAGCTAGGATATTTCAGGGTCAACGCCATCTCAGAATGCCCAACAAGCATGCAGGTTGGTCTCGAAGTCGCTGAAGACTAGAGAGCCCTAAGAACATAAGGGTGAAGAAACAGGGTTTACTTCTTATCTGGGTGCCGAAAACGAATGCGTCCACGACCGCTCTCTGGAGCAGGTACGACTCTATGTCTCAACGGTGCCGCTGCGTTACTCACTGGGATCTCTAGTTCGGGAGTTTTTCCAGCGCCACTCGGGGCATCAACAACTCTAGCTCCAGAGACAGAACGCCTAACCTCACTAACGGAGATGGTCCCGGACCCCGCCCCGACCTTGGTCGAGCTCTTGGATCTATCTCTATACTTTTCTATCGCTGGATTGCCAGTCGACTTACCACGAGTTTTGTCTGGAGTAGACAGATGAGGAGCGGGGCTTCGTCTATTCTCAAACAATAGTGACATAGACCCCAAACCAATTGGATCGTCCGTAGACTCCCCGTCCCAAGGGTTCCCTACCCCAAGACGATCAAAAATCACCGACTGTCTACGACCAATACGACTCTTCATACGTGAGCACACCCGACCCACCAAGCGCTCCCATTGATATACCTTTGGAGGCAGGCGCTCAACCAACTCATCTCGAGGCGGTGAACTGTGGTTTTCAGAAGGTTTCATAGGAGGTAAATATAGCTCCATTAATAGGTAAAAATCAACCCAATAGCCAACTCTAGGCTGGGCGAGTTGAAACCTGCACACCGCTTGACTGATCCATAAGCAACCTCATGACTCGCTGAACCTGCTCTCTTGTAACTCTTGAGATAGCGTTCATCTCAAGCTCCTCAACCTGAAAACCATCCCCGTAGATTCTCTCCCACAAGGCAAAATCTCCGGCTCTAGAGGAAGCCAGCTGCCTCCTACTGGCAAACGAATGGGCAAATTGAGCTGCGACTGACCTCAATTCTTCGTCACTT
>CAWVYO010000196.1:0-6410 GCA_963934385.1 uncultured bacterium
CTTTGCCCGTTTTAGACTTCGGTGGCGTATGTGCAGCGGAGCAGGAATTGCTTGTGGGGCTACAGGACGCTGGGTTTAGAATCGATGAGGTCGCTGCTGCCCTGAGGATGGGGCGAGACTTTGAGGTTGTCGGTAGCCCTGGTGCGGTGGCCGCTGCGTGTCATGCTACATACGAACAGTTGGTGGACACTCGCCCTGCGGGGCTCTCCGACAGAAAATATGGTGGTCGAATAGTTGAACTATGCGACCGTTATGACGCGAACATTACGGAGTCAGTTCGCCTAGCCAACCAATTGGAGCAAAAGCTCGTAAGTGGTAATGAATTTAGGCAGTACATGATCGCCTAAACCAAAGGGCGCCTGCTTATAAAATTAGTCCCCAAATAATGTAGCCAACGGCTAAGCCTACGACGACTTGCAGAGTTGATATCAGAACTGGGGGCATGTTTTTATATTTGATAGTGGGCTTCGTGCTAGAGCGTATTTTGACGGTTGGGATAGGCTGTACTCTCTTGGTTAATAGGACGGTGGACTTGACTCTTTGCCCAGTGGCAGGGTTCTCTAGCAACAGTTCTAATTCCAGCTCACCAGATAGAAAATCCCTTGTTGATAAGAGGCTCTTCCCCTCAAAGTCCCTTAGACTTGGGTGTAGATACCCCAGCCTAACCTTTGGCCCTTTGGGTAGTCTTCGAATAGCTGTTTGTTCCTCTACTGGCTGAAGAGGATCTCTGGATTTGTCTTCAATTACGTTCTTTTTGAAAAAAGCGTCGACCTCGGTTTGGTCTAGTGCGCCCCTGTCTGCTAGAATTTGAGCTTCAGTTTCTTCCGCCGCTCGAACTCGCTGTATGCGAGTTAAGTGCTCCAAGATTACGTCTTGGTCGTTTTCAGGCTTGGGTCTATCCAGTGCGTCAAGGGAAACAGAGCTATCCTTTCCGATCAGTTTTTGGCGAATCCCCTCGGCGGCGAGACCGGTGACGTGATCCAATGTCTCAATCACCCCCTTTGCGTCTATCGCTACAGCTTCAATTACGGGGAAATTGTATTGATTCAGCTCTTGAACTAACTCGCTTGTGGGTCTCGCATCCGGTAGGTCGCGTTTGTTTACCTGTAGGATCACTGGAATTGATCCAATGTCTAGATCATTAGATTTAAGGTTCTCAATGAGATCGGCCATTGATTCAATGTTGGCCTCGGCTCGGTTGGGGGTTGAGTCTGAGACAAAGACGATTGCGTCCGCACCAGCCAGTAACACTCGCCTGGTTTCTCTATAGAAGGTCTGTCCAGGGACAGAAAAGAGTTTAAATTTTGCTGAAAACCCTGCTATTTCTCCGTGAGTAATGGGGGCATAGTCAAAGAATAATGTCCGATCATCCTCAGTAGATAGAATGTGTAGTTTTCCAGTTTTGTTTCTGTCAAGGCTGCCGTGGACAGCCTTAATATTAGTAGTTTTTCCCGAGAGCGCCGGGCCATAATAGATGACTTTCACCTCTATTTCGCGCTTCGCAAAGTTAATTACTGCCAAAATCTTTCCTAACAATCGATGGTGTGTGTACTATCGATATTGAAGTTAGTCTGATAAGGTTGGCTTGGCTAATATCATAAGGGTCAATCTGTACCAGACCACATAAATTGGTTATTCAATCACAATGAATTCTACGCCACTAGTCGCTCTTATTGGACCTTTTGAGACCCCATCTCTTCATCTCTGGGGTCCAATGCAGTTGAACCCGTTTGGTCTCTTGGTGGCTATAGCGTTTGTCGTGGGTACTATCGTCTCTGTGAGGTTTGCACGGCGAAATATGCTGGACATAAGGCTAGTAAAGTCGTGTATACCGTGGCTTGTGTTTGGTACTCTGGTGGGAGGACACTTGGGTCATGCACTTATGTATGAGCCAGAACACTACTTCTCTCACCCAGTCGAGTTCCTTTACATTTGGGAGGGTCTGTCTTCATACGGCGGCTTTATTGCCTGCTCAATAATAGCTGTGTGGTTCTTCAGGTCTCGAAAGAAATCATTTCTTCAATACGGAGATGCCTTGGCCTATGGTCTCCCATTCGGGTTCTTTTTTGGTCGCCTAGGCTGTTTTGGTGTTCACGATCATCCAGGTGTTGAATCGGAGTTCTTTCTTGCGGTAAAAGGTATTCACACGGATCCCGTATGGCTCTGTTTTAGAGAAGGCGTAAATCCAATAGAGAACGGGGCGCTCTCTGAAGCATGTGTTGAGTTGGTTAATCAGACAGGTGTTCACGACCTTGGTCTGTACGAAGCGCTGTTTATGTTGATCCTGTGCCCTATCTGGATTTACCTTGGAAGGAGGGCTAGAAGGCATGGGTTCTTCGTAGGACTACTGGCTGTTGCCTACGCTCCAGTTCGGTTCGGGTTGGACTACCTTAGAAGTCCCGATGGGATCGATGTCAGGTATTTAGTCCCCTATGTTGGTGAAGATGGTAGCTTTTGGTTTGCATGGACTCCGGCCCAGTACTGTTCAGTCTTGCTTTTACTAGCCGGCTGTTTGATACTAATGTTCAACGCAAAGAGTCGTCACGGAGTCAGTTGATGGATGGTGAAAATGACATGTAATGGTCTGATGTTGATGGTGGCGACTTGGTTGCTATCTGGTTCGGCATACGCTGAAGATTCATCGTTGCTGTTGAGGTATTTTTTTGAGCCCGAGTCGACCCAGAGGGTCAATGTTTCTGCAGAAAGTCAGATAAGCCTTGGTGGCGTGACTCTCAGTGAAGGTCGAGGTCAAGTAATGTTGATGTCACCAACTTCAGACCTTGGTGACGGGACCTCTTTGATCTATCAGATCTCGAGACAGACGCTTCGGTTGAATGGCGAAGGAGTCTCTGTAGCGTTTGATACCGATAATATAGAGACTGCAACAACGCGTGATCGCTTGTCGCAACTAAGCGAATCTGTTGGGCAGACGTTTCATCGTATAGTTGATGATAGAGGTCAAATAATATTCAGATATGATGAAGGGGTTGCTTCATCAATGGTGGAGATGAGCTTATTAGCCATGCCCATCTTTCCAGAAGAGAGGCTGGCTATTGGTGAGAGTTGGGAGGCATTAAGCGCCGTAGAAATCAACTCAAATGACCAGTTGTCCATTTGGCGTCGATATTCCCTTGTTAGCGTCATCGATGGTATGGCGGTCGCCACTTATGACGTTGGAACAACTGCCTTTGATTCAGAAAGCGTTGCAGGCATAGAGAGGACTTCGCTGGATTCAGGACATGAGCAACATGTAGTTTCACTTGCAGGAACAGGTCGCTTTATGTTTGATCTACAGCGGGGTCTACTGGTAAACCTGTCGGAGAGTACACAGCTTGAAGGGACTCTGAATGGGTTGCCGCTAAGTGTGTCAACCGATTGGGAAGTCGTGATCGAATAAAAAAAAGGCTCGGCATGTAAGTGACATGCCGAGCCTTTTCTATTTTGTAATATAAACGACTTAGAAGCCGCCCATGCCGCCCATGCCGCCCATGCCGCCCATGCCGCCCATGCCGCCCATGTCGCCACCGCCTCCTGGAGGGGCCGCTATTTGCTTCATTGGCTTCTCAGAGATGACAGCCTCAGTAGTCAGGAGTAGTCCCGACACGCTGGCTGCATTCTGTAGGGCTGTATAGACAACCTTAGTCGGGTCGATAACACCCATCTCGATCATGTCGCCGTATGTGTTTGTGCGAGCGTTGTAACCAAATGTAGGTCCGCCCTTTAGCACCTTGTCGCAGACAACTGCGGCGTCAACACCAGCGTTTTCTGCTATGGCACGGATAGGAGCCTGAAGAGATTTTGCCAAGATGTCTCGACCGAATGCTTCATCACCGCTCATCTCCAAAGCGTTTACCGCCTCAACACAGCGAGCAAGAGCAACTCCACCGCCAGGGACAATGCCTGCTTCGACAGCTGCGCGAGTGGAGTTCAAGGCGTCTTCAACTCGAGCCTTTTTCTCCTTCATTTCTATTTCTGTAGCTGCTCCAACGTGTAGTACAGCTACACCGCCTACTAGTTTTGCGAGCCTCTCTTGCATCTTCTCGCGATCGTAGTCAGAAGTGGTTGTCTCCATCTGGGCTTGAATCTGCTTTACGCGACTCTTTACAGCGTCACGAGAGCCAATGCCGTCAATAACAGTGGTGTTGTCTTTTGCGACAACTACGCGCTTCGCGCTCCCCAACTGCTGAAGAGTGATGTCTTCTAGTTGAGTACCGATACCTTCCATGACAGCCTCGGCGCCAGTTAGGATTGCGATGTCCTCCATCATAGCCTTGCGACGATCTCCAAAGCCTGGAGCCTTTATAGCGCAGACGTTCAAGTTAGCGCGGAGTCGGTTGATTACAAGTGCTTGCAATGCCTCTCCATCTACATCTTCAGCGATGATGAGGAGTGGGCGTTTCGTCTCAACGACCTTCTCCAAGATTGGAAGTAGGCTCTTTACAGAACTAACCTTCTTCTCGTGAACGAGAATAAGTGGCTCCTCCATTGCGCATTCCATACGCTCAGAATCGGTGATGAAGTACGGAGATAGGTAGCCGCGGTCGAACTGCATACCCTCAACGATTGTGAGTTCGGTCTCTAGCCCTTGAGCTTCTTCGACAGTGATCACGCCCTCATTACCGATAGTAGCCATAGCCTTTGCTATGATATCGCCGATCTCTTCGTCGCCGTTGGCTGAGATCATACCTACCTGAGCGATCGACTTTGTGTCATCAGCTGGCTTTGACATCTCATTTAGTTTGCTCAGGACTACCTTTACGCTGGCATCAATGCCTCGCTTTAGCTCCATTGGGTTGGCCCCAGCGGCTACGAGCTTGCTGCCGTTTACGTAAATGGCTTGCGCCAAGACCGTAGCGGTTGTTGTGCCATCGCCAGCGATATCAGAGGTCTTAGATGCGACCTCTTTTACCATTTGAGCACCCATATTCTGGACCTTGTTGCGAAGCTCGATCTCTTTCGCGACAGTTACGCCATCTTTTGTTGTGATTGGTGCGCCGAAGCTCTTGTCGATAACGATATTGCGTCCGCGAGGTCCTAGTGTAGCCTTTACGGCATTTGCCAGGGCGTTAACGCCAGCTAGGATATCTTTGCGAGCGTCTTCGCCGAATTGGATTTTTTTAGCAGCCATTTGATCTCTCCGATCTGAAGTAGTTTATTAAAATTTACGCTTCAATTTTAGCGAGAATTTCGCTTTCGCGCATAATCATAAGGGTCTCACCGTCAACCTTGATCTCATCTCCGGCATATTTGCCGAATAGGACGCGGTCGCCAGCTGAGACGACGGTCGGGCGGATTGACCCGTCGTCCATGCTTGTCCCTATTCCGACCGAGACGACCATACCTTCCAGTGGTTTCTCTTTCGCCGAGTCTGGTATAAAGAGGCCTCCAACCTTGTTTTCGGCTTCGATTCGCTTGATTAGAACTCTATCGTAAAGTGGTCTTAGTGACATTTATCATCTCTCCATGAATTGTTGTGCCGTGAGTTAGGCACCAAGGAGGAGATCGTCAAGGGGGGATCGGGAAAGAACTGGAGATTAACTGAAAAAAAGTGCGGCTTGATTAATAAATCAAACCGCACTTCTATGGTGTAATCTCACCTACCCCGAAGAATTTTGAGGTAGGTGAGAGCGACCGCGAGAGACCCATGGTCAGGGCAGGAAATAGAGGTCACCGCGTTCACAATCAATAAAGAATGCAACGTGTGTGCCAGTTGCCAAGTCGCTGTAATTCCTATAGTTTATTTGTCACACCCAAAAAAACCACGACAAGATTGCCACTGATCTATTGACGCTCTCTAGTTCGGGATTAGTTTCCACCTGCAAGGGCTAAGGTGGCGGGCATTTACCACTAAAGGTCGCTGTTTATACAACTTTTTATTCGCGGACTTACTCGCGTTTTAACTTACAGGCACGAAGGACATCATGGGAAAAATCATAGGTATTGACTTAGGCACGACAAACTCAGTTGTGGCGGTAATGGAGGGTGGCTCACCCGTGGTTATCGTAAACGACGAGGGGACACGCACTACACCATCTGTAGTTGGTTTCAAAGACGGTGACCGTCTCGTTGGTGCAGCTGCTCGACGTCAGGCGATCACAAACCCAACAAAAACCATCTACTCTATCAAGCGCTTTATGGGTGCCGCTTTCAATGAATCTCAAAAAGAGATGGGGCGCGTGCCATACACAGTAGTAAAGGGTGATGCTGGCGATTGTCGGATTCAGATCGATGACAATAAGCACTCAGCCCCAGAGGTCTCAGCGATGGTTCTTCAGAAGCTGAAGCGCCAAGCTGAGAAGTACCTCGGTCAAGAGGTAACAGAGGCCGTTATTACGGTTCCTGCCTATTTCAACGACGCTCAGCGTCAGGCCACAAAGGACGCGGGGCAGATCGCAGGACTTGAAGTCAAG
>CAWVYO010000197.1:0-6371 GCA_963934385.1 uncultured bacterium
CCGTATTCAAGAATATAGGCATGGCAGAGGTGGCGAAGAGCGCTGAGGAGGCTCGTAACATGGGCTACTTGAGAGCTACAGACCAACTCACCCTTGACCCTGACGCCCTGATCATGGACGCCAAGTTGACTGCTTTGGGAATGGCTAACGCCAACTACAAGGCACCCCGCAGATCCAAATTCAAGGTACCTGGACGTTCTGGATTAGCCGCCATTCAGGCCTATTTATACCAAATGCACGAGGGCGGGTTTATTACAGATCACGACCTCACCGTGGCTGGAAAACTGGCTTGGGTACTCACAGGTGGAGATGTACCAAGCGGTACAGTCGTTGACGAGCAGTACATACTGGGTCTTGAACGAGAAGCGTTCTTGTCACTGTGCGGCGAGCCAAAAACAACTGACCGTATTCAACATATGCTTTCAACCGGAAAACCACTCCGGAACTAAATTTGAGCTCTATTTGTGGAGAGAGAGATGTCCAAAGCCGTAATAGTATCAGCCCTGCGAACACCTGTAACAAAGGCGAAGCGCGGCGATCTCAAAGACACCCGCCCCGACGACCTAATGAAAATAGCGATCGCGGGGGTATTGGCAGAAGCTCCAAACTTTGACCCCTCGGAGTTAGGTGATGTAATTGTGGGTACTGCTATGCCTGAAGGCGAACAAGGAATGAACATCGGACGAATAGCCGCAATAGCTGCTGGAGTCCCTGACAGCGTCCCAGCGATGACCATAAATAGGTTCTGCTCCTCGGGATTACAGGCATTAGGCCAAGCTGCCGCAGCCATAGAGGCTGGCTGGTACTCTGCCGCGCTTACAGGGGGCGTTGAATCCATGACGATGATCGCAATGGGTGGAGACAGACCCTCTCCCAACCCGTCGCTCATGGAAAACAATCCCGCGGCTTATACACCCATGGGGCTCACATCGGAAAACGTGGCTGAGAAATTTTCGGTGTCCCGACAAGAGCAAGACGCGTTTGCTGTCAGCTCTCACAAGAAAGCTATTGCCGCCATTTCAGAGGGGCGCTTCAAAGACGAAATTGTCCCTGTAGAGACTCGTGTATACAAAGGCGGAAAGTGGGAAGACATAACGGTTGATACAGACAGTGGACCTCGTCAGGACACAAGCCCAGAGGGGTTGGCAAAGCTACGCCCAGTATTCAAGATGGGAGGCACAACCACTGCTGGTAACTCCTCTCAAATGTCCGATGGCGCTGCAGCAACTCTACTAATGAGCAGAGACAAGGCCGAGTCCCTCGGTCTTAAACCTCTTGGCACTTTGCTTTCCTACAGAGTTGTCGGTGTGCCGCCGGAGATCATGGGTATAGGACCTGCCCACGCAATCCCCGCTGCCGTTGAGGCGGCAGGACTCACCATCGACCAGATCGATCTCTTTGAGATAAACGAGGCCTTTGCCTCTCAGTCGGTCTATTGCGTCAGAAATCTTGGAATAGATCCGTCAAAGGTCAATGTGAATGGAGGGGCCATCGCCTTAGGGCACCCGCTCGGTTGCACAGGTGCAAAACTGACAGCCACATTACTGCATCAAATGAAACGCGATGGTAAACGCTATGGTGTGGTATCAATGTGTATAGGCGGTGGCATGGGAGCCGCGGCGGTGTTTGAAGCAGAGGTGTAAATGCGTATCTTGTGTATTTCGGCAGCTATTTGTCTGCTGTTTTCCGTGAACAACCTTGCGCTAGCAGCACAAAATGAGACTGAGCACAACAATAGAACCGCTGAGTTTCAGAGACTTGAAAGCGAGCTTTATTCACTTGCAGAACGGCGCCATTGGGCGGGGGTAGAAAGAACATACGACCGACTTATAGAATCCGACCCTAGCTCGATAAGCTACGCCTCACACAGGGCTGCAGCCGACGCCGCAAGAAACAGCGGCAACATAGGGGCTACACTGGTTAGGCTGACACACGCAATAACGTCCTACACCACTGATCCGGCAACTGACGCAATGGACCGGAGCCTCTTTGAAGAGCTAGAGTCCCAGTTTAGCGACGTAGAGATTACAACATGGCCCATCACACCAGCCAACCTAACATACATCGGGGTTATGCCTTTCCAGCCAGACAAACGCCTTCAAATAGAATTGGCTATTGCCTCGCTTTTAGAAACCGGGTCCTTCATAGGAATGCTTCCAAATGGGAACTACACAGTCGACGAGCGTGAGTTTATCGTGGACTCAGGAGCAAAGGTAGTAATAGAATTAGCCGAGACAAGTGCTCTTCAGCGAAGGATGAACCTAGATTATCGCCGGTGATATCTCGTTCTACTCGCGCCACCTAGTCTTGCAGATTATCAACAAACAGGGTACTATCGCGCCGAAAAGGTACTACAAACATAGGTTGCCCGCATGTTTTCATCACTACTGGCTCTCGGTCTTCTATCATCACCAACAGCTATGGCTGCCGGGGGCGACGTCCTATTCAGCGCAGGCGGCGGCTGGATTTGGATGGATCAATCAGAGGATTTGAATTCTACATGGGTTACCTCCGTACGCCTTGGTCAAGGGCTGGGAGAGCACTTTTTTGTTGAGGCTCAGACCACCTATGGTCAGGGAAGGTCACGGATCTCATGGGAAGATATTTCTGGTGACTCAGTGGGAAATTATATCTACCACACTTACTCACCGAGAATAGAGGCTCTAGTAAACCTTGCTCCTGATTTCGCACTTCAGCCTACCTTCGGCATAGGTGGTGGAGCTATCTACAAAGAGGTTTGGGCCGACCGTAACGTCACTGAGATAGTACAGAATGAGGAGTGGTTTGGAAACCACAAAAACCCAGACTTTGACGTCTTATTCTCTGCAGGACCAGGCTTCTTCCTACACCTGTTCGGGCCGATAAACCTCAGGACAGACTTCAGGTTTATCATGACAGCTGGTGGCGAAGCAGAGGCCGCAACGGACGGTCCAGACACCCACGCGCACTGGGAATTAGTCTCTGGACTGACCTTCAAGGCTAGCTGGTTCACCCGAGATACAGACGAAGACGGTATTCCAGACAACGAAGATGTCTGCCCGAATGAGCCAGAGGACTACGACACCTTCGAGGACGAAGAAGGTTGTCCAGACGTAGACAATGATCAAGACAACATCCCTGACACTGAAGATCAGTGCATGCACCAGCCAGAAGACTTCGACGGATTCGAAGATCGCGATGGTTGCCCAGAATTAGACAATGATCAAGATGGCTTTATGGACTCCGAGGACAGCTGCCCTAATCAAAGAGAGGACCAGGACGGCTTTGAAGATGACGACGGATGCCCTGAGGGAGATAATGACGACGACGGGATCGCAGATCTTGATGACCGTTGCCCCACTCAGAAGGAAGACATCGACGGCTTTGAAGATGCCGACGGATGCCCTGATGTAGACAATGACGGCGATCAGATTCTGGACGTAAATGACGCCTGCCCTAACGCGGCTGAAGACTCTGATGGCTTTGATGATGACGACGGCTGTCCAGAGGGTGACAATGACGGCGACGGGATCGCAGACCTTGATGACCAGTGCCCCTCACAGGTTGAAGACCTAGACGGGTTCGAGGACACCGACGGATGCCCAGACGCTGACAACGACGGTGATCAGATCCTAGACGTAGAGGACCAGTGTCCTAATCAGGCGGAGGTCATCAACAATATCGAAGATGACGATGGCTGCCCAGATGAAATCCCCGCAGAACTGAGACGATTCACAGGCGTGATCCACGGCATCAACTTCCGCACTAACAGTGACGAGCTCAAACTAACGTCTCTGCCACTGCTCGACGAAGCTGCTACGGTTCTCATCAACTACCCTGGAATTCAAATGGAGGTTCAAGGACATACGGATTCCGATGGACCAGATGAATACAACCTGGATCTATCCGCAAGACGCGCCGGCTCTGTCGTAAACTACCTAATAGACCGAGGTGTTTCCGCAGAACACCTAACGTGGGTCGGTTACGGTGAGACCCGCCCCCTCTATCCAAACAATTCGGAAGAGGAAAAAGAGGCCAATAGGCGAGTTGAGTTCCACATGACTAATCAAGACGAACTCTTGAACGGGTATGACGAGTAGGTTTAATTACCTCACTACACGCACCTAGCGAGCGTTGAAAAACGGTCGAATCGGTCCCCTTTTCTTACCATACAGAGGGACTGTCTCAGCCTATTTAGCCATCACATCATCTTTAGATGATGCGGCGAGGTTTATCTGGTTCAATTCTCAGTCATCTGGAAAACCTCTGCCACTCCCCTTCAATCAACCTTTCGTGAGGGAAGAAATTGGCCTTGTAGCTCATATGACTACAGGCCTCGATGTAGAGCCCAAGATAGTAGAACTCCATGCCTTGAGCGCGCACCCATGAGGCCTCCGCAAGCACGGAAAACACCCCTAGCCTACGGTTAGATAAGTCTGGGTCGAAATAGAAATAGACTGACGAGACGGAGTTACTTCCAATATCAACGATGCTCACGCCTACCAATCGGTCGTCAATATGGTAACGAATCTCCGCTGTGGAGGTGCAGCTGTTCACCAGCCAGTTGGCGTAGTGTTTATTGGTGATAGGCTCATCGGCAAGCCCGCGCTCGAGCTTGTGACGATTGAAGAGATTTATACGCTCTTCGTTCACAAGAGCCGGCCCTATAGTGATTGCCAAATCTTGATTCCGCTTCACAGTTCGACGCTCTGATTTTGAGAGGGTAAATTCTCGAACTGGTATTCTTATCCCCTCACAGGCTCGACATGCCCCGCACTCTGGACGATACATGAGTCGCCCGACTCTTCTGTCAGAGAGCGCCAAGAGCTCATCCAAGTGCTCCTTACTCACCCCCTGCTCATAAAACCGCAAGGGTAAAGTAGCGATCTCACCATCTAGATAAGGACACGGATGTGGGGTCGCATCTATCTCTCGGGCCTTGTTCAACAGCTCACCAACATACCCTTTCGCCTCGTTCTGATATAGAGTATCGTATGCAGAGCATTTTGAGGACCGTATAAATTGCTAATAAAACTATCCGCGAATAGCGGCGTCACAACAATAACGCTCAACAGACCCAACAAGGCCAACGCCTACAACAGGGCGATGCTGGAGCAGTTGGAGACCGCTTTAGATAATATTTCGACACCTGTTGTAGTCATTGAGAGCACTGGCGGTGGCGCTTTCTGCGGTGGTGCCGACCTAGTGGAGCTGGATAGCGCCACACCGGACGATGCAAAAACTCTGAGATCTCAGCGGGTTTTTCAAAAAATAGCCTCCGCACAGTGGTGCTCTATTGCTGCAGTGCATGGGGCTGCTGTCGCAGGCGGGTTTGAGCTTGCACTTGCGTGTGACCTTATCGTAGCCAGTGACAAGGCAACATTCTCACTACCTGAAACCTCCTTGGGTCTAATACCATCCGCGGGTGGTACAACTAGGCTTCCACTATCTGTGGGGCTAAACAGGGCCAAGGACGTAATCTTGGGAGGCAGAGTCCTCGACTCTAAAACCGCGCTGGCTTGGGGGATTGTTAGCAGAGTCGCGAAAGATGCAAGGTGCGAGGCTGCTCAGTGGGGAGAAGAGTTGGCCAGTAAAGATCCTACAGCTATGTCATTAGCCAAGGGTCTGATAAACAGGGAAACAGAACTATCACTTAGAAGAGAGCGAGAAGCAGAGGCTGTACTTTACGGCAAACGAAATGGCTTCTAAGTGCCCACAACGGTCACGGACTGATCGACCTCCGCCAGATCAACAGGTACAACAGAATCCGTAAATGACCCGTCGGCGTTCTTGACTAACACAGACATGGGTTTATCGAAGGTGTCTGGGCTACGAACCCCTGTGGTTGTTATCACCCACCGACCATCATCAAGTTGCAAGATTGTGCCTGGAGGGTAACACCCTAGCTTGTTGACAAAGAGCTGCATTAGTACTGGATCATACTCCTCGCCAGCCGCCGCCATCATCCTTCCCATCGCTGTAGCGGGACTCATTAGGGCGACACCATCCCTAACGCGAGTCAAATTTTCAAAGTCATCGGCAATACGTACAATCCGAGCAAAGAGCGATGGTTTTGGTGAATGATTGGCTGGAAGATGGTGCTGAAGCGCAACGAGCATTCGCCGGATCTTAGCCTCGTGAAACCCTCTCTGGCGCAATAGAGACCTCACACCCTTTGATGTGTGGTTCTTCATAGTAGCAGGGGTAACATCGAGGGACGTGTAGCCCACGTCGTGAAACATAGCAGCTACACCCAGATCGGAGAGGCTAGCGTCCGGCAACCCAAGAGAGCTACCAATAAGTAATGACAATGCTGCGACCTGAAGCGTGTGGTTAACATGTACAGGGGCGCCTTCCTGCCCCATGTCACTCATTAGCTGCTGATCATTATC
>CAWVYO010000198.1:0-6365 GCA_963934385.1 uncultured bacterium
TGGATTGGCTCTAAAGGCATCATAGTTCAGTAATGTTGTTACACCATCGCCTTCAAATAGCTCCCCTGCCGTTAGGATAGGTGGTGGTGTGTCAGCACCCCAGCTATCGCCAGACAGTTCACAGTCTCCGGTGGTGAGCTCTCCTGTCTCAACTGTGGAGGCGCTGTCTATAGTCTTGCCACAGGAGATTAGTGTCGAAACACTCAGCGAAAGGGACAGTAGAGATAATAGCCTATAGGACATATGGCTCCCGAAATAATCCGTACATTATCGCCCACAGTACCACATGTTCACTCTGTTTCATCTCTCCTTTTTGCAAAGTACAGGGCACTTATCCCCAGCAACAACACACCAGATATAGAGGTTAGGTAGC
The DNA here is from genome assembly GCA_963934385.1 of uncultured bacterium. GTDB lineage: Bacteria > Myxococcota_A > UBA796 > UBA796 > CAJQPC01 > CAWVYO01. Next base: position 374 of record CAWVYO010000198.1, read on the forward strand.
TGTAGCTCTGAAAGAATTCTAGCTTACTGCTACCAGATTCCAATAGATCTTTATAGAGCTGCATAGTGACCGAGCCCAAGTACCCCATGGAATCAGCGATATAAATAGCAAACACCGCAGTCCCCGTGAACCTCGTGTACGCCATCAGCCGCTCAAACAGTACCGAGTTGAAAGGTACATAGGCCAGATATGAGCCCAAGCCGGTCAAAATCATCCAGGACATTCCAGAGATAGTCCCACTCTGCTGCAGCATTGTGCTGACACCTATGAGAACTGCACCAGCTCCCATTAGCATCAGGGCACCAAAGAAGCCGCGCCTGTGGTCTTTTATTATGTTCAGGGCCGCCATAGCTATCATCACCCCAAAGGCGACGGGGAGCTCTGATTTTGAGAAGAGAGCGGGCTCATCGCTGTAGCCTAGCTCAGCGAACATCTCGATCCCGTAATTGTCACGGTAGTCGCGAAAAGCACTCAGCATTACATAGAACACAACTAGGGTAACAAGACCAAACGCGAACTTCTTCACGAAGGCCCAGCGAGCTTCAGCGCTCATAGCCGTGCGCTTACTTCGAGACTTAACATCTTCTGCGGTTGGTTTCGGGAGCTGCTCCATCGCCCATACGGACAGACAAAATAATGGTAAGAAGAGGGCTCCAACCGTAAAAGGCATCCAGTATTCACCGACACCATAAGAATTCATCAGCCAGCGGCCAATGTCCTTCACCATTCCACTCGCTACGATAAACGAGGTACTTAGCCCCGCCATAAGAAGATCTGAAGTCCGGCGCCCCTCAAGATACGAGACAACGACGCCCCAGACCATTCCTAAAGGGAGACCATTTAGCAAGAGCGCAAAAGCTTTCCACTCCCCTGGCACAACCGCGAAACCTAACAGAGCGACCTCAGCTACTATAATCAACCCAATAAGAAGTTTACCGCGGGTTCGGGCAATAGCCTCGCTGCAGTACTTTAATCCCAAGAATTTTGAAATTGTGTAGCCAATTAACTGACTAATAACAAAAGCGGTCTTCAGCTCAATTTCAGTGCCGAAAAACTGAACCCCTTCGTATGCCCCAGCCGCGAACGGTTTACGGAAAGCGTACATACAAAAATATGTACAAAAAGCCGCTGTCGCCGCATAAATAGCGAAGGTTACGTCTGGTGCTCTCTCGAGAAAGACCGCTATTCTACTCTTGTTTTTCATCGTTGCAACTTGCTAACCCACTCAATAGTCGGGAGTCCACCCACATAAAGCTTTCACACGTGATAGGGGGCGCGTATGGAACTACTTCAAGGCAAAGGTATCGAGAAAGCGTTTGGGGATCGTGCTGTACTGCGCGGATGCGACCTCTCCATTCACACTAACGAGCGGGTCGGTTTAGTCGGTATTAACGGCGCCGGAAAATCTACCTTACTCAGAATAATCTCTGGGGAAATGGAGGCTGACTTCGGTACTGTTGTCCTTCCAGGCTTATCCAGCGCCGCCGGTAAAAAAGTAGCTTTCTTAGACCAGAACCCCGTCATACCAGGGGATACCGTGGGTGAGGCGCTGGACGAATCCATTCAGTGGCACCGCGACCTCCTAGAGAGGTTCGAGAAATCGAGTATTGAGAACGATGCTCAGACCATGGATCTCTGTATGGCGGAGCTGGATTTAGCGGGCTGGGAGATAACCCACAAAATCGAAGCCATGGCTATGAAGCTTCAAGTCGCTGATCGCGACTGCGCAATAGACAAACTTTCAGGTGGTGAAAAACGCCGCCTAGCCCTAGCTCGTATTCTTTTGGCCAGACCACACCTACTGGTCTTAGACGAACCTACAAACCATCTAGATGCCGAGACAATCGAGTGGCTACAGGGCTTTATGTTGGAGTGGAGGGGGGCTATCCTGCTCGTAACCCACGACCGTTACTTACTAGAAGCGGTTGCTACACGCATAGTTGAAGTTGAAGATGGCGTGTGCGTATCGTACGGCGGTTCATACGGCGATTATCTTATTGAAAAGGCTGAGCGAGAGGCCCTGCAACAGAGAACACAAGGCTCTAGACTCTCAATGATTGCTCGTGAGGCAGAGTGGGCATCTAGATCACCCGCCGCCCGCTCTACAAAACAGAAAGCTCGTTTACAGCGACTAGACCAACTCAAATCTGTCCGAAACGTAAAAGTGCGCGGTGAGTTCTCACTCTCGTTTCAATGCGGCGTGCCACAGGGCAGCACCCTATTGGAGCTGCGCAAGGTAAACAAAACCTTTGCTGACCGCCACCTCATTGACGATCTAGACCTAGTCATCCGCCCTGGTGACCGCTTGGGGATCTTAGGGCCAAACGGTGCTGGAAAATCTACCCTCCTGAACATAATCGCAATGCTACTCGAGCCCGACTCAGGAGAAATTCAGAGAGGACCTCGTGTGAAACTGGCGATGTTGGACCAGGACCGCACAGGTCTTGATCCCAAAGCCTCTGTATATGAGGCGGCTGGACATGGTAACCCCTTCGTAAAAATAGGAGACAACGAGATCCACGTAGTCAGCTTCTTGAGCCGGCTACAGTTTGGGCGAGAGTCTTTGGACCAGAAAGTCTCCAGCCTCTCTGGTGGTGAAAAGGCTAGGCTATTGTTGGCCAAAGTACTGCTCGACGGCGCTGGGCTGATACTCCTCGATGAGCCTACCAACGATCTGGATCTGCTTACCTTACGAGTTCTAGAAGAGGCACTCCTAGGATTCGATGGAGGTGTCGTAGTAGTTTCCCACGATCGCGCTTTCTTGGATCGCGTGTGCACGGCGGTACTATCATACGAGTCCGAAGGTGAGGTTGTTCAGTACGCATCGAGAATTCAGGCGCGAGATGCCCTTGCAAAACGCCGAGCTGCTGAAGCAAAGTCCGCCAAAAAGGGAGGCGGCGAAAAGAAAACATCGACGCCCCCAACAGTAAAAGCGAACCGCAGAAGCTACAAAGAGAAGACCGAGTATGAAAAACTGCCGGCACAGATCGACGGATTGGAGTCAGATCTTGCTCAGGCTTGTGACCTACTGGCAGACCCAAAGATCTATAAAGCAGCCCCAGACAAGGTCCATAAATTAACAGCCCTCTCAAAGGACCTACCAAACCAGATTGAGAAGCTATACGCACGATGGGAAGAGCTAGACGCAATGGTCGAATGACCACCCTGCCCTTCTCTCAGATAGAGCTGCGCGGAGGCAGGGCTAGAAACCTGAAGTGCATCGACGTAGATATCCCACTGGGAAAATGGACCGCTGTCGTTGGCCCTAGCGGCTCTGGGAAGTCCTCTCTCGCGTTTCACACTATCTTCAAAGAGGGTCAGCGGAGATACTTGGGCTCCTTCTCCCCCCATGCTCGCCAGTTTATGGAGAAGCTAGGGCGCCCGGAATTCGACTCCCTAACAAACCTACCTGTAGCCATTGCTGTTGGTCAGGGCTCTATATCTCCCAACCCTCGCTCCACCGTCGGGACCATAACTGGGCTACTTGATCCATTACGACTCTTGTTCGCTCGGCAGGGGCACTTTGATGGAGCGGATCTCACTCGCTCATCGTTTAGCTTCAATGTAGAGGCTGGGTGGTGCGAGCAATGCAGAGGGCTAGGGGTGGTAGATCGGGTTGAGCCTGCGCTTCTGGTTGAGAACCCCGACAAGTCCATCCGACAAGGCGCCCTAAGACCCACCCTAAAGAACGGATACACCGTCTATAGCCAGGTGACCCTAGAGGTGATGAACACCATATGTGAGACCCACGGCTTCACAGTAGACACCCCCTGGTGCGAGCTAGACGAGAGACAGCGGGAGGTGATCTTCTACGGCACCAAGGCGCTCTTGGTTCCATTCGGAAAGCACTCCATTGAGTCGCGTATGAGGTGGGAGGGGATCACCGCCAGACCCCGTGACGAGGGATATTACCGAGGGCTTATTCCAGTCATCGAGGAGACCCTAAAACGAGATCGCAACCCAAACATCCTGAGGTTTGTTCGGTCGGTGGACTGCGAGAGCTGCGGTGGTTCAAGGCTTGGTGTGGCTGGGCGAGAGGCCAAAATTCAAGGGGTGACCCTGCCCCAGTTAGCGAACAGACCAATTTCTGAACTCATGGCAGAGTTAAACAATCTACCCGAGAACCCTGTTTTGACCTCAGTCAAGAAGCTGCTCGCTACGCGGCTAAGAGTCCTAGCGAAGTTGGGACTTGGCCACCTATCTCTAGAGAGGGAGAGCACCACCCTCTCACAGGGTGAAGGGCAGCGGCTACGGCTGACTGGCCAGCTAGCGGCAGCCTTAGGGGGGATGGTCGTAGTGCTTGATGAGCCAACGCTAGGGGTACACCCCTCTGGTCTTGGGGCCCTTGTAGATATCATTGAGGAGCTTTTAGACGCTGGCAACACCGTGGTAACGGTCGAACACAACCCATCGATGGCGATGGCGGCTGATTGGCAGATAGCCATGGGCCCAGAGGCGGGCCCTGCTGGTGGGCATGTAGTCTGGGCTGGGGCCCCAAAACCAATCGTGGGCGAGCCCAAGCCTAAGGCGCAGAGGCGCTCTCCCAGAGAGACAGTCTGGCTAACTGGTGCCTCAAAGAACAACCTACAAGGTGTGGACTTCCCTCTTCATTCGGGCATCTTTACCGTGGTCGCCGGCCCATCTGGGGCGGGTAAGAGCTCCCTCATATTCGGCTGTCTATTACCAGCTTTAGAGTCGGGAGCCCTGACATTTGGGCAAGAAAAGGTGATGGTTGAGCATGTTGACGCTAAGCCAATCGGCAAGAGCTCAAGGAGCACCCCTGCCACCTACTCGGGCGCTATGGAGCTCATCAGAAAACGGTTTGCCCAGACAGGCGAAGCCAAGGCGCTAGGGTTTAGGGCCAGCCACTTCTCCCACAACAGCAAGGACGGAAGGTGCGGCACATGCGAGGGCTTGGGCTACCACAAGGTGGGGCTGCACCTACTGGCCGATGTAGAGCTGGAGTGCGAGACCTGCCGAGGCAGTAGATACAGCCCACAGACTATGGAGGTAGTAATCCAAGGAGAGGGCAGTCCAAAGAACATCGCAGAGGTGTTGGCTATGAACATAGACCAAGCCTGCGAGTTTTTCGATGCTGACGACAACCTGTCTCGCCTACTTTCGGCGTTGAGGCGCTTGGGGCTAGGGTATCTCACCCTCGGGCGCTCATCTACAACCCTCTCTGGTGGTGAGGCTCAGCGGATAAAGCTCGCCAAAATCTTGGCGAAGTCCTCGTCTGCTAAACCTCGGAGCCAGAAGAATCTAGAGCGAGTACTGCTCTTAGACGAGCCAGACCGAGGTCTACACCCGACGGATCTAGCTAGGCTGCTAAGCGCTATTCAAGCCATTGTTGACAGTGGAATCTCGGTAGTGGCAATCTCTCACTCAGAGCTCGTCTGGGAGGAGGCAGACTGCCTGATTACCTTGGACTCGGGGAGAGTGGTACCCCCTTCAGAGAGGTCAGGTGCGTCAAACATCAGCCTCGCGAGGCGGCTCGACAACAGGGAGCGCAGCCGAAACCAGATAGCTCTACAAGAGGTCACCACCAACAACCTGAAGATACCAACTCTTGAGATACCTCGAGGAGTGATCACCGCTATCACAGGAGTATCGGGGAGCGGAAAGAGCTCCCTCGCCTTCTCAACCTTGGCAGCCGAGAGTTGGCTGCGGTTTTCGGAGAGCCTCCCCTTCTACGCTAGAAGGTTCATGAAGAAACTACCTAACCCCTCAATAGCTAGTGCATGTGGTCTCTCCCCTGTTGTTTCATTGAAGCAGGTCCAGCACGGTGGGAGCGCGAAAGCATCGAGCCTAGCTATCGAGAGCCAGGTCGACGCCCACCTTAGGTTGCTGTTTTCTAGACTGGGTAAAATTGGCGACAGAGACTGTGGTCTCTCCGCTGGTCATTTCTCTCCAAACAACACGATCGGAGCCTGTGGGGTCTGTTCGGGCAAGGGAGAGCTCCATAGGTGCACCGAGAGTTCCCTAGTTAGCG
>CAWVYO010000199.1:0-6359 GCA_963934385.1 uncultured bacterium
TCGGCAGCTGACCAAGCATTGTGAGGTTCCAGGTGTTCGTGTTCACAATAGCGATCTGATTTGCATTAGCGATGTACAAATCGTCTTGCCAAGCTCCCTCGGTCTCCGTGGCATAGCCCATTCCAAAGGAGCCAAAATTTGTCTGGTAGCTGGTTGGCTGGCAGTTCATCGTTTGTAGGTCTACATCGTATACCGAATTGTCTGAATAGCGCACATACGCGACTCCATCACGCGATACTGACATTGAGGCTGGGGTTCCACTGTAGACGCCGCAGTCCAGGTCGCCTAGAAAATCAAACGAGAGGTCGAGTGGGTTGAAAAGGTAGAGAGCTTCCCTTTCCCTGTCGATTACATAGACCAATTCAGATGTCTCCTCGCAATCATCTTCTGGTGCAGGGTCTCCAGTGTATGTGCCAGTGTCTACCAGTTCTTCATCTGTCGGTGTGGAGAAGCCTGAGTCTTCCTGTTCCTCATATGAGCCGGTCTCACCTGGAGCTTGCTCGGGCATTGTAAAGGCGTTCACCCCGTACTCAGAGCAAGCTGTGAGTGAGAGTGCGAGTGGGACAACCAATAAGTACGTTCGAGTCATGAAATCTCCTTTATTTGCTATGTGACAACCTACCTGTTGTAATAGAACTAAAAAAACGATAATATTAGATACTAAAGAACAGGAAATGTGATGAAAGCTTTTACTTTAGACCAACTTCGGGCGCTAGACGCGATTGAACAAACGGGTTCTTTCGCGTCCGCGGGTAAAAAACTCCACAAAGTGCCCTCAGCCATTAGCTACGCCGTTCAGAGTTTGGAGTCTGTATTGGATGTGGCTCTTTTTGACCGCAGCCGAAGACGCGCTGCGTTGACGCCGGCTGGTCACCGTGTGCTATCCGCTGCCCGTGAGCTCCTTCGGGAGGCAGAGGTGTTTGATGGGGTAGTGTCGTCACTAATACAGGGGTGGGAGCCTGAATTACATGTCGTGGTTGACGGTGCATTACCTATGCATGGAGTAATCGAAGCGATGAAGAGGTTTTCTGACGCCGATGTTCCTACTCGTCTCCGATTGGAGGTTGAGTATCAGGAAGGAGTAGTGGAACGTTTTGAGCGATCTGGAGCGCAGTTGGGTATGGCTCTGGGTTTCGAGGGCAACCGTGATGACGATGGCTATGACTGTGTTGCGCTCGCACCATTGGAGCTAGTTCTCGTGGCCGCGAGTGATCATCCTATGGTCACGACCGACGATCCGCAGTCAATACGGGGCAACTTTGCCGAGTTGGTAGTCAGAGATACGGCGACGGTGTTCGATGAGCAGTCCAAAGGGAGTTTCATGGGCAGCGCAAATGTTGTCTTTTTATCTGACTTTCACTCCAAGAGAAACGCTATCCTGGCTGGCGCCGGGTATGGTTGGATTCCGATACATTTTATTGAACAAGACCTAGCTGAAGGTAAGTTGGTTCATCTGAATTTTGAGCCAAATAACTGGGTGTATCATCCTCAAATCATTACGAGAAAAGGGATCATATTGGGTAAGGCCGCGCGGCTGTTTCAGAGTATTGTTAGTAATTAGGCACGGTGCGTGGGCTGCTTATGATTGGGTCCATTCCGCTGTAGTGTAGAAGGTATTAGCAGGCTGTATTTAGGAACATATATCTTAGTGATAGCTGTCTGGTTGACGTCTAATAGAAGCTAAAATCCAGATCTGCAGAGGTGGCTACTCAGCCTTGTCAAAGGAGATGCCACCACCGTCCCAGCTCACTACCTCAATCTCCCAACCCGAGGGGTCTTGGACATACCATGCTCGGGAGTTAGGCCACTTTACGACTCCGCCGTATTCAATCTTAACACCCATGGATTTCACTTTTGCTAACCAAACATCGGGCTCCTCGATTGTCAGCCCAAAATGGTTCAGCCCGTGGATCTTGCGGGATGCAAGAAGATCTCCGTCAAGGAATTCTCGCTCTGAGTACTCGTACATAGCTAGTAGAGCATCCTCTGCGCGGATGATAGCCCAAGGGCGACCATCTTCTAGAACACCACGTTCTACGACAGCGAAGCCAAACAGGTCGCTATACCAGGAAATAGATGCGGCTAGGTCTGTTACAGTCATGTTCAGATGGTCAATTCTCAAGGCGACACCTCCTAGGTATGGTTCTCACTGAAGAGCTGCTTTTAGCATAGGTTTCCCTAGCTCCATATTATATATAGTCAGGGTAGGAGCCGTTAATCATCTTGAAGGACAATAAAGATGTCAGTAGCAACTTTAGTAGGAATATTTGCATCAGCAGCTGTTGCCATAGGCGTCGCTTTATGGCTTCCACTAAGAATTAGATAATGAGCAGGTAAGCTTAGGCTCTCAGCGCTTTCTCAAAGCCAACTGGGTCTTCCCATGGGGCGAAGTGTCCAGCGTCGAGCAGGTGTAACTGAGCCCCTGTCTTTCGCGACAGCTGCTGGTATATTCGCGCTGGATACCAAGGGTCAGACCGTCCCCATGCAAGGTGAAGGTCACAGCCGTCCAAGCGCTCGATTAGGTCGTTTGGCGGGCGCATTCCTTTCGCTATTCGCCGCATTCTGTCACCCCAGCCGGGGCCATGGTCGCCAAATGCATCTACAAGGTCATCTGCATGTTCGGGTAAACCACCCTGTCGCAAGAACCTCTTGCCTGCGTATTTAGCGTAGAAGAACCGATGCGCGAGTGGGAGTGCAGTCATGCGAATCCCCGCCCAATAGACAGCTCCGAGAGAGGTCCCAGAGAGCACCACACGCTGCCCTGGTTTAGCCATCATGGCCACGATAACGCCACCCATGTCATGCCCAACCAAGATGTCCGCGCGGTTTGCTCGCTCTTGCAGCTGCTCTACACAATAGTCCAGAGACCAGTCTTCAGAGGTGCCATCGAGACCCAGCCCGGGACAGGTTGGTGCGTCTATAGTCCAGCCTTCTGGTAGCTGTATGCGCTCCCAAAGCCGCGGGGATGTAGGGAGCCCATGTAGGGCGAATATTTTCACTTCGAAGCCTGCAGCAACAAAAACCGCACGGTGTCAAACAGCTCCTCAATCACATTCTCTGGTGTCGTTCTTATGTGTGGGCTGCCACTTGCCATGAACTCTTCGTAGCTCTGGGTGTTGGCACCGCCGCCCGCGTGACGGTTGTTCGCGTGCGTGTACCAGACGATCTGTTGCTTCTCATCCTCGATACAGACACCCTTATGTCCCCAAGGTGTGCGCTCCCAGGTCCAGTCTATCCCTCGGGTCTCTTTGATCGTGGGGCGAGACTCTAGTCGACTGCGCATGATCTCCCACGATTCGCTCTGGATTTTGGGCATTCGGTGGCTCCATTTGCCATCTGACTCAACCGTTATTGTCTACTTTGGCAGTTTAGCATGGGGCAGGTTGAAAAAGCCACCTGAGGTGACCTATATCGGGAATAGGTAAACAACCGCAATTAGACAAGGCACCCCACACCCATCTGGATGCGAGGTGCCTTGTCCTTTTTGGCATCAGTTAGCTGGATAGGCTTTCCAGTCTATATTCAACAAGCCATCAATCGGTGAATCGGCTGTAGCCATAACCGCGGCGAGATCTACCAACGGGTACATTGAGCCGTCGCTATCTACCGTGTAGACATTGAGGTCTGCATCCTGTGTCCCTAGTGCCTGCTCGTACCAGTAGGTCTTTGTACTGCGAACAGCGAATAGGTTGTCGTTTTCATCTAGTGTGACGCCATGTATACGGTCAAGTTCGAAGGTGAACAGTGAGTCATCACAGTCATTGTCTCCGTTCATGTCGTATTCGATCCACTCGTATGGTTCTGGCATCCAGGCGATGGGATCTCCGTTTCCGTCAACCAGCTCCTCTGGGATCATGGCACAGGTCGCGAAGCGCTCTCCGGCGCTGTCAGTGACAACCCCGCCACCCCAATAATCTGGTGCGAAGGCAGAGTTGACCTCATCAAGGGCTGGTTCAGATCCACTCATGTCGAAGTGTACGAGGTCAGGGTGGTGAACAGTCATCCCTTCGATGGCGTATAGCTCTCCATCAATGAACTGAATACCCGCAGGAGAGTAGAGCCCATTGGCTCCATCGACAAAGTCCTGAGCTAACCCTGTGAAGCTGTATGGGTCTGGCTCTAGATCCCAGATTTCAAGCACCTGATAGGTGTTTGTGTCTAAGGCGATTAGCGTGTCATAGCCGTCGTACCATTCGTCTGCGACGAAAGGCACTAGAGATGTATCGTATTGAAACGCTGTAATATATGCGATTGGCTCGCTAGGGTGTAGCGCTAAGCCACCTAGGTACCAGATGTTAGAGTCCGCAGGGTCGAACTCTATGACGATCTCTGTCGCTAGTGTGGCTAGATCTAACCGCCAAACGAGCCCACCAGGGCGCGAGCCTGAAGAGGCTAATGGAGCGAGGGAGTTGTCCGCTGTAGCAGCGCTAGCTACTCCCCAGATCTCTCCCATCAAGGGCGCAGATTCAACGATCAGTGGGGCGTAGTCCCAGCACTCAGTTGTGCGCTCTCCATTTTCAGCCGACTCTAGGTAGACCCAGTATTCAAGGGGCGTGTCGCTGGGTGGGAGCCCGTTGGGTAGCTGAAGCTCGAAGTAGCCGGTGTTGTCATGGACATCGTTGTAGAAGTAGTCGGCAGGGTTCCAACCACTAAATGCTGCGATATAGACATCCTCTGTGTAGAGGGCGCTCGCGTCCCACTCGACGACGACACTGTCTCCGACCACGGTGGCCAATAGCGGCAGAATCTCAATCTCACAGCTTGGGGCGATGACCTCAAGTGGGGCATAGTCCCAGCACTCAGTTGTGCGTTCCCCGTTTTCAGCCGACTCTAGGTAGACCCAGTATTCAAGGGGTGTGTCGCTCGGAAGTAGCCCACTGGGGAGTTGGAGCTCCAAATAGCCGTTGTTGTCATGTATTTCGTTGAAGAAGTGATCGGCTGAGCTCCATCCACTGAAGGCTGCGATATAGACCTCGTCTGTGTAGAGGGCGCTCGCGTCCCATTCGATAACGACGATGTCGCCCACGACCGTTGCCAATAGCGGTAAGATCTCGATCTCACAGCTGAGGTTGACGGGTGGGGTAAAGGTAGTCGACTCGAGGTTGATTTCGAACTCGAAAGGGTGTGGCTCCTCGACTATGTTTGGTTCCTCCAGCGATGGACAGGCTACGAGGGGGAGTAGGGCAGGGGTGAACAGTTGCATGCGTGTCGTTTTCATGACATTTCCAAGTTCTAACGGTGGTCGCCCTGACCTAAACATAACCATCGGAACATTGAGTCTGGAACATTAATTTGTTGGCAATAAATGTGTGAAGTTCTACTTGTTATGGACTATAAATAGACTCTATGGTGTCTCCTTCTTCGATATTGAAGTGGGTGTTTATTAATCCACCAAATGTGCCGCCTTCTGACAGTGGAAGCTCCTGCCCTTTATTGAGTGTGAACTTCTCGAACTTGCCCTGCCACCGTACGTTGCCGTCGCGGCATAGGCGGATGTTGTGCTCTGGGAGTATCTCTCCGGCGATTAGTTGGGCCATCAGCCCCTGCCCCGAGGCGTGGGTGACCTGGGCCATCCCTAAGACCTCTACCTCTGAATCAGGATACTCTTCAAATCTTGTGAAGCTGCTCCACCGAATCTCTTCGCAACCAGTGTCTTCGACGGAGTAGACCTTTAGTACCCAAGCTGGGTGAACGGCCGTGGCGATGCGCTCAGAGTGGCTAGATATCTCACCTGGGCCAGAGTCGTAGTAGGTGTTGAACCACCGCCACCCGCGTCCGTTTTGAATTAGCTCTTGAGTGTTCTCGGAGCCCTCGCGAATCGATCTTTTGGTCCGCTTTGCCAGAGGTGAATCAAAGTGGCCAGCAAACTCTGGAAAGGTAGGGTCGTGCTCTCGAGCGATGGCCATCGCTATCTGTGAGATAGAGCGGCGTTTGTCTGAGATAATTGTGCGAGGTAACCACTCTTCAATAGTTTTAAGGTTTGCACGGCCGACCCAGTTGTGGGAGTGGGGGAGGCGCTCTCTTAGGAGCTCGACTAGGTCGGGGTTTGCCTGGAGTTTAGGTATCAGAGCCTCTAGGTGCTTTGATAGATCGGCTGGGTGGGTGGCGGCGAGCTCCCTTGTGAAAGAGGGCTCGTCGGTCGCTAGTAGGGTTAGGAGACGGTCCTTGGTCTCCTGGTTTTTGGTTTTGGTTTTGTTGTTGCTCTTTGGCATTTGTATTGTTGGTGTTGGTGTTTAGACTGGAGGATAGCAATCAAGCAAACCCACGGATAGAGTTATCACAGTAGCTCTGGAGCTCCTCCTGACAAGAAACGAGGAACTGAGTGACCTCCTTTTTCTCCCTGAAGGATTTGAAGCCCA
>CAWVYO010000200.1:0-6297 GCA_963934385.1 uncultured bacterium
CAACCGGTGTACGCGGGGCCGACTTAGGTTGGTTCTTGCGGGGAGAAATAAGCGCTAACTTCGACGACGCCGTGTTTGCACTAGATGTAGGAGAGACGACTCAGCCTATCGAAACCCCTTGGGGACTTCATTTGGTTCAGCGAGTAGAGTAGCCAGCGCCCTCTAAAGCAGCTCCTCTATCTCTAATCTTATCTGAGCATCAGATAATGGGATCACGTTGGAAACCGCGATCTTCATTTCCCTATCTATAAGCAAGACTCTCGGATAGGCGTTGCCCGTCACAAGGTTGTCAGACCACCTCTCGGAATCAGCTATGATAGGTGCTGTAATACCGAAGGCATCTGCCCAAGCCACTAGATTCTCCGTTGTAGGGGTCTCATATTCAAAGTTCTCTGGCATAACAGTGATGTATGTAACCCCTTGGTCTTTGTACTCTAGCCACGTCTCTTCTACGTCCTCTGCTAACTCCTGACAGGGTGCGCACCACATTGTAGATATGTCAACGACGATTATGTTTCCGTAGAATTGCCAGAGAGAAACCTCCTCGGAGAATTGGTCAAACCCCCGGAGATCATCGGGTACGTCTCCGTCTGTGAAGCCCTGACCTCGCAATTCCGCAGGAACATCCCCAGTACTCCAACTATTTTCCGGTGCCACCCACTCAAACGGCTCACCAGTCTCACCAGTCGTCGTGAGGTGCGGAGCACATCCTCCGGCAATTGATAACAATGAGATTGACAAAATTAACGTTGATAAAGATTCTATTTTCATTGCATTTGTTTAGCTTACGGCCTATCGGGTCGGCAATTAAACTTATGCAAATAGTGGAAGTTTCTGGTCGCCTGCATCACCTTTAGCGAAGATACATGGGGGTATTAATGTCAAGAATCACAGAAGAACTACTAGTTGATTGTTACCACCAGTACGGAACTTCACGACCAAATTGGCTAGTGGGTGCCGAGTTTGAGCGGCTTTTTCTACGTAGAGACGGTAAGCAGGTCAATTATTTCGCGAAGGATGGAGTAAGGGATCTACTGACAAAGCTCTCCACTGCAGCTCACTGGGAGGCTAGTTTCGAGGGCGAGAACATAATTGGACTCACTGGTGTCGAACGAGCAGTTACCCTTGAGCCTGGCGCCCAAGTCGAGCTAGCGGGTACCCCTCACCTCAAATTGCTTGAACTCTCTAACGAAGCAATAGATAACTTGAAGGAATTTCAAGACGCCACATCAAACGAAAATATGTGGATAGCGCTTGGTGTCACTCCTTTTGACCGCATAAACGACATAAAGTGGGTCCCAAAGGGTCGTTATGAAATAATGAAAAACTACCTTCCTCAGCGTGGCGCAATGGCACCGGTAATGATGAAAGGTACTACCTCATTTCAGGCATGCTTTGACTTTGAAAATGAGGCTGACTGCGCCCGAAAGTTTGACCTTATGTTGAGGTTGTCACCACTCACTACAGCGATGTTCGCAAATTCACCAATATTCGAGGGTGAAATCACTGGCTGGATGAGTAATCGAGGCAGAGCCTGGCAAGCAACGGATGCCTCCAGGACCGGTTTCCCAACGCAAATCCGCGACGGATATTCACACGAACGCTGGGTAAATTATCTGCTTGATGTTCCCATGATGTTCTACGTTGTAGATGGACAGTGGCTACACGCAAACGGCAAGAGTTTCAGGGAGTTTATGCTCTATGGATTCGATGGCAATTTCCCTACAATAGCGGATTGGGACCTTCATCAGACATCTGTTTTTCCAGAAGTTAGGGTTAAAAAATGGATAGAAGTCAGGGGAGCTGATGCATGTAAGATGCCATTAGCAATCGCCGGAATCGCGTTTTGGAAGGGGCTTCTTTATTCTGAAACATCCCTGGACTTAGCCCTCGAGATAAGCGCACAGGTTTCCTCGGATCCCGACGAAGCTCTTAGGTGCGCATCTAAGGATGGTCTCGCTGCCAAATTTGGCGACGTCTCTGCTATAGATCTGGCACAACAACTCTTCACAGTTGCCAAAGCCGGACTTAATGAGTGTGATCCCGAAGCATCACACCTTCTACAACCCCTAGAGCTACTGCTATCCAAAGGCGAGTGCCCAGCCAGAGAGGTGCTTCGACTTTACAAAAGCTGCGACGATAGAGAGCAATTCCTAAAAGCAGTCAGCTATTAGACGTCGTCTTGATTCCGCTGTTGTCGTACCCTTTCGAACATCAGTATAGCTGCAGTTACAGAGACATTGAGGCTATCGAGCCCGCGGGTAAGAGGAACTGAGACTACCAAGTCACAACGTTTTTTCAGGGTATCTGTGATACCTTTTGACTCCCCTCCCATAACAAACGCTATTGGACCAGTGAGGTCTGCCTCCCAATATGGAACACCGTCCATGTCTGCACACACGGTCTTTATGCCGGCTTTTCTAATTCTTTTAATCGACGATGACAGACCTTCACGAATGACAGGCACTTCCTCTGCGCCCCCCATTGAAACTCTCTGTACAACTGGGGTAAGTTGCGCTCCTCGCCGGGTGGGAATGATTAGACCGTTTGCACCTGCCCCCATCGCCGATCTCAATACGGCACCGAGATTGTGCTCGTAAACGATCTCGTCAGCCATTATTAAAAACGGCTCCTCACCAAGATCGAATAATTCGTCTATCAGGCTGGCAGTGGTGTATCTAGGGTGGTTCTCGGCAGTAGCTATAATCCCGTTGTGCACTGCCCCCTTTGCTCGTCGGTCGAGTTCCCGTCGAGAAACCTTCTCAACTCTTACCTTTAATTCTTTAGCCAGCTCGAGTATTTTAGAAATCTTCTTATCGGTCTTGGCATTTTCATCTAAATAGATGTGCTCAACACGTCGCCTCTGACGTGACAGCGCCTCAAAAACGGGATTCCTTCCTTCTATTTGGTCCAATGAGCACCTCGGATTAACGACTTCTGGATATTCAACGCAACGAGTCAGTTCACGTCGCCGCTGTTTCTACTCCAAGTACGCCGAGTACGCCACTCTGAAAGTCGAGTTGCCCCTCCAGTTCTATACGAAAACTCAGTGCTCTGAAGCAACCAAGCCCAGGACTCTGAAGACATACCAACACCAAACCTGAACTCCCAATGCTCTCCGGCAATCTGATATGCCAGGCTCAACATGTAGGCATCCGAGATTCCATACTCTCTAGATTCATTAATTGCATCGTAGAGCCCGGCTACAGGAGGCACACGAGCAGCGACTTCTGCATCTACATTAAGCCATGCACCACCTTGTAATATTAGACTGTCACGTCTATTAAAACGCCAATCTACAGCAAGGTTAACTGTGACAGCGTTGGCATGTATTTCAGCCGTAGCTCCAGAGTCTTCGACGGATGCGTTCCATTCCACTTTTGCTTCATCGCTTATCAACAGCGAGGGAAGGTCTGAGAGGTCCGGTGTTCCCTGCCCATCTATTGCAGCTACCGTTCCACCGAAATGGACGGACATGGGGTCTGAGACCTGAATAGACGCTCTCGCTCCCCAACCTAGGTAACTGACAGCGAAGTCGTCACCCATTGGTAGGTTAAACCAGTCGCCCTCCAATGACAGATCAAACTTACCTAGTCGAAGTAGATTAAACTTTCCATTCGCGTTCTCGACCCCAAGGGCCCATAAAGGCGGCGATGTCCCCACTTGCATCCTAGGCAGGATCCCAAACCCTAAACTAGCTAGACCGACTTTTAACTCACCCCACTCCAATGTATATGCGGTGTAATCCACCTGCCCCCTGGGCACCTGCCCCATGAGGTGACGCCTAGGGCGCAACCAGGTGTATTGATCTTCATCGAGCTCTGGGGCTCTGACTGCTTCGGCTTCTAGCTCCGCTGGTGATATCCCCACCCCAGGACCTACCTCGCTGCTGACGTCTAACTCTACACTTTCAACCGGTTCAGCCGTCTCGGTAGATTGAGATGGCTCGCCTTCTTCATCAGGATTCGCCTCAGATGGCTCCTCATTAGAGTTATCGTTCGATGCACCGTCAACTGACTCATCAGCAAAGACACCAGAAGATAACGAAAACGCCGCCAATGCGGTGAGCGTAAGTTTATATAAACTGACCTTCATGAATCTCTCTCCAAAAATACGTTTGCAACAAACTCAACCTTATTACGCCTCTAGCGCAGCACCCATTAGTTCCAGTACTTCATCAAATTGAGGGAACATGCCATCGCTTTTCCCAGCCACCTCTGTGTCACCTAACCACACTGTAAACTCTCCTTTTCCTCCCTCTATAAGGGCAACGCTACCACCGAATCTCTGCTCAAGTCTATCCGCCAAACTGGCGGCTCGAGGCAGATAGTTTCAAATCAAGCAGTAGCGGATAGACATAGTCATAATATTCTCCTGATTTTCATTGTTTCAATATACAGACATATTGAACCATAAGTCCAATACTAAACACCTATTACAACAGTTCAGCAGCCATTTCAGCAAGCTTGGATCTCTCACCCTTCCTGAGGGTTACATGCCCGGCAATAGGAGAGTTCTTGAACCTTTCGACCACATATGTGAGACCGTTAGATGTGGCATCTACGTAGGGGTTGTCGATCTGACGAGGGTCACCAGTCAAGATTATCTTAGTCCCCTCTCCCGCCCTAGTAATTACCGTTTTAACCTCATGTGGAGTCAAATTCTGCGCCTCGTCAACGATTAAATACTGATGAGGAATAGACCGTCCCCTAATGTATGTAAGGGGCTCCACCTCAATAATCTTTTGGTCTATTAGGTGCTGATATGCGGGCACTCTATCATCTCGATCCGAGATAGGGTCTTTGTTTGCAATTAACAACTCCAGATTATCAAATATAGGCTTCATCCAAGGGTTTAACTTCTCTTCCAGATCTCCTGGCAAAAACCCTACATCACGACCCATGGGGAATATTGGTCGGGACACAAGCATGCGAGTAAAGGTTCTGACATCCGTCACCTTACTTAAGCCCGCTGCTATAGCCAGAAGCGTCTTACCTGTGCCCGCCTTACCGTCTAACGTGACAAGTGATACTGAATCGTCCAACAACAGATCTAGGGCAAAGAGCTGCTCCTTGTTTCTGGCATAAATCCCCCAAACTCCTTTAGAATGTCGCCCAACACGTACAAGGCGCTCCCCTTCGGCATCAAATCTCACCATAGCGGTAGAGGTCTCATTTTCGACAGAATGTAGGAGCGCAAATTGGTTAGGAAACAAACTAGTTTCTTCCCATTTACACCATCCGTTTTGGTATATTTCCTCCAAAGCAGATTGCTCGACTCCTAAAGATTGACATCCCTGATAATCCTCATCCACATTCATATGGGCGTGTTCGTAGTCCTCGGTAGGGATACCCAACGCGTCGGCCTTTATCCGCATATTTGTGTCCCTAGTAACCAACACAGCATTGCAGCCATCATCATGAAGCTGCTTAACAGTCTGGAGTATAAGGTTGTCATTAGACGACGGCCCAAAACCTGCTGGAAGTGGTGAGACTGCCTGCAAGAGCGCCACTCGCACCTTGCCTCCCCCCTCTAAACAAACCCCCTCAGACAAACTACCTCGCTTTCTTAATGCGTCGAGTTCTCTTGAAAAAGTCCTGGCATTACGACCAGTCTCATCGCCATTCTTCTTAAACTTATCGACCTCCTCAATCACCGTGATCGGCACTACAACATCGTGCTCTTTAAATACATAGAGCGAATTAGGGTCATAGAGAAACACGTTCGTATCCAACACAAACGTACGCTTAACGTCATCGTCATTTATAAGTTTTGATACCATATTCGGAGTCCTGAGGAAGGTAGAAAATAGCGAGGGGAAGAATAGGGGCAAATAGAGGCTTGGTCGCCAAATATTACAAGTCAAATATAACTAATGAGAAGAGTCCAGAATTTCATCGTTATTGGAATTCTCAACTACCGGAGCACTTTACTCAGATATTGACGCGTCCACACTTCTATCTTTCAGACAAAAAGGTCTGACTGTGGACATGGCACCCTAAAAACCACGCCAAAACTAAATACAGTAAATTATATGCCTTTTAGGGGGCGTATTGCCTTAGTTTCAACCTATTAGCGGCGCGCAGGAACTACAGCGATTACTCGCGAGCGTTTACTCTGTCCAAGAGCGACTTACCTACTCTAAATACTGGTAAGACTTTGGCGCCAACAATGATTGCGTCATTTGTCTTTGGGTTACGTCCAGTGTAACCATCAAACTGACGAAGTCTAAATGTACCGAAACCGCGAAGCTCTATTCGCTCACGTGCAATCAAGCTTTTTTTCATAGCATTTAAA
>CAWVYO010000201.1:0-6245 GCA_963934385.1 uncultured bacterium
CATCTGCAGGGAGGTCGTCAGATGCTGTGGCCGCCAGTGTGAAGGCTGCCGAGTCCAGTGATGTCGCTACGAAAATAAAGGCCAGAACGAAAAACCCTATAGACACGAGCATGCTGAATGGCTGTGCCTTGAGCAGCTCTACGACTACCATGGGGGCATCTACCGTGCCGCTATCGATCATAGTGTTTAGGACGACATGTCCGTTGTTGACCAAGTCAAGTGTGGCATTTCCCAAAATCGCGAAGCCAGCCCAGCAGCCTACGCTGCCGCCGATAACTACGCCCCAAACAACCTCTCGAACCGTACGTCCCCGAGAGATCCTGGCGATGAAAAGACCCATGAATGGTGCCCATGAGAGCCACCATGCCCAAAAGAAGATGGTGTAGTCCTGCGCAAATGTGCTGGTAATGTCTTTGTCTGTGCGCAGGCTCATCTCTACGAAGTTGCCAAGCATTAGACTGAGACTATCGAATGCTTGGGTCAGAATGAAAGCGGTGGGACCCACTATAAGGAAAAAGCAGAGAAGCACGGTGGCTAGTCCCATATTGATGTCGCTGAGTAGCTTGATTCCTTTGTCCAAGCCGGCGGCAACGCTCGCCGAAAAGAGTGCAGTCAGACCGACCAGAATGGCTGCATCCAGTGCTAATCCTCTAGAGACCCCAAAGATCTCACTGGCTACCGCCGAAATCATAGGGATTCCAATTCCCAAAGAGGTACCAACACCACCAACTAGACCGAAGATAAAGAAAACATCGATAAGTTTTCCTATATTACCTTTACTTCGATCTCCGATTAGACCTTCACATGCCGTGCTGATCCTAAGTGTGGGGCTCTTTCGAACATGAAGCATATAGGCTATGGGAAGCGTGGCCATGGCGTACGTGGCCCAAGCCGAAATTCCCCAGTGAAAGAAGCTGTAGGCGCCAGCCCAGTCGGCAGCTTCAGCGCTTCGCGCTACTGCACCTGAGATCGGTGGGGGACTTAGGAAATAGCCTACCCATTCGGTAGTCCCGAAATAGAGCAGGTTGCTTCCTATTCCACAGCAGAACAGCATCCCCATCCAAGAGAACATGCTGTAGGCTGCTGGCTCATCGGGCGGTCCAAACCGGATCTGTCCGTGTTTTGAGAGCGCCATCCAAGCCAGCCAAAGAATGCCGCCGAAAACAAAGGTCAAGAACAAGAGCCCAAGATCGTGGGTCATGAAATCCTTGGCTGTACCAAGGCGGACGAGGTTTGCCTCGGGATCCAAGAGGAGAAGGCCAGTGACAATTATCAAGGTGCCCAGTGAGATAAAAAAGACAGGGCGATCTAGACGTGGTTCTGCTGGTTTTTTCATAGGTGACACAGTATCACATCTCCTTTTTATTTGTTGAGCTAGACCAGCGGTGGCTGGCTCGAAGAGCCCGTTGTGTTGGTCTGTGGATGTCTTGAATTTTGACCACATGCGGCTCTGTGTTGACTGGTGGGGAGTCTGTGGAAATTCTAGTTGTAACGTTAGGTTTACGCCCTGAAATACATCTCTCAGTGTTACACTCTCACTCAGATGACCCAGCCAAAACACCAACTTAGAGCGACCGCTCGCGCCCGGCGAGCCGCCCTATCAAAACCGTTGCGGAGAAGCCATTCAGCCTCTATTTGTAGTCACCTCACGGAGAGCGCCCCGTGGCGAGAGGCCAAGACTGTCGCTATCTACGCATCCTTTCGTGCTGAGGTCGATACTGACGAGCTACTCAGGCGAGCGATTCGCGATGGAAAACAGCTGTTGTTGCCAAAGGTTGTTGCCCCGAAAATGCCATTGGCGTTCTTTGAGGTTCGACCAGATTCAAGTGACGCCTGGCCACTAACAGAAGGGGCTTTCGGTGTTCAAGAGCCCAATGACTCCTGCGCTGAGGTCCCGCTGGACCATATCGATCTGTTGATAGTACCCGCATTGGCGCTAGACACCACAGGAGCCCGCCTGGGCTGGGGTGGTGGCTTCTACGACCGCACTTTAGAGCGCTGTAGTGGCGCTAAAGTGTTGGCGGTAGTGTTTGACTGCCAAATAGTGGAGTCTGTCCCTGTGAGCGAGCACGACCTACCTGTAGACGGCTGGGTCAGTGAGTCGGGGCTCTGCTTTACTGCTCGGGGCTCTGAATAGTTGCTTGCCCCATGGTGAATCGACATGTGCGATAGAATTTATGGGTAGTTTGGCGGTAGTTATCTAATTCTGGTGCACTTTGTTTTACCGGAGCACTAGTTTGCTAGTTATGGTTGGTTGTGTCTATGGTCGACTAGACAGTTTGTACCTATGAAACCTTACGGTGACGGAGTAAACAGTGATTCTTAGCTCAGCATTTCTTTCGATTATGGGCTGTGGTGGTGGGCAGCTAATTGATACAGGTGGTATTGCCGCCCCTGCGTATCAGTTCACTCTGGCTGCAATAGCCGACCCACACATCGAGGGTAACCCCGAGCACGATGTGCGACTTGAGGCGGTGGTTGAGTGGCTAAACGGCGAGGCTGAAACCCAGAACATCGAGCTTGTTATTGTCTTGGGCGATATCGGCTGGGGTGATGGGTTGGAGCGATCTAAAGAGCTGCTTGACGCCCTAGAGATCACCTGGCTGCCTGTTATTGGCGACAACGAGAGTCACGCTGGTGACGAGGCGGGATTTAACGAGGTCTTTGGACCACAGTACGAAGTTTTGGCCAGCAGCCCAGAGCTGTCTGGATGGGTACAGGGAGAGAAGCCAGTCTGGGACCCAGATCTCGAGAGCGACAGGTACCTTCAGAACACTCGCTTCGACTATAAGGGGTTGAGGATTATAGGCCTCGATTGGGCCTCGAGAGATCCAGGTAGAGTAGAGGGTGAGATGGGTAACCTCCACGACTATGAGGGCGGTACTTGGGGGTTTCTAGAGGAGTCATTAGTCGATGCTCCAGCGCTTATGGACAACGCTGTAATCATGGCAACCCATATCCCCATGATGGTGTCGCCAGGTGGATTTGATATGGACGAGATGGCTCAGTTGGCTGAACTCTTAGGGCCAAATCGAGATAAGATATCCATGAACCTCGGTGGCCATTTTCACGTAAACGGCGAGCAGTTCGCCTTAGCTGATGGCTCCTACGACATGTTCCTCACCAACGCTATTTGGGACGACGAGGCGACTGTACGGCTGATTGATGTCTACGCGGATGACTCTGGTTTTGTCTTTGAACAAAGGGTTGTTGAGATTGATTGGGAGTAATAGTATAGATTCTTGGTTTCGTGATAGCCTAGGGTAGAGAAGGAGTTTACTGTGCCCCAACAACAGCAATCATCAACAAGCCCCGAACAGGAACAGAGCGCGTCTACCAATAGCGCGACAGCGGGCGCCCAGTCAGCCAGCCAAACTCAGGGCGCGGCGTCAGGTGGTGCGACTACCCAGTCTAGCCTAGCAGGTATGCAGGGTGGGGCTGGAAATCAGGCTGCTGTTGAAGAGATGAATAACGCGCAAGCATCAGAGGAGGGCGCGAGCCAAGAGGGCACGGGTGGAGGATCTGGAGGGGCTGACTTAGAGAGCCTCCCACCTATACCGCCTATTGGTAGCGCCGCTATACTTGCCGCTGCTGGTGAGAACGAGTGGGCGTTTGAGGGTGGTCTTAGTGTAAAGCTGAACGAGTTGTTGATCGCAAACCCAGCTGTTCCGCTGTCGGATCTGTTGAAGCAGGCAGCTGAAGCAAACTATTCAGGAAACTCTAAACAAAAGGATGTTCACGCAGACTTGGCTGTTGTTGGGAGCCTGCCAAGCGAAGATGCAGACAACAAGAAAGCCACGCTGGTCGCAAACCAAAACTACGATAAAAGTAAGGACTTAAGCAAAGCTATAGGTGAGACACAAGCTCTCGCGGGAACGCTCAGGGGTGAGGGGTTTGATGACATAGTTTATGAAGATCAGAAAGCTGCAGATATAGAGGCCTTCTACAACATAGAGATGAGTGATGCAAAAGCTGGCGATGAGGTTGTGCTTGGGTTTAGCGGGCACGGAAATAAAGCGGGTCTTGTCGGTGTAGATGAGAAAAAGGTAAGCCATGGCACTATCAACAGCTATGTAAACGAAGCCTTGAGCGAAGGGGTTCACCTCAGGGTTATACTAGATGCTTGTCACACAGGTACTGGCACAAACCTCATCAGAGACGAATACGCAAGCGCCGTGGTTGATAAACCAGCATTCCTCAGTAAAATTTATGATGAGTGTGAAGTAGTGTACGACAACCTACAGGTGAATCTTAAAGAGAGGAAGAGTGGATATTGGGATGCCTACTGGGCGAACGCCGCCACCCATTTAAAGGACGAATATGATCTCTACTTTAAGTTGGAAGAGAAGATTAAAGATACGGAGAAAGAATTGGATAAAGGTAAGGCTACTTGGAAGAAACGAATAGCCGCTGCCTCTCCTGAAAAGAAAGATAAATTAGTAGCAATATCTGATCGGTGGGAATCAACTGAAACGAAAAAGCTCCAAACAGAGAAGCTGGCTTTCGATGAACACGAGAAGAAACTTCAGAGGCTCGCGAAGGAGCTGCAGCAGAATAAGGACCTAAAGACAACAGATCTAGGGTGGGCGACGGTCTTTAATGACGCTGCCGACGAGATCTGGAAAAATGCGCTTGTTGACCTAACATATATCGCTGAATTCGCAGATGTGGATGCCCCGCACACTTATATTGAAGACTATAGGACTTACGGCGCTGAGTTGAACTATATAGCAAACCTAAAGCAGCTCATTATTGATGCAATCAGCGCTGTTTAAGCGGAGGAGGTCTTATGGGCGGCCGCTCAAGAGATGACGTGGGCATCCCAGAAAGGGAGCTTGACTTTAGCAAGCCAACCCGAGATCACACTGCAGAGTACAGAGCGGGGCTTAAAGAGATGGAAGGGGGGCCAACCCCACTCCCCAGCTACGCCGAACAGGCAGCATTAATAGAGATCTCTCGAGATCTAGCCACCTCCAACTCAATGACCAAGCAAGAGGTCTCGGCTCATGTGGCGGTGACCGACAGCGCTCGCCAAAATGCTCTAGATAGTGGAGTAGATTCACCTACAGATCCATACAGAGTCGCCTATCTTCGTCGCTGCAATTCAGTGTTCTTTTATGTTGTGCAAGGGGTCTGTGTGAACCCCAAAGAGACTCGATCACCGTTGAGCCCAGAGGTTAACGTAGAGGTGCTATGGGTGGGCCCCACAAAGAGCTACCCCAAGTGCGCGATGATGTCGGGTGAAGCACCTGATTTTGTCTGGTTTATAGCTTCAAACCACCTGATCCCTGGGCTTGATCCAGGGACAAAGATCTCAGGCACTCTTGAGCGCAAGAAGTCCAAGGTTGAGCCGTTCCCAGAGGGGGGCGCAGGCTGGCTACTCTCTCTCGATGCATTCGCTTTCAGACACACCTCTAGGTCACTTAAGGGAGGTAAGCGAAACTTCTATAAAGGCATGGCTTCCGTTAGGTATTCTTGTGTCCCTGAGAGTGAAGCGAGCTCCAAGGTTCTAGACAAGGTGTTTGAAGGGTACAATGTGGCGGTTTTGAAGGTGGCTTTGTAGGGTGGGTTATTGCTTGGAGTCTCGCTTACTATTTGATTGGGGCCTTAATTAATGAGGCGATGTCTACCCCTCCCAAACCGCACCAATTAACCCATCGCAGTCGATATCAATATCAAAGCCCAGCTCTCGAACTAATCGTGCCACAGCACCCCAGTATTTTTCGTCAAAGTCCGTCATGCCAAGCAGATCGATATCTATAACCATCAAGGCGTCTGAGTAGTCAGCCTCCCACTCATCATCCGCCCACTTAGTGCTGTTTATCTTTGCGGGTGGAAAGATAGCGTTGCCCAGCTGGGCGTGAGGCTCCATAAACAGTGTGATAGCTCGCTTTAGGGCGGTCTTTAGACCCTTTGGTTTACGCATCACACTCTGGTTTAGCCCCAACATGTCGCGACCATATTTTGTGAGGCTGTAGCTACCCCAGAAATCCCCCTTATCGTCTGCCTCGATAAGACCATTTTTCACGAGTGAGCGAATGGTTTTTGGTTCAACTCCTTCTTCATCTGGATCAGCTGGTATGAGGTAGGTACAGTCCGTATATGCTGTAATAAGCGCCTCTCTTTGGTTGAAATTAATCTTCATAATGTCTTCTCCTTGTTTGTCTGTTTTAGTTAGAAAATGGGTCGCCTAACCCTAGAACCCAGCCTTCCGAATAAAGCGGCCGCTCCCACCTATGCGGTCG
>CAWVYO010000202.1:0-6230 GCA_963934385.1 uncultured bacterium
TTATGTATGGTGCAGGGCTCAGGGTTGCAGAGGTTGCCAGTCTGGATATTTTCGACATATCCCTAAGTGAGAGGCTGGTTGACGTAAGAGAGGGCAAGGGGCGTAAGCAGCGCATTGTACCTGTTGGTCCCCCCGCTGTTACTGCAGTGAGGGAGTGGCTAGAGGTAAGGGGGGATGCTGAGGATGAGTGTCTTTTCCTAAATAAACATAAGCGGCGGCTGTCGACTCGAGCAATGCACAGGATTGTGCGCGATGCTGGGCTGAAGAATGGAATCGTAGGATCCCATCCTCACGCTTTGCGCCACACATGTGCAACGCATCTTCTAGCAGGTGGCGCAGACCTTCGTGCAATACAAGAGCAGTTAGGCCACAGTTCTCTGAGCTCCACCCAGCGTTACTCCCATGTATCTATAGAGCGTCTGTTGGATGTTTATAGGGAGTCTCACCCTCGGGCACAAATCAATGACGATGACAATAAGTCCTCTAAAAAATCTGGTCTTGAAGAATAGTCGTAGGCGCATATTTATTGAATCGGGTAGAGTTTACTAATGAACAATTTGACGACAGAAGAGGAGAACGAGCTCCATAATATACTCGAAAGGCTAAACACTCGAGATCATTATCATATTCTTGGGGTATCGAGAGATAGCGAAATCGGAGCTATCAGAACAGCCTACTTTACCCTCTCCAAAACTTATCATCCCGACATGTTCTATCGTCGTGCAGCCGACGGTATTCAAGAGAAGGTCGAGGCTATCTTTACGGCTATAAACCTTAGCTATGAGGTGCTGTCGGACGATGGCTTACGCCGTAAATTCGATATTCAGCTAGTACGCAAGGAGCGTGAAGAAGGTGGTTCGCGAACCAGAACTCGTCGACGTCGTAGTAGTGGTTCAGATACTGATGTCTCTGACCAGGTTCCGGTAGAGGTTCTAGAGGAAGATGCGGATTCCACAATTAAGAGAGCTAGGTCTAGAGAGGGCAGAGCTCGCGCAAGGGCTCGTATTAGAGAGGAGTTGGGTGTCTCCAAGTCAAAGGCAACACGACGGGAAGTGGATTCTAGTAGTCGTCGCAGAAGAAGAGAGCGGGGGGCTAGCGACAGCTCCGAGAACACTGGTAGGTTTTCATCGAACCTTAGAGAGCAGATAAACGAGCGACTTATAAAAGCAAAGTCATATTTTGATAAGGGGATGGTTGCAGTTGGTGAGGAGGACTGGGTCAAGGCTGCCTCAGCCCTCCAGATGGCTGTACAGCTAGATTCAAACAGCGATGAGTACATGAAGGTGTACGAAGAGGTAAGACCAAAGGCAGCGAATGTACGTGCAGCTGGTTTTATTCGTGCAGCCGAGAGTGCCGAGAGTTTTAGGAACCTAAAGGAGGCCTTGTATAACTATCAACAAGCCGTGGCGTGTGACCCGCCCGATGGTCTACCCTATTTTAGATTAGGTCAGCTTTTGTTGGATTACGCTGACAAACCTCGAGATGCCCTTCAGAATTTTCGTATTGCGGTGGCTAGAGAACCGGACTCTACTAAGTATCGCTTAGCCTTGGCGGATCTGTATGTGGGAGAGGGTATGGGTAAGAATGCCCAGCGCGAGTACCAGAAGGTGCTTCAAGTTGAGCCAAAGAACAAGTCCGCAAAGAAGGCCTTGAAGAAGTTGCGTTTCTGACACCGTTGCTACTATTCGAATTCGGTTAGCAAGGGTGCAACAGGAGGCGTAAATATGCCAACCCAAAAGGTAATGGACATAAAGAGAGAGAACATTGTCGTCGTAGGGACCCAGTGGGGGGACGAGGGCAAGGGCAAAATTGTCGATGTTCTCGCCAAAGGCGTAGGGACAGTCGTTCGTTTTCAAGGTGGTAACAACGCTGGTCACACCCTGGTTGTGGATGGAGAGAAGATAGTTCTTCACTTGATCCCGTCCGGAATCCTCAACACCAGTACAAAATGTGTGGTGGGTAACGGCGTAGTGGTCGATCCAGTTGTCTTTATGGGCGAGATTGACGATCTGGAAAGTACAGGACGCAGTGTGGGACCTGAATCTCTGGTCGTATCGTCATCGTCCCATGTTGTGTTGCCATACCATCAGGTGCTCGATCAGTGCCGTGAGCGCTCGCGTGGGGTCAACGCTATTGGTACAACGGGAAAGGGTATTGGGCCGGCATACGAAGACAAGGTTGCCCGTCGCGGCGTGCGCATGCTGGAATTTGTGGACCCAGAGTTGTTGAGAGCCAAGCTCGAATTGCTACTCCCCGAGAAGAATCGAATGATATCGGAGTGGTTTGGCGCGGAACCTCTCACTGTAGATGGGATCATTGAGGCGACTAGAGATGCCGCTGAGCGTATTGCGCCGTATGTTAATGATTCGATAGGGTTAGTACACAAGGCGGTTACAGACTGTACTGGTGTGTTGTTCGAAGGCGCACAGGGTACCTTCTTAGATATCGACCATGGCACGTACCCGTTCGTGACCTCATCCAACACTGTCGCTGGCTCAGCGTGCGCAGGATCGGGAATCGGTCCAAGATATATAAACCAGGTCATTGGAATCACCAAAGCCTACACCACTCGTGTTGGCGCTGGTCCTTTCCCAACCGAGCTGACGGGGGAGGTCGGTGAGACGATGCGTTCGGTAGGTCAGGAGTTCGGAGCCACTACAGGGCGTCCCCGCCGCTGTGGATGGTTCGATGCAGAACTTGTAAGGTACGCCTCTATTGTGAATGGATTGACGCAAGTAGCCCTTACAAAGCTCGACGTGTTGTCAGGTTTAGAGTCGTTGAAAATCTGTACTGGCTACAAAGACATGACTAGTTTTCCAGGCAGCGCTGTTGAGATGGATATGGCAGTCCCAATATATGAAGAGATGCCAGGCTGGAGTGAGGACATCTCAGGGTGCAGAACTATCGAGGAGTTACCAGAAAATTGTATCGCTTATGTCCGTCGCATACAGGAGCTCGTAGGAGTAAAAATCGGCGTTCTATCGGTAGGACCGGGTCGAAAGGAGAACATTGCGATATCATCATTATTTAAAGAATAGCTCTTCGGCCCCGCTATGATCTTGACGATTTATTACTGTTGAGATAAACGCCCTCGTGAATGGGCCGTTAGCTCAGTAGGTAGAGCACCGGCCTTTTAAGCCGAGGGTCACTGGTTCGAATCCAGTACGGCTCACTTTCATCACCCTATCGTCTAGTCCGGTCAGGACACCAGGTTTTCATCCTGGCAACACGGGTTCGAATCCCGTTGGGGTGACCATTAAAAACCGTCCTTAGAATCATCAGGTTCTAGGGGCGGTTTTTTAGTTTTGGGTGCAATTGTGCCCACCTGACAATTAACTATTTCCTGGTCGTTCACGAACGGAGGAAGTTTCGTGCCAGCTCTAAGTATTCCTTTCGAGCGCTGGCGTGATCTACAATTGGATGAGGGTAGGTCTTGCCGAGGACAAGTCCAGCGTCGTCCAAGTAGTTTTTTGGGGCAGTCCAGGGAGCGTGGATGTACCGATTGTTCAGTCGAGATAGCTCGGGCACCCATTTTCGTACGTATTGTCCCTTTGGATCAAATCGCTCGCCCTGTCGCATGGGGTTGAACACTCGGAAATATGGTTGTGC
Source organism: uncultured bacterium (assembly GCA_963934385.1). Taxonomy (GTDB): domain Bacteria; phylum Myxococcota_A; class UBA796; order UBA796; family CAJQPC01; genus CAWVYO01. The sequence continues at coordinate 3,610 of CAWVYO010000202.1, forward strand.
ATCGCATCCACACCCCGCTGCCCACTGCCACCCGGCAGTGTTTTGGGCCCAGTCGCCACCAGTTAGGTGTGCCATGTAGTGTGATTCTCCCCGTCGGAAGTCAATGCGAAGATGTTTAGTTAGAAAGCTCGCTGATATCATTCGCGCTCGGTTGTGTACAAACCCCGTAGCGAGTAGTTCTCTAGCGGAGGCGTCCACAATTGGGAATCCAGTCTGCCCTGTTGTCCATCTGTCCCACCCCTCATCGTTGTCTGCCCACGGGAAATCACGCCATGACTCGCGAAAGGGTGTTTCGAGAAGGTAGGGGCGGTGCCAAAGGCAACTGTGAGAGAACTCCCGCCATATCAATTGTCTAAGAAAGGCCTCTTTCCCTGGGTGGGTATCCATCTCGGATAGAACCCTGTCCCATAGGGTTCGTACCGATATAGTCCCAAACTTGAGGTCCTGTGACAGGCGGCTAGTATCAGACATCCCCATCTGATTCCTATTGATATCGTAATTCAGCAATCGATCCTGGATAAACCGTGTGAGGCGCTCTCTAGCCGCGACTTCTCCTCCGTAGAGTCGCTTGGGGCTAGTCTTTAGATTCAGATCATGGGGTGTTGGGATCGGTACCGACTTTAAGTTAATAGGTGGACGAATTGAGCGGATTCGTTTCGGTGCAGGAAGAGGAGGGGATGGCTCGAAGAGCTTCTCGAACATACGCGAGTAGGGGGTAAAAACAGAGTAAGGGCGATCTTTTCCAGTGAGGACTTGACCCGGTGGAAGAAGGGTTTCCCCTTCGTAGAGCCGAAAAGGAACATGGAGTGCACTGGCGACTTGCTCATCTCGCGTTCGTGCAAAGGGCTCTGTCCATCGATGGGCAACGACCTCGTCGACGTTCAGCTGCCGTGCCAACTTTGGGATGACTTCTGTGCTTCGCCCTGCGACGACGATCAGTTGACCACCGAGCGCAGAGATGCTGTGCTGCAGTTCCTGTAGCGATTCGAGCAGGAATGCAATGCGGTTGCCCATTTGTTGTGCGCGCTCTGGCGCGAAAAAGTATGGATCGAGAACGAACACGCAAGCTGCAGCTTCCTGTGCGTCATGCAATGGTCCGTGATCATTGACCCGCAGATCCTTACCTCTAAACCAGACTAAGCGTCTCATGAGGCGACCATTATGCGGTCGATTGCAATCCGGCGGAATTCGAAGATTTGTCTCAATGCTCGCCGTACAAATATGGCGTGAGCCAGTTGCCCTAGCAGTCCGAAGGGTACTTGGTATCGAACAAGGTCACGCATCAAGGTCCCGCCTTCCACATCTTCAAAGGTGTGTGTATGGTGCCAGAGTTTGTAGGGCCCGCGCTCCTGGGTGTCTATAAAGGCCACGTCTGGAGTGTGTGACTCGATTCGTGTTCTCCACCGAAACCCCACCCCATACAACCTTAGGGAGTAGTCTATCAGTGTGTCTGGATGCACGTCGATGGGGGCTGGCGTGATGATCTTGAACTGTAAAAATGGAGGCGTGATACGCTCTAGATTGAATGGATCAGCAAAAAACCGGAATACCTCGTCCCGCGGTCTAGCGATGAAGTGTTCTTGCTCAAGTTTGTAGGTGGGGGTTAAAAATTCGGTCATAATACATCCTTTGAATTACTATAATACACGTTTTGGACGGTTACAAGTTGCAATAAGCGTTCAAAGCGTTTATTATTTATTTGGGAGTAGAGTTATGACAACCGTAATTACCGATAAGTCCTATGTGTTGAGTTCTAGAGAGGTCGCACAGATCCTCAAAGTCAACACGTCTAGCGTTAAGCGTTGGGCTGATGATGGAAAGCTTCGTTGTTTTCTAACTCCAGGCGGGCATCGGAGATTCGAGAGGGTTCATGTGGAGTCTTTCCGTAGGAGTCATCAGAAACAAGAAGGTAAGGTCTGGCACCAGTTATTCTTGGACGCACTTGTCGAGGGGAGTCAGTTGGAAGCTGAAGGCTTGCTAATGGCCAAGCGTGCAGAGCTTGGTCGGTGGGAGGATGTGGGCGATCACATTGGTATGATGCTGCATGAGTTGGGGGTGAGATGGTCGGAAGGTGAAATCTCGATCTGCCAGGAGCATGTCGTCTCCGAGTGCTTGTTGAGGTGCATCAATCGAATTCTTTACCTATTCCCCAGGAGTAACAATGCGCCCGTTTGTGCTTTGGCGTCGGCGCCTGGAGATGACCACACACTTGGTCTGACAATCTCCGAATTAATTTTGGCTGAGCATGGCTGGAATTCCATGTGGCTGGGTCGCATGTGTCCCGTCGAAATGCTCGAAGATGTCGTGAAGCTACCGAGCGTTGAGATGTTGGCTCTATCCGGATCCGTGTTTTCAAGTCTGCCGTCTGCCCTGTGTGACATAGTGAAAACACTGGGGCCTACCTGCGCGGCACACAACACCAAGTTGGTACTTGGTGGTAATGGAAACTGGCCGGAGGATGAGTCCGAAGCTCTGAGAATCAGATCGTTTTCAGAGTTCGGTAATTTTTTGCGCTTAGTCAGTTGAAAATAGAAGCAGTTGTTTAGGGAGGGAAAAGATCATGAAATTGACAGTAATCATCGCTTATATTTTGGCCTTCACCGGGTGTGCGGCCACATCTA